>CAZPST010000012.1:0-20178 GCA_964589185.1 uncultured Roseivirgaceae bacterium | reverse complement strand
TCGAATTGGTGTATGAAGGCGAGCAGGAAGGAGCAGGTTTGGTAGCCAATAATCTCGTGGGAAAAGCCATTCGCACCCAGTTTTTGGAGTACTTCCCCGATCCGGAAGACACGCGCAAGTACAAAGACAAACCGAACCCCTATCAGCCCATGATCGATTGGTTTGGCAAAGGGAATATGATCGATTTCCTACATGACTTCACCGTACAGGAATACGCCAAGGAACTGAATGGCATTCCCGGCCTACGTGATTTGGTAGAGAGCAAACACAAAAAAGTGGATGAGGCGTTCAAACTTTTCCTTATGGAATTCGCCCTACATGGCTTGGTGGAATTCAGCATGCTCAGCAAGCACAAACTGGAGCGCGGCATGCAGTTCAAGGATTTGCTCAGCAGTATGCTTCCGCTACCAGATGAGGATGAAGAAGACGATTTTGATGAGGATGATTTTTTGAGAGGGGGTAGGTAGTGATTGGTTGAAGTACAAAAAAGTGATTGAAATTATCGTCACCTCTATTTTAAAAGAATTTGTGGTCTTGAATAATTCAGCACCAATCCCGCTCTAAACTGTAAAAGAGATGTAGTTCCCTTAGTACTTCGCAAATCCAAATTGTAGTAATTCTGATCTACGCCCAATTGAAATCCTATTCTTTGATATAAACCCTCTGATTTGCTCATAAAATGAAAAGGAAATACATCTAACCCCATTCCAAGGCCATAGGAAAAAGTGTTGAAATTAAATGCTCTATTTATTTCTGCGTTTATTGACATTAAAAATCCCTCTCTATAAATCTGCAATTCGCTAATCTTATTCGAAATATCAAAGTCAATGTGGGCGAAATTCAGGCTTAAGTTGACTGGATTGGAACCATACTTCTTGATTACCTTAGATTGAATGAAGTATCTAAATGCTGAGGATGGATAGGAATTCAAGAAGATGGATGATAATTTTTCTAATTCGGCATTGCCAAATGCTCCGTTTAGAAAATACTCAAGGTGCAGTTTTAAAATTGCCTTTTCCTCTTCGGTAAGAGTAGCCGTTTCAACTTTACGGACAAGAAAATCCTGCATATAAACTGCTTTTGAGTGCAGTATTGATCGTTCTTCGTCCTCTTGCCATTTATCATATATCGGATAAGGGATTATTCCCGTCCTGATGCGGTCTAGCGTATAGCCTTCGTTTGGTTGAGTATCATATGATATATAATTCAAGAGTTCGTCGTATCTACCTAAGAAGTATAGGATGGAAATGTAATCTGAGATTTGAAAGGCTCTCAAAATCACATCACTTTCTGGTTCGAAAAAGGAAATCACCTCATTGGCTGTTTCAAAATCATCATTGACTATTGACTCGTGTAACAAGTCAATTGCATTGGATATCAAGTAAGCTGAACTGTCCTGCTCTGGAATTTGATAAAGTCGCTTTAAAGTTTCCGGTCGCTGAGAATAAACAGAATTAACGGCAAAAAGGATAAGAATATAATGGGTGTATCGAATCACACGGCTTAGATTTTCATGTAACGTGAATCAAATATAAGAAAAGCGCATCAAGGCTATTCATTCAATTTCAACCAAGCTTCTTCCCCCAATACCGCATCAGTCCGGCCACACTCATCCACGCAGGGTTTGCTGCTTCGTATTGCTTCAAGCCTTCTTCTGAAACGCCATGCAAGCGAAGTTGGGTGTTGGTGTACTGCATGAATAGCGGCGTGAGTGCATCGGCTGTCATGCCGGATTCCATATTCGTTTTGATCCAATAGGCCCAATTGTGCAGCATTTCTTGCAAATCCATCATGTGACCATGCACATTGGTGCGTGAGCCATAGTGGGTAAGTACCAGTTCTTCGGGATTCCGATCCAAAATCAACTGAATGGAGCCAAACCAATCCTCGATGTTGATATCCGGTGGTGGGCACGGAGGTACCACAGGCCCGTCGGCAATTTTTACACCGGCCACATCTCCGGTAAAGATGGTTTTACCCAGCTCCCAAGCAATGTGGTGCTTCGCATGGCCGGGCGTGTGCAGGGCGGTAAATGTGTGTTCACCGATTGTCAATGTTTGCTCATGCGACATTTCCTCTAGATTTTCCTTTGGTATTCCTTCCATTTTTCCCCACAGCACGTCCATCTGGTCGCCGTAGATCATGGTAGCTGATGCCACGAGCTTGGTGGGGTCGTGCATGTGACCCGCTCCGAAGGGATGGAGGTAAATTTTCGCGCCGTGTTTGGCAAACGCCCACGCTGCGCCCGCATGGTCAAAATGAATGTGACTCAACAGTAGATGTTTAACATCTTCGATTTTATAGCCATGATCGGCCAATGCCTTCCCCAAATGCGGAAAAGTGGAATACGGTCCACTCTCGATCAGGATCGGTCCTTCGCTCGATTCGATCAAAAAACTAGCAATGGCATGTTCGTATCCAAGAAAATGCAAGTCGAGGGTGTGGTACATATTGTTTTTCTTTGATTGTGGTAAAAGTAAAAGCAAAATGAGCAACTCAAAATTTTTCCAGGATCACATGCCCGAAAACGTCTGCTTCGGGTGTGGGCACAATCACGATGGGCTGAATATCAAAAGCTATTGGGACGGTGACGAAGCGGTGCTGCATTGGGAGTCTAAAGAAATGTATCACGGCTGGTCAGACCTGATGAATGGCGGCATCATGGCCACACTGATCGACTGCCACTGCATGGGCACGGCCATGGCGCATGCCTATCGAAGTGAAAATCGGAATTTGGATTCAGAGCCGGTGTATCGCTACGCCACAGGTACACTTTCCATCAAGTACCTGAAACCTACGCCCAATACAAAGGTGGAGCTTCGTGCCCGAATTGTAGAAGTAAAAGGCCGCAAGACCGTATTGAAGTGTGATTTTTTGTCTGAATCAGGCGAAAAAACAGCTGAAGCAGATGTGGTGGCCATCCGTGTGTTTGACAGCAGCCAAGCCGAAGGCTCGAATCCGTTTAAATCGTAAATTTGACGTTATGCATCCCGAATTATTCTCTCTAGGTAACTTCACCATACACACGTATGGTTTTTTGATCATGTTGGGCGCCTTGCTGGCCTATCTGTACATGGCGCGTGTGGCCAAAAAAGACTTGGGCATTGACCCGGAAAAAATTCAAACGATTGCTATTTACGTGATAGCAGCGGCATTTATCGGCGGCAAACTTTTCTTCTATTTTGAGAAGCCGTCGTTTTACTTCAATCCACCGTCCAACATGCTTGTGAATTTTCGCACCGGTTTCGTTTTTTATGGATCGTTGCTTTTTGCCGTGCCGGTGGCCATCTGGTATTTCCGAAAAGAAAAATGGCCGCTGTGGCCTATGATGGATCGATTGGCCATTTCCGCCTTGATCGTGCACGCAATGGGTCGATTGGGTTGTTTTTTTGCCGGTTGTTGCTATGGCACATCTACGGATTTGCCTTGGGGGGTTACGTTTACCGACGAGGTTTCTCAAGCTCAGCCTTTGCACACGGCTTTGCACCCTACGCAATTATATGAATCCTTTTTCCTACTTGGCATATTGGTGTTTCTATTGATGTTCAAGCGGTACCAGCGGTTTGAAGGGCAGCTTTTCATGATTTATCTGATGCTCTATGCAGTAGGTCGTGGCATCATCGAAATTTTCCGTGGGGATTTACGTCGCGGATTTCTAATCGAAGATATCCTTTCGCATTCGCAGTTTATTTCGCTGATGCTGATTGCTGTTGCGCTGTGGTGGTATAGGAGGTTGTCGAAGACCAAGAAAATTTTGAGTAAGTGACAGAGTTTATTAAATTAGTTACCTGCCATTAGTGCTCCGAGAATGAGAATTCATTTATTAGCTATCATCTACTTTTGTTTCAACTTTGTTTCGGTTGGACAATCAACTGAACACAAATTCAGTTGTAAGATGAACGTTTATGTTTTCGAGCTTCCAAATGACTTCAGAACTTCTCACTCACATTACACTGAAGGAGATTACACTACATATTATAGGTTGGATACGGTTGCCAAAATAGATATCACTAGATTAACTCTTCACTGTGGATATATGGTAAAACTCCCTCACTTATCTGACTCAACATATGTGGTCGAACAAACATCCAAACAGGAACGCTCAGGAACACAAACGAACGGAAGATATTGGAGAGAACTCAACTTATCCGGAGGAATTAACATCTTCTATGAATATGCATCAGCTAACGAAAAACATCTTCTGGATGAAGTCGTAGCAAATCTGTTGGATCAAATAAAACAGGCAAGTAACAAGCAGTGATCGATTATATGCAAAGTGCTTTCGAACTAACTTTGTTGGAAACCGTAGAAACGCTTTCAAAAGGAGATATCCGATCCATCGGACCCAATGAGGTAGCGAGCAGTCGAAAAATTGCTTAAAAACTAACTCCCAAAATCCCCCCGCAATTTTCTGAATCTATTCCTAGCATCTGCGGCATACATGCTACCCGGAAAGGCGATGAGGAATTTTTCGTACAGTTGCTGAGCAGTCGTCAAATCGGCCAGTTGCTCTTCGGTGATACGTGCGATTTTGAAGGCCGCATCGTCGGCAAGAATATCAAAAGCATACTCTAGGGTAATTTTTTCCAGATACGAAATGGCCTGTTCGAATTTTCCGTTCTTCATCGCGATATCCGCCAATTTCCAATATACTTCATCAATTATCGAATGCCCTTTATGTTGCGTGAGCATTTGCTTGAGCATCGTTTCGGCTCGGTCTGTCCGATTTTGAAAAATCATCAGCTCGATATTCGCAAAAGCCTGCATCACCGCATCCGTCGAGTCCAGATACGTATTGTCCGAAATGAGCACCGATATGTCGATGGCATCATTTGAGATTTCACGCGTGGTGGCTCTTTTCAAAATGTCCAAATGGCTTTTGGCAAGCGAAAAATTGCCGGTGAAATAATGAAGGCGCGCGTTTTTCAATTTAGCCTCGTAGGCTAGCGGACTGTCTCTATTTTCCTTTTCTACTTGTGAATACAGCAGCGTGGCTTCCCAAGGCTCATTTTTCAATAGATAAATATCACCTAGATCCATTTTACATTGAGATATCAGCGGCTTGCTCACGCGTGGTGTATTGATCAAAAAGCGAAGCACAATAGCGGCAGTGTCTATTTCGCCCAAATAAAAAGCATGAAGATGCGCCATGTTTCGGAGCGCTTCAAAGGTGGAGTTGTTGGGCCCAACTTCAGCGTACAGCTTCGAGTATGATCTAGAGAGCGCCAAAATCTCTGATCGATTCACGGGAAATGTGTTTTTGATTTTCCCTTCCTTGGCTTCAATGAGCATTTTTCGGTAATACGCCTGACTTGCCTCTGCTTCGTAGGTCTTGGTGAGATATTCAAAAATGGTAATAGCGTCATCCCAGCTTTCATTGTCAAGCGCTATACGACCTACGCGAACCGTTTCGCCCCCGGTACTCTGTTCACGTTTGTCAAGAGCGCGTGCTTGAATAAATGCGCCGTAAAAATTTTTGCGCTGGAGTTCTACCCAAATCATCAAATCAGGATAGGTACGCTCGTTTGGTTCCTTCTGCATCCGCGAAATGAGCGCAGATTCTAAATAGGTTAGGTCGTCTTCTTCGTTGAGCAGATTTTGGAAGATATTTTTGATGTAGGCAGCATTCTGACGATTTTCCATAGCATATGTGAGGTACTCATCCACCATGCGCTCCTTTTGATTGAGCAGACTGTAGATACGGGCCAGTTCTAAGGCATAACTAGTGGGCGCACCGCTGATGTCCCGCGCCGCAAGAAAGAATTGAGCAGCAGGCTCGTAAAGCCGCTTGGCTGCCAACTCCTGACCTATCATGCTGAGTTGAAATCTACTCTCCGCATATTCCTTGCGCAATTGGCCAAGCTCACGCTCGTATGTTTTAAGATCATTGGTTTCAAAAGCGTAATTGGCTTTATCCACTTTGTAGGCGATGCTTCCTGGAAACCATTCGATTATTTGATCAAAATACTTCAGAATTTCCTTTGGTTCGCCCAGCTGCTTTAGTACCTCTATGTAATTGGAATTGATTTGGGCAATGTGTCTCCGGTCTTTTGCCAATGCATCATAGAGCACCTTGGCTTTTTCTAATTCGCCTTGCTGATAGTACTCATTGGCCAATGTCAACTGCTCACCTTGGCCATACACCACCCGAGCGAGGCAGCTGATGATTATCACGGCAATTAATCGACTTGTCAACATCTTTCTGTTTTACTTAATTATAGTATTATATGTTTTAAATAAACAACTATTTCTATTATCAGTGTGGACATGTGGGTAAATGACTGAAGATTTTTTTGGTTTTGTCGCTTGTTAATAAGGCAGGCTTTGTGGAAGTTTATACACAGTATTTTTACGCCTATTTACTTGATTAGTAGCTAATTAACAATTTTGTGAGTCAGTTCGAATTAGTTTGATGTGGATGAGTAAGCGTTACTAGCTGTGTGGATTACCCGTTCTTTGGTTCTTGGAAATTGAGCATAAATTGATGTTGTTATGCGGATGCCTTACTATTTGCACGCCTGTTGATTTTGTTCACTGTTGAGTACTGAGTTATCCACGCGTTAGAATGAGATATCCAGACTGACTTCCCAGTTTGCCCGTAGTGATGTGAACTCTGTTGACACGTAAATTGGTTCCGGTTCTACATTCTGACGAATGTTACCATACGTCCATTTACCGTCTTGGTTTGCGTCCAAAAGTATCCGTACACCATAGTCTCCGGGAGGGAGATTAGTTATACTTAATTTTTTGGTTTGTTCGAATTCTCTGATCGTTTGGTACTGTTTATTTATGAGTTGAATGCGATAGGATGGCTGTTCTGTGGTAATGTTCAGCAGTATTTTTCCTGTTTGTTTCTGTTGAAAGAAGGTATACTCTTGAGTGATGGTAGGTAGCGTGTCATTCTCAATAGAGATGAATGCACCTTTCATAGCTGTGAGATTGATAGATCGTGTCAGCTTAAGAGTTTGTTTGGCTTGTTTTCCTCTTGTTGGTTGTGGTTCATCGTTGACTTCTGTCGTATCTGTTGCTAGTGAATCTAGTGTTTGTATGATTTGCCGTTGATAGTCTAGATAGGCTGTTGTATCAAAAGTGGTTCTGATTGTAAGACTGGTTTTGGTATGATTCCATTTGTAGTTGTTCAGACTTGTATCTAATGCTATCGAGTAGGTTGAGTCTTTGTTCCAATTAAAAAGTGATGGTTCGAATGATTTAATTGGCTTATTAAAGGTTATCTGGTACGTGTTAGTGACGTCAATGCTTTTTGATTGTGGGTAGAGCTTTGCTTCAAGTTTAGCGGGTTTCCTTGTTTGTTCAGTAAATTTTATAAATAATGTATCGGTAGATGTATTGCCAAGTGAATCTTGGGTAAACACTCGTGTTTGCAGACTGTCTGCCAAGTCTGTAAACATTACCGGTTTATAGATACGTGCAGTTAGTCTATCATCAAGTAGGTGATAGGTCAGCGTATCTGATATGTAAAGCGAATCTATGGGTTTGTTGTATCGTATGTCGTAATAGTTGCCATTAGACTTACTTGATACTTTCTGGAGTGGAGCTGCATTAATCTTGACTATAGGAATTGTTAAGTCCCTAATGTTAGAATCAAGGGTGATCGTATTGGCTAAGAATCCATACGCTTCGGCTGAGGCATCAAAGAGCAAGTTACGGTTGTCATCTTTGAATGCGACCAATTTATAGTCTCCTTGCTTAATGTTGAAGATGTGAAATGAACCACTCTTGTTTGTACTAGTGAAGTACATGGGTTTAGTCTTGTAGATGTCAAGTGTATCAGTGTTTGGGTATAGGCCTACTAATACCTTTTCCTGTTCCTTATTGGTGAACAGATCTTTGACGCTTCCTGATACTTGTAATGAGTCCAAGTAATCACCTGTGCTAAAAACATAGCTTAGATTGACAGCCGGATTTTTCTCTGTGATGTCCGTAATGCCATCAAAGAAATTGAGCGTAATTGTAGTGCTGTCAGGAAATGGTTTTTCAAATCGTAGGATTAGTTTGTTTTTCTTCGTGATGGTTTTGTATTTATTATCGAGTTGTGGTGTTATGATCAAATTGGCGGACAATTTCTCAACGCTGATCCATTCATCAAAGACAAGTATAATTTCCATGGTTGTTACGTTGAGTGATCCCACTTCCGGTATTGCGGATACAAGGGTAGGAGGTATGCTATCTTGCGGTCCTCCGGTTGGAGCTTTTGGGTTGGCACATTGAAACAACAGAAAATCTGCAGTAACCAATATCAGTATGATTATGAGCAGTTGTTTCATCGGGTTAAGATATATATGAGGCTGGAATATTCACCTGTCAATTTAGCTGTTGCGTTAGACTTACGTCCCACAGTGAGTGCTTGAAGTAGTCTTGATTTTTCATGTGCATACTTTTCACTGAGCAGCGATACATAGTATGCGTCAAAAGGCATGGGTTCTATCGATTTCACTTTCAGCTTACTCCTCTCTGCCAAAGCGCGCATTGATTTCTGCGTGAAGTGAGATAGATGCCTAGGAACGTCGTATCCTGCCCAATATTTGCCGTAATGTTTGGCGTCAAAGGATGCGTGATTGGGTACTGCGATTACTATATGTCCACCTTCTTCCAATCTATTTCTGAGTTCTTTCAGTGTTGAAAATGGTTCTGTCACATGCTCCAGAACGTGCCATGCTGTGATTATGCTGAACTTTTCGATGTTTTTTTCCAAAGAAGGAATCACGTTGAGGCCATGACTTGCGGCAATTTGTCTTGCATGTTCATCCGGTTCTACCCCTTTTGCTAACCAGCCTTTCGCTGTGCAATGTTGTATGAAATGACCCGTGCCACATCCATAGTCTAATAACGAGCCTCGTTTCTTGTTGAGTTTTGTAATTAGGGACTCTTTTTGACGAAGCGTGATTTGCCTTACCAGTTTATAAATGAGGTGTATTGGGGATGTGATTTTGTTTGTATGTGAAATGTAATCAGTGCTTTGGTAGTACGTACCCAATCGATCATCAGAAGGTCTAGGATTGGTGAATACGTGTGAGCAGTTGTCACATTTAACAAGTGCAAAACTTTCTCCTGTCACGGAATGGTCAACACAAATGAGGTAGTTTTTCGTATTAATGTGCCCACACGCGGGACATTCATCAGTTTTTGCAAACATACTATCGACCTAAATAAACCATTAATACAGAAATATCTGATGGTGATACACCGCTGATACGTGATGCTTGTCCAAGTGTTTCCGGTTGGATTTTCAGCAATTTCTCTCTGGCTTCTGATGATAGAGAGGGAATGGAGCCATAAGCGAAATCTTTCTTGATGTATAGGTTTTCCAATTGATTCATCTTCTCAGAGTTTTGATGTTCGCGCTCGATGTAGGTAGCGTACTTCAGCTGAATCTCAACCTGATCTTTTACTTCTATTGAATAGGTAGAAAGGAGATGATCTAGTTCTGTAGCTATGCCGCGGAAGGATTCAAGGTGAACATGTGGCCGCTTGATCAGTTGGTCAATGGCCGCTTTCTCCGAGATGGCGGCTGTTTCCAGTTCGTGTAGTCTAGGATTGATTTGAGTCGGATCGAATTTTACAGATTTAAGTGCCTTTGTTAGCTCCTTTATGTCGTGTTCCTTTTGATCCAGCACGGCCAATCGCTCGTCATCTGCTAGACCAATTGCGTGGGCTTTTCTTGTGAGGCGTAGGTCTGCATTGTCTTGACGCAAGAGCAGTCTGTACTCTGCGCGTGATGTAAACATGCGATATGGTTCTTCTGTGCCTTTATTTATTAAGTCATCTATGAGCACACCTATATACGCTTCTGATCGTGATAGAACAAATGCAGGCTGGTCATTCACCTTTAGATGTGCATTGATTCCGGCCATTAGACCTTGACAAGCCGCTTCCTCATATCCTGTGGTGCCATTGATCTGTCCGGCGAAGTAGAGGTTTTCTATTAGTTTGGTTTCAAGCGTGTTTCGTAACTGTGTGGGTGGGAAGAAGTCGTACTCTATTGCATAACCTGGACGGAACATTTTGGCATTCTCAAACCCGGGTATTTGGCGTAAGGCCTTATACTGTACATCTTCCGGTAAGGAAGTGGAGAAGCCATTGACATATACTTCCACCGTATTCCATCCCTCAGGCTCTACGAATATTTGATGACGGTCTCGCTCCGCAAAGCGATTAATCTTGTCTTCTATAGAAGGACAATATCTTGGCCCAAGCCCTTGTATTCGCCCATTGAACATTGGGGATTTTTCAAATCCGGTTTGAAGCGTGTGATGTACGTCGGTGTTTGTGTAAGTAATCCAGCAGCTCCTTTGTGTCTTCAAGGGTTGTGTCACGGGTAGATAGGAGAACTTTGAGGGATGTACATCACCCGGTTGTTCTTCCATTTTTGAGTAGTCCAATGATCGGCCATCCACACGTGGTGGCGTGCCCGTCTTCATTCTGCCTGTTTCAAATCCAAGTTGAACGAGTTGTTCTGTTATTCCGTATGCTGCTTTCTCACCTGTTCTTCCTCCCCCGAAATTCTTCTCGCCAATATGTATTAGTCCATTCAGGAAGGTTCCATTCGTCAGCACCACAGACTTACCGGGAATTTCTATTCCTAGACTTGTACGAACACCGACAACTCGATTGTCTTTGACGACCAATCCACTCACCATTTCTTGCCAAAAGTCCATATTTTTCGTTTGCTCTAAGGTCAGTCGCCACTCTTCTGCAAAGCGCATTCGGTCGGATTGTGCACGTGGGCTCCACATAGCCGGACCTTTTGACTGATTCAGCATGCGAAACTGGATCATGGTTTTGTCGGTGATAATGCCTGATTGCCCACCGAGGGCGTCAATCTCTCTAACGATCTGTCCCTTTGCTACACCTCCCATTGCAGGATTGCAAGACATCTGCGCAATGGTGTTCATATTCATTGTGATCAAAAGTGTTTTTGATCCCATGCGTGCTGCTGCGGATGCCGCCTCACAACCGGCATGTCCGGCACCCACCACAATTACATCGTATTCAGGAAACATAGTTTTGTAAGTGTTCCACGTGGAACAGAATAGTTAATTAGTTGTTGAAAGTTCCACGTGGAACTTTCGGGAGCAAAGATAGGCAGAAGGTCTCTTTGGCTCGCATGATAGTAATGTCGGCATCCGAATGGTCATCATAACCGGCAAGGTGGAGCAGCCCATGAGCCATCACCCTACAGAGTTCGGTTTCAAACGAATCATTAAACGTGTGGGCATTGTCAGCTACTCTGTCCAGACTGATGTAAATTTCGCCTTCCATTTCATCATTGTCAGACAAGTCGAATGTGATAATGTCTGTATAGTAGTCATGGCCTAGGTGTTCTTGGTTCATCTGCAGTAGACGATCGTCAGAGCAGTAGACGTAGGACAGTTCTCGAATCGTTAGGTTTTCTGATTGAGCAATCTGTATAAGCCATTGTGCCACAACAGCCTCGTCATTCCATTGAAACGACGCGTCATCACAATGGAAAGAAATGTCTGGCATCAGGAGAGATAAAAGGTTAATTCTACGGTTCGGCCATCTTCTTTGAAGGTGACTTCATCACACAGGTGCTTCATCAAGAAAATGCCACGCCCTCCCGGTTTGCTTAGATTTTCAGGAGATGTGGGGTCAGGTAGATGTTGGTAATCAAACCCTTCTCCTTGATCTTGGATAGTGAATTTGATGGCGTCATCATCAAACAAGACCGTAAGCGAAACGTTCTTGTTCTTTTGTTGCTTATTGCCATGCATGATGGCGTTGTTTACTGACTCAGTCACGGCGATCATAATGTTACCATATATGTCGTCGTTCAGGTCATACGTGTCCTTGGCATTATCGATGAAACTTTCGACGATACGGATGTTTTCCGGCAAGGAGGGTATCTCTATATTGATGGTCTTCATTAATTCTTTTCGCTTAGACGCCTAAAGTAATCGTTTACTTCCTTTTTATAAAAAGGTTTGAGATCAATTGGAACACTTCGTAGCAATTCTATTTCTTTTTTGCGTTCATTCAAGTATTCTTCAAAGCCCGGAGGGAATAATCTTTCGCGCTGCTGCGCTGCTTCCCCCTCTCTTTCCGGATCTTGTTGCTGCTCTTTCATGGCTTTTTCAGCTTCCAAAAGGCGTGTAGTTATTTCCTTTTGTCGCTGCATCAATTGTTGCGTCAGTCGCTTATTCACCAGATCGAGCTCATTTTGTTCCATCATTTTGATGGCCTGACTCATGTTGTCGGATATGTTTTCATTCCCAAATTGTCCATCGAGTTTATTTTGCATTTCTTGTAGTTGCTGACGAATCATCTCCTGTTCAGCGGCCATTCGTGCAAGCTCTTCTGATAGTTCTCTGCCGGATTTTCCTTCATTCTGCATTTTCTGCATTTGTTCGCCTAGTTGCTGCTGCATTTCGTTGAGGCTTGGCATAGGCATGGGTTTAGGCTTTCCTTTTCCTTTGCCACTAGCCTCAGACATACTCATTTGCATATTCTGTAGCACATCGTCCAAAAGCAAGGCGAGATTATTCATGGAGGTCATAGAGAACTGCTGATGGGAAAGCGCCCTGCCTTGTTGGCGTTCACGAATCTGCTCTACAGAAGCACTCATGTGCATGTTTATTTCGTCTATTTCTTTAGTGATAAAAGACGAAATCTGTACCACACGACTAGCTAGCGCAAGCAGGCTGTCTTCTATGACCACCAAATCTTCTTTGAGTTTGAGTTGATCTTGAGACAAGGTGACGAACCGGGGGTCGGATGCGTTTACTGTGCGGAAATTTTTGAGTAAATCCTCCTGCCGGTAGGATAGACGAATGAGGTCATCCATGATTTTTCGCAGATTGTCAATGTTTTCTTGCATTGCCTCTGACTCCATCCCCGCTTGCATTTTCTGCATTTTTTGACTCATCTTTTGCATCCGCTCGGCGGCATTCTGCTGATTCTTCTTCGCTTTTTCTTTTTCTCCGGCACTCATTTCTTCGGCCGCTTTCTCTAGCTCCTGTTTTATTTGCTTTTCATCCGAATCAAAATCTTCCAGAGGTTCCGGTCGTGCCAGTTCTTGGTTTAGCTTTTCTATGGCCTCCAGGTCTTTGGTCATTTCTTCAAAATCCTCCTGAATCTTTTGCTGCTCAGCTATGGCGGATGAATCTAGCGCTTGCTTGCTTAGATCAAGCTGTTGTTTGCTCAATGAATCGAGCTGCTGTGCTACCCGCTCCAGTCCGGATTCCATCTGCAGGCGTTTGAAGAGTTCCTTGGTGCGTTCCAAATCCTTCATCATTCGGTTTTCTTGCCGATTGATTTGATTGAGCTTATTCTTGATGTCGTCTTTTGATGATTTTTCCTGAAGCAGCTTTTGCAACTCCTCATATAGCTGGCGAGTAGACTCATCCATCAGATCCTCCAGCATTTTATTTAATTGCTCTGACTTTTCTTTCAGCGATTCGCTCTGTTTGAAGTTATCACTGGCCTTGAGCAAATCATCATGCTTTTCCTTTAGCTCATTGAGCATTTTTTCCAATTCCTTTCTTTGTTCAAGACTTTCTTCTAGAAGTTTTTCGTCTTGCCAACCTATGTCATTTTGGCTTTTTAGTTTTTTGGCCATTTCCTCCAGGGTCTTTTGCAGCTCGGCCATCTCTTTGAGCGATTCGTCCAGTTGTTTTTCTAGTCCGCCGGCTTTTTGATCTATTTGGTCAGAAAGCGACTTCATACTTGGTTTTTTGAAGTAAAAGACGGCCGATTTTGCTGCTTTATAGCCACCGTATACGTCATTGTCTCGCACGATGGCATAAAGTGTCAGATTGTCATCAGGCTGCAGTGATAATGAGTCTGCAAACCAATCAGTATAGAATCCCTGACTTTTCTGTTTGTTGTTGATTGTGATCGGGCGTTTGATTATTCGGTCATTTATTTCCACATATAGATCGAGGGAGTGAAAACCATAATCATCTGCTATCCGCCCCGTCAGCACCACATATTTGTAGGCGGTAGTGTCTGCCAGAAACTCTACCTCAATTTCAGGTGCTTCATCCGGCACTACATTCACACGATAGGTTAGAGATTCTTCATTTCTAGCAAAATCATTGAGCAGAACGAGCTCGTATGAGCCGCTTTCATTTAGCCTTCGGTTGATTTCAAAGGTTTGGTCATCTAGCCGCGTGGCTTCAAGTGTGTCATCCGAAAAGTAGACCAACACTTGATTGGCATGAGCCGCTTGGAGTGTCCAATTGGCTTGCGTTCCCTGTGGGGCGGTGATGTTGCCTCCATTAGCTATGCGTTCCGCCACTCGCCCGGTATGCTGTGGGTAGTTTAGATCTATGGTCAGTAAGTTCAAAATGGGTTTACTCAACATAGATAGCCGATAGGATTGGCTCGTAAATCCGGAGGCCTCCAAGTAGAAATCAACGGATTCGTACGGCTTTTTGAACGTGTAGCTGAAAAGACCCGTGCTCATTTGTGTCATTTTGATAGTGCCGGCTTGAGAATGCAGGGTAACATATTCTGGTATGTTGGCTCCATCTAGCCGGATAATCAATTCATAATCTTCATTTTTGAAGAATTCCAACGAATTATTCTCAATTACAAACCGAAAAGGAGCGGGTCGTTCGAATGTTTTGTTGTGTTGAATGATACGCTGCGATCCGGACGTAATGAGGGGTGGATTGAATAGCGCAATCAAAACCAACAGACCAACTACACCACCAAAGAGTCTACCGTATCGTCGCAGACCAGAAGCATCAATTGCTTTGGTGAAGTTGTATTTATCAAGAAACGTTGATTTCTGATTGATACTTGCCCGTGCCAATTCATTTTGAGCTTCTTTTTCAAGCTGTAAGTAGTTGATTAACTGATCGTTAAGCTCGGGAAGTTTCTCACTTATTGTTTTTGCTGCTTCCTCATCATTTGGTGGTGGCTTTATACCCAGCGCAACGAGCAGATGAGGTACCAAAAACCAAATGAGTAGTGCAGAAACAATCAGGAGTGTTAAGTAGAAAAGAGCAGCACGCGTAGAGGAGCTAAACCAAAAGGAATATTCCAAAACGGAGAGGAGAACAATCAACCCAATCATTGCAGCCAAAACCAGTGCGGCAGCCGTGAGCAGTTTAATGCGAAGAGATCTTCGCTTGAATTCCTCTAATCGTTCTTTCAAAGACATACAATGGGTTTACGGATAAATCGAGCCATAGATCACAATTCTAACGCAAGTTCTTTTTCGAAGTAATCAATGACATACGTTTTTAACAAGACCTCCTGTTCAATTAGGTTCAATTTTGGCAATTTGGTTGTCGGTCGCCAGTGTGGCCACCCATCTTCGTCCAACCCCTCCAATTCGTAGAATCCTTCGGCAGCAAGTACCCGACAGATAGCTATATGCATCAAATCTTGCTTCTCTTCCTTACTAAAATCCAGCATTCCCTTGCCAAGTTCCTGCACACCGATCAAAAAAAGCACATTGTTGAGGTCTTTTGGCCGTTTTCCCACCTGTTTTTCAAGTAGTGAAACGAGCTGTGCCCATTTGCGGTGTAATTCAAGATCTTTTTTGAATATCATTTCGTATATTGGTATTGTGAAATCACAATTAGCGGATTTTCTGTCATTAATTTATCCACGTGTCTGCATTCATTGCAGCAAACCGCTCTCACGTACCGAAGAGTTTCTTTGTCTATCGTGTGAATTGAGTCTGCCGAAAAGCACCTATTTGACAAATAAAGATGAATTATGCAAGAAATTCGCTTTTCAGCCCAAGGTCATAGCTGCTTTTGCTTTTTTGGATTTCAATAAGTTTGGCATAGCGCAGAAGTTGGTCCATAATCTTAAGTATCAAGGCAAGAAGGAGCTTGGCGTTTGGCTAGGTTCCAAATTCGGAAAGGAGCTTGACAAGATTGAACATGTGCCTTTTGATGCAGTAATTCCTTCTCCGCTTCATCCGAATAGATTACGTCAGCGAGGATATAATCAGAGTACGTGCTTAGCTCAGGGCTTGTCAGGCGTGTTGGGAGTGGATATAGACGAAGATTTGGTAGCCCGAACGCGCGAGACTACCACGCAAACGAAGAAATCGAAGCTCAAAAGGTGGGAGAATATGGAGGCTGTCTTTGAAGTAAAGCGTCCTGATGAAATAGGAGGGCGCAATTTACTCTTGGTCGATGATGTGATTACTTCCGGCGCTACCATTGGCATGCTCTGTGATGCGCTCGCCAAGGAGAATCCGGCCTCTATTACGGTGGCAGCACTTGCGGCAGGTAAATAAAAAAGGGTCACCATTAAGTTGGCAACCCTTTTTTGTGGATAAAATCTCTTAGTAGTTTGTTCCGGCACGGATCATCGCACATCGGAAACCAATAGTCGATGAAGCAGAGTCTTCAAACACATATCTTCTAGTACCAGGGCTCATCCAATATGCTACATCAGCCCAAGAACCACCCTTGAACACTCTCAAACGCTTCATTGGAGGATCTGCATCATCATATGATTTCTGCAAACCTGTCTTCTTTTCCCACTGCTCCTTGGTATATGGAGCTTCGTTACCGATAAAACTGTATGTCGGGTTATAATTCGTTTGACTGTCGTTTACAGCATCTCTACGTGCTGGATTCAAATCATCCATATCTTGGAATGAAAGCGGTCTGTACACGTCAAAAACCCACTCGTTTACGTTTCCGGCCATGTTGTAAAGCCCGAAATCATTTGGAGGATAATCGTATACATACGTTGTGATCATGGCACCATCATTCAACTTACCAGCTATACCGGCATAGTCACCACGTCCTCGCTTGAAGTTAGCCAAGAAATAACCCATGCTCTTTCCGTATGGATTTCGTAGCGCATGACCATCCCAAGGATAAAGTCGTCTGTGAGTTTGGTTTTCATCTAACCATTGTGTTCCGATGAGAGCTTGCGCTGCATATTCCCACTCAGCTTCGGTGGGTAGTCTATATCCCGGAATAGCGACTCCTGTTTGTAGTGCACTTACATTTCCCACAGAGCTGGAAAGTCCACCTCCGGTAGCACCTGGATCTTCAGCACCGGCGAAACCTCCGGTAGCATCAGCAAGTCCGGCATCTTGAGCAAGTTTCAAGTTCACAACCTTTGTTCTCCATTGGCTGTAGTTCACAGCTTGTCTCCAATTTACGCCCACCACAGGGAAGAAACGGAAACCCGCATGACGGTAGTACGCATTTACGTATGGATCATTGTATGCCAAATCTCTTGACCACACTGTGGTATCAGGAAGATTGTTTCTCCAATAGTATTCAGGTGAATCTAACTTGATGTAGTACTCATACTCAAGCCAGTGAATGTTGGCAATCTCGGTTTCGTCCATGTAGAAGGACGCTACAGTGACAGTGCGTTCCACATTGTCACGAGAATGCATAATATCTTCTTCGAAAGAACCGAGGACAGTACGTCCACCTTCGATAAAGATGAGATTTGGGCCATCAGCTTGTCCGGAATACTCGCCAACCTGAAATCCCCCTTGTCCATTATACTCCATCCCGGTCACTGAACTACTTTCACCGGGATTGGTGCTGGTGGGTGTGCCTCGTCCGCTTCCGAACAAGTTACATCCGCTCAGGACAGTTGCGGCAAGCAGGAATAGCCCCGCCGATTTAGCCACGATAACACAATTTTTCATACCTGTTTTCTTTGTTTTGAAACGCTTCAAACTACTAATAAACACAAATATTCCAAAAATTGCCTTTACTGGCAATAGATTTTTATGTTTAATTGGGTACTAAACTAATTGTTTTTAAGGCAGTTTATTGTGTTATGATTGCCTTTTTTACCTATTTGAGTCCAGCATCTCCTGCAGAATGGCATACGCATCTTGCACCGTAGATACGTCATCGATGATGATTATGAGCCGATCTTTCTGTTCTTTCATGCGGCTTTTTCTCGGATGACGCTGCACAAATGCGACTATTCCACCGAAACGATCTGACTGAAAATAGCGCTCATCCTTTGATGAGATGTAGCACTTCATCGTGTTGTTTTTAAGCATAAGTCGCTCAAAACCAAGTGATATGGCTTGCCAACGTAATCGGACAGATTCGATCAAGTTGCCTAACGCTTCTGGAAGCGGACCAAACCGATCTTCCAACGAACTCACACAAATGGCCAATTGCTCTTGGTTCTTGATGTTGTCTAGCGTGTTGTAGGTAGACAGTCGCTCGGAGATATCGGAAATGTATTCCTGAGGTATGAGAATTTCTAAATCAGTTTCTACTGTACAATCTTGAATTAACTGTCGTGCATTCTCAATTTCTGTGGTTTCAAACAAATCTTTGAACTCCTGCTCCTTCAATTCGGCAACAGCTTCGTCTAGAATTTTGTGATACATCTCAAACCCCATGTCGGTTATGAAGCCACTCTGCTCACTACCTAATAGATTGCCCGCTCCACGGATATCCAAATCGCGCATGGCCACTTTGAATCCATCTCCCAAATCTGAAAATTCCTCCAACGCAATTAATCGTTTACGTGCATCCGAACTTAGGGTGTTGCCCGGCGGAGTAAGTAGATAGCAATAGGCTTTCGTATTCGATCGCCCTACACGCCCACGCATCTGGTGTAAATCAGACAGCCCAAACATGTGTGCTCGGTTGATGATAATGGTATTTGCATTTGGTATATCCAATCCCGACTCGATGATATTGGTAGATACGAGCACATCTGCCTCGCCATTGATGAATTTGACCATCACTTTTTCGAGTTGCGTGCCCTCCATTTGCCCATGCCCTATCAACACTTTGGCGTCTGGCACGAGTTGAAGTATCAAATTGCCGATTTGCTCGATATCACTTATTCGATTGTGGACAAAGAACACCTGACCACCACGGCGCAATTCGCTACTCACTGCATCGCGGATCAATTCATTGTTGAATGCCGCCACTTCTGTGGTAACCGGGCGTCTGTTTGGAGGAGGAGTGGCAATAATGGACAAATCACGAGCGCCCATCAGCGAAAAATGTAGCGTGCGCGGAATGGGAGTTGCTGTGAGCGTGAGCGAATCAACATTCACCTTTATCTCCTTCAGCTTTTCTTTCACTTTCACCCCGAACTTTTGCTCTTCATCGATGATCATCAGACCCAAATCCTTGAAGGCTATGTCTTTTCCCACAATGCGGTGCGTTCCGATCAAAATGTCAATCTTGCCTTCTTTCACGCCTTTCTTGATTTCCGTCACGTCTTTAGCCGATTTGAAGCGGTTGATATATTCCACTTTTACAGGGAAATCCTTGAGTCGACCCTGAAACGTGTGATAGTGCTGCATGGCCAAAATAGTCGTAGGCACCAGTACAGCCACTTGTTTTCCATTGTTCACAGCCTTAAAAGCCGCACGAATGGCCACTTCTGTTTTGCCAAAACCCACATCACCACAGACGAGCCGATCCATCGGATAGCTTTTTTCCATGTCTACTTTCACGTCTGCCGTGGCTTGTCCTTGATCGGGCGTGTCTTGATACATGAACGATGATTCCAACTCCGCTTGTAGGTAGTCATCCACTTTGAACGAAAACCCCGGCGCACTTTTACGCTTGGCATAGAGCTGTATCAAGTCTTTGGCTATGTCTTTAACCTGCCGCTTTACCTTCTTCTTCTTGTTTTCCCAATCTTGTGTGCCCAGTTTGTTGATACTAGGAGGTGTGCCTTCTTTACCGGAGTATTTGGATATTTTGTGCAATGAGTGAATACTCACATAGAGCAGATCATCATCTCGGTACACTAAGCGAATAGCTTCTTGCTTGTTTCCGGACACCTCCACATAGTCCATCCCCGCAAATCGCCCTACGCCATAGTCGGCATGCACCACATAATCGCCCGGCTGCATGGTGCGCAGTTCGCGCAGTGTGAGGGATTTCGATTTTGAAAATTTTGGTTTCTCCTTGTACCGAAGGAATCTATCGAAGATTTGATGATCGGTGAAGCAAACAACCTGATGTTGCTCGTCAATGAATCCCTCACGAAGATTGCCCACGAGCGCATGAAAGGATGTCTGCGTATCCATTTCTTCAAAAATGGTGGCTAATCGCTCCAGCTGACGGGGACTATCTGAGCAAATGTGATTTTGGAAATCTTTCGTTTGATACTCCCGAATAGACTCAACCAGCAGCCCAAAGTTCTTATGGAAATGTGGCTGGGGTTTGATCTGGAAGTTGATGTCTTCTCCTTTGATGTAAAACC
>CAZPST010000011.1:19017-20459 GCA_964589185.1 uncultured Roseivirgaceae bacterium | reverse complement strand
CCGCATTTTTACTAACCTTATTTCCTTGGAAAATGACCGAATTGATAACTGAAGATGGTATTGACAAGCCGCCTTTTTTGAAGCGTTGGCGGAATATTTATGCCGTGGTGGTAGCTATTTTGGCGGTGGTGATTGTCCTGTTTCATCTGTTCAGCCGGGCATTTTCATGAATACCCTTGATATACTCGTATTGGCTGTCACGCTGCTGTCCATAGTGGCGTATGGAGTCTGGAAAACCCGCAATCAAAGCAATATGGAGGGTTACCTCATGGGTGACCACAGCATGCGTTGGGGAACAATAGGCCTATCGGTGATGGCCACTCAGGCGAGTGCCATTACGTTCTTAAGTACGCCCGGCCAAGCGTATGAAAGCGGGATGGGATTTGTGCAGAATTACTTCGGTATGCCCATCGCACTTATTGTGGTGTCGGCGGTGTTTATTCCTATTTTCTACCGACTGAAAGTGTACACAGCCTATGAGTTTTTGGAAGGAAGATTCGATATGAAAACGCGCTTTTTGGGAGCGTTTTTGTTTTTGATTCAGCGCGGATTGGCAGCAGGGATCACCATTTATGCACCGTCTATTATCCTTTCGGCCATTCTCGGGTGGAATTTGACGCTTACCATTTTTGTCACGGGACTGCTCGTGATTGTTTACACCGTGTCAGGCGGCACGCGCGCTGTTTCCATTACCCAGAAACATCAGATGTTGGTGATCATGGGCGGCATGGCCATCGCCTTCTTCATGATTTTGGGCTACATCAGCGATCACCTTACCTTCAAGGAGGCATTGGGCGTGGCAGGTGCGCTGAACAAACTAGAGGCAGTTGATTGGAGTTTTGATCTGAACAAACGCTACACCATCTGGTGGGGTTTGCTGGGCGGGTTCTTCCTGTCCTTGTCGTATTTTGGTACGGATCAGTCGCAGGTGCAGCGGTATATCGGGGGCAAAAATGTGGCGGAGAGCCGTATTGGATTGATGTTCAATGCGGTACTAAAAATACCTATGCAGTTCTTTATTCTGTTGGTAGGCGTGATGGTGTATGTGTTTTACATTTTCAATGCACCGCCGATTCACTTTAAGGAAAATTCGCTGGAAGTGGTGCGTAATTCAGCCTATGCGAGCGAATTGAGAAGTTTGGAATCGAGGTACAACATTGCACTGGACGAGCGAGAGCAGCTTACGTTGGATTTTGCCAAATCAGACGATCAGACTAGCAAGCAAAAATTGCAGGAAGCCGATCAGTCGATCCAAACATTGAGAGGCGAGGCAAAGGAACTGGTGAACAGGGCGGATGCCACGCTGGAAACGAAGGATTCAGATTATGTCTTTCTCACATTTGTCATCACGTATCTGCCGCATGGACTTATTGGGTTATTGATTGCAGTAATACTTTCAGCTGCCATGTCATCTACTTCGGGCGAGTTGAATGCGCTTTCGT
>CAZPST010000011.1:8444-19007 GCA_964589185.1 uncultured Roseivirgaceae bacterium | reverse complement strand
ACCACATCTATTGACATTTATAAGCGCTTGATCAATAAGGAAGGCACGGATCATCACTATTTGAATGCGTCTAAAGTGCTGACGTTTCTGTGGGGGGCTGTGGCCATTTTCTTTGCGGTGGTAGCCAAGAATTCAGAGAACTTGATAGAGGCAGTGAACATTGTGGGGTCGCTGTTTTATGGCACAGTGCTGGGCATTTTTTTGGTGGCCTTTTTCTTCAAATACATCAAAGGCACTGCGGTGTTTTATGCGGCCATTTTAGCGGAGATTATCGTTTTGGTGGCCTTTTTCTTACCTGATGATATTTTTCATATCAGCTATTTGCTCTACAATGTGGTGGGTGCCGTATTGACGATTGTTTTTGGATTGATTTTTCAAGTCATTAATAAGTCAAAAAGCGCAATTTGATCGAACAGATGGTTGTTTCCATTGAAGCTGCTATGCCCACAATCGTTTCGAAGAAACGAAAGCGGGTGGGCTCGCCAGCATTCCGCGCGTGCGGTGGGTATGAGTGAGGAAGGTTAATGCTGGCTTGACTTTTTGGTTCTTTTTTGTCAAGAAAAAAGAACATATTGGATGAATTCAAAAGTTGGTACGTGACATAAACGCTTAATCAATCAAATTCATCTCCATCATGATATCGCACAGCGCATAGTGCGTGTCCTGCTCGGTGAATTCAGTGAATCCATATTTTCGGTAGAGATGGATGGCGTTTTCCAGTTTGCGGTTTGAGTACAGGATCAACCTTTTGAAGCCCATGTTTCGCGCCTTTTCGATAGCTGCGCGTAGGAGTTCTTTCCCTATTCCTTTGTCGCGAGCCGTTTGGTACACGCCCATTTTTGTCAGTTCGATGGTATCATTGGTGTGTTTCATCAGTGCGACTGTGCCTACTATCTCATCGTTTATTTTGGCAAAAAGAATAGCTCCACCCGGCTGAATGATGCGCTCTTCTGGGTGAGTGAGTACGTGATGATCGATGGGCTCCACGGTAAAATATGCTTTGATCCAGTCTCTATTGATCGCATCAAAATGGTGGGCAAGTTCGGGTGTGTAGTCGATGATTTCCATGGCTTGAAATTAGGACGAAGTTTTTATAAAATAAGTAAACGGCTATCTTTAACCCAAATTCTGCGCTTGCGCACAATTTGCCCTTCGGGCTGACGAAAGCGTAGCTTTGTCAGGGTTGAACCTGACAAAAACTTCATTTTCATGAAGCTTTTCGTCAATATGCAATAGAATATTTTAAACACCGGCTACATATTTTATTGCATATACTTGGTTTAACTATTCGACCTGACCTATGAAGCAAATTCTCACCATCGGCGCGCTATGCCTTGTTTTCGTTCTTCCTGCGCAAACGATCGACAGCCTATTCAAAGCGTTGGAACGGCCGGGTACGGATGAGGCGCAGTTGGTAGATATTTATTCCGCATTAGCGTGGGAATTCCGTGATAGCCGCCCTGATTCCACCCTTTATTTCGCTAATCAAGCTATCAAGCTAGCAGATGAAAATGGTTTGATGGCTCAACGCATTCAGGCAACCAATTACTTAGGTGTGGCATATCGCAATTTGAGTCTTTATTCCAAGGCATTGGAAATGTATCTCGTGGCATTAGAGATGGCCGAATCCACAGGCAATTTTGAGCAACGCGGCTATGCACTTATCAACATTGCCAACTTGTATCTCTTTCAAAAGGACTATTTGGGTGCTAGAAATTACCTCATTCGGGCACTGGATCAGGCGCAAGAACTGGTGGATCGTAACATGATGGCATATTGCTATGTGAACCTAGGACGTGTACACAGGGAGTTACAAGAATATGATTTAGCGGAGCAATATTTTGATCAGGCGATGGATATGCGCAAGTTGCTGGGTGACAATTACGGCCTGATCTCAGTGGAGCTAGACAAGGCTGAAATTCTTAGGCTAAAGGGATCGTTTGATGAATCGTTGGAGTTGTTTGAAGCTATTATGCCTCGGTTGATTGAGATTAATGATCTGAGGGGCATTGCTCGCACGCATAACAGTATGGCTCGAATCCATTTGAGTAGAGGCAATTTCAAAAAGGGGGAAGCGAGTGCTACTGATGCCATTCGTATTGCCAGAAGTCTTTCATTGAAATACGAAGAAAAAGAAGCATTAAAAACGTTGAGCGATTTGTTTGGAACTCAGGGAGATTACAAATCTGCTTTCGAACATCAGGTGCGTTATTCTAATTTAAATTACTTGCTTTTCAGTGAGGAAAAAATTCGGCAGATAGAACAATTGAAATCGCAGGCCGAAATAGAGAAGCAGGAAGCTGAAAAGGAAATATTACGACAACAGAAGGAGCGGCAGCAGACCATCAGTTATCTACTTGCAGCAGTAGCATTTTTGTTTTCTGTAGCGGCATTCGTGTCTTACAGAGCCTTTATTCTGAAAAAACAGCTCTCTGAGGAGATTCGCAAGCAGAAAGAAGAGATTGAAAAGGATAAGGAAGTAATAGAACGGCAGTCTGATAAACTACGGGAGTTGGATGCAGCCAAATCGCGCTTCTTCGCCAATATCTCACATGACCTGCGCACGCCTTTGAGCTTGATTTTGGGTAATCTGGAATTGATCATGGAGGACAGGAATTCGGACTTGTCACCGGCCACTAAAAAGAATGTAGAAATCAGCTACAAAAACACCAAGCGACTCATCTATCTCACCGATGAGATCAACGACATCACCCGACTGGAGGAGGGTAAGATTCGCTTGCGCAAAGAAAACGTGCAAATAGTGCCTTTCCTCAAAGTGCTGTCAGATATGTTCCGCTCCACCGCCGAATACAAGGGTGTAAAATTGGAGTTTGAGTCAAGTGTCAGATCGTCGGAGGTGGTGCTTATAGATGCACGTCAATTTGAAAAGGTCTATTACAATCTAGTCTCCAATGCCATTCGTCACACACAGGAAGGCAGCAAAATCATGATCTCGGTATCCAGAGAGGGAGACAGGGTGTTGATCCGATTTGCTGACACTGGTGAGGGTATTCATGAGTCGGTGCTTCCTTACATTTTTGATCGGTTTTATCAATCACAATTCAATGAATATCGAACAAAAGAGGGTCTTGGTATTGGCCTAGCCCTAGTCAAAGAACTCATCGAACTGCACGGTGGTGACATCAGTGTGACCAGTCATCTGGGTAAGGGTACAGTGTTCACCGTGTCATTGCCTGCTACAGATGCAGAAAGTGGCGTGCTGGTAGGCGTGTCGGAGTACATTCAGTCGCATCAAGAGGTGAATAAGGGATTGGAGATGCAGTCTGCCGCAAGTCTGGATGTGACAGACAAAGACCGAGCAAAGTCCCGAATATTGATAGTAGATGACCATCCTGAAATCAGGTATTACATCCGGCAAATTTTGGAAGAAGATTATGATGTGCAAGAAGCCGCGCACGGACTTGAGGCGTTGGATATATTAGCCACTCAAACTATTGATCTTATGGTGACTGATCTCATGATGCCGTGGATGGACGGTTTTGAGTTGATCGAAGCTATCCAAGACAATCCCGAATTCAGTAAGATTCCAATGCTTATCGTATCGGCGCGTATTTCAGATACAGACCGAGAGAAGGCGCTAATTCAAGGGATCAATAATTTCATGCAAAAACCCTTTGACAGGCGTGAGTTGATGTTGCGCATTTCCAATCTCATAGAGCAGCGCTCAGATCATGAGCCATTCGCCGATATTGCGTCACGCCAAAATCTGGAAGGGGTGGGTAAGGAAATATTGAAAAAGGTAGAAGAATTCATCAAAGAAAATATAGCGGATACCAATCTAGGGGTGTTGCAACTGGGTGATGCAATAGCGGCCAGTGAGCGGCAGGTATATCGATTGATCAAAAAGGTGACAGGCAAAACGCCCTATGAATATATCACTGATGTGCGGCTACAGTATGCCGATTATTTGATCAGGAAAAATATGGTACGAAGTGCATCTGAGGCAGCCAGAAGTGTGGGTATTAAGAATGTAACCACCTTCAGCAGACAATATCAGAAACGATTTGGCAAGAAACCAAGCGACTTATTGGACAACTAATCTACTCGTGATTGGCGATTTCGATCAACTGTGCCTGATAGAATAGATCCATATACATATTGATGTTAGCCGGATTTTCTACAAATACCTCAGGCGATGTTTTGAAATGGATCACATGATCGCTAGAGAGAAGTTTTGATAGGCCGCTGGAAATTTTTACTTTACGTGAAATCATAATGGTGAGATTTAGGGATTAAAAAGCCGTTGAACCGTCTGAATACCTGCTTTTTCTTCGTTGCTTAGCGAGCGTGAAACCCACAACGGCAACTAAGGCGGACAAGATCAGGATAAGTAGCTTTTTGCTCATAGCGACTCTAAGGCAAACAACTAAGTGCTACCCCCTAAAAATCATCAAAAAAATTATTCAGTGACCGTGGTTGAGAATGAATGTACCGCTACAGCCCCGAAATACCCAAGTACAATGTCATGACTGGTTACGTTTGTCAGGTTGCCAATGAGCTTGGCTGGTGCCGTGCCGGACGAGCTACCCCCCGAGACGGTTTGAGATTTAAGTAAATCTAAAAAGCGGTAGGCGGGTGTAGATAATGATTGGATTTCTACCCTTATTTCATCTCCAATAGCTAGCCTGAAATCCGGTATATGATGGGGCAGTGTTTGGCCATTATTGAACTCATCGCTTAAAAGGATTAGCTCCTCAGGTTCATTGAGCAATTGTCCATTTCGAAAGCCTTTGTATCTATACTTATTTATCTCTTCGGCAGGATCATCAGATATCACAACGGGGTAGTACACGGTGATGTCATCGCCTGTATCAGGGTCAGTATCATCAAACGAATCAAATTCTATTGCGTCAATCTGGGGTACGGGTTGCAGCGTTTCCCATTTGGACCGAATGATGTCTCCATTGGACAGTGTGATTTCAAGACTATACCGCTCGTTAAGAACTCCGGCAAACTCAGCTGAGTAATACCGACCTGTCACCGGATCAAAAGTAAGTGGAATGCGAGTCGGATTGCCATCTTCTATGAGTTCAATGAGCGCATCATCAATGATGATTTCTGCAGATGGACTAGTGAATGCGGTGGTTCGTGAAAGCTTCACCCATTGCGCTTCCGCTTGATCAGTGAGCCAACCTTCTACCACCACCAGTGATTTGCCTGGAGGTAATTGTAGTGTTTCGTCAGCGCATGCTGTCGCTACTAAAAGGGTCAATATCAAAAGGATATTTTTCAACATTTTAAAACCTAAAATTATACGTAACAGACGGAATTATGGTGCCGAAAATAGAGTACGAGATCACTTCCAATTCGCCAGGCTGACTAGTCGATTCTCTAAACAAGTACGAATATATGTTGCGACGAGCATACACATTGTAGAGCGTGAATATCCACGAATCTTGATTTTTACGCACATTTCCTGATCGTGTGTGCGCTCGTCCATCTATCCGCAATGAAAGATCCAGCCGATGATAATCAGGCAATCTCCCTTGATTTCGCAAGTCGTATTGTGGTATTGTTTTGCCATCTAACACAAATTTTCCAACAGGTAGTGTCACGGGCCGACCTGTGCTGTAATTGATGTTGCTCGATAGACTCACACGCTTTGAAATTGAAAAAATAGAGGTGATCGAAACGTCATGTCGCTTGTCAAAGTCAGAAGGAAAGTAACTGCCATTATTGATCTCAATAGACTCAAACGTGTTCTTGTATTGTTGCTTGGCATTTGACCAGGTGTAGCTAATCCAGCCTCTCAAACGCCCCGTATTTCGTTTGAGGAAAAACTCAGCACCGTAGGCCAAACTGTTTCCGGCGATCAATTCCGTTTCCAGATTCTCGTTGAATAGCAAATCAGCACCATCTATAAATTCCAGTACGTTGGCTGTCCATTTCGTGTATATTTCTACTGAGGATTCCCATTTGTTGTCTGCCAGATTGCGGTAATAGCCCATCGAGATTTGATCTGAGATATACGGAGCTATATTCTTGTCCGTGAGCTTCCAAATATCTGTGGGGGATGGAGCAACCGTATTGGAGATCAGGTGGATGTACTGGTACGTCCTACTAAAGGCGAGCTTTAATGATTGGCCTGATTTTATCAGATAGTTTAAGGATATACGTGGTTCAAAACCATTGCGTCTACCACTCACTTGTCCGCTTCGATAGGTGAGCGTATCAGTGATGGTTTCATCTGATTTCGGTTCATCATTGGCGTACGTGTACACATTTCCGGGTCCGAAATTGAGCAAGCCCGAATAACGCATTCCATATTGCAAGGTCACCCGATCGCTGAGAGTGGCTGTGTGAGACAAATAAATGGCTGTTTCAAGGGCGTCCTCAAAATCCAACGTAATAATTTCATCTTCATCATTCGAATTGAAAGGTTCTCGTTGACCGGGTTTCAGCTTATGAAAAGTGGTGTGGATGCCGAAATCCAACGAGTGTCTGGGATTGATGATATATCCAAAGTCGGATTTGGCGATGAAATTGCGAATATTCGATTTGCCAATAAAGGATCCAACTTCCTGTGGATCAGATATTTGGTAGGTGTATTCTGATAGTACACCTGTGAAGTTGGAGAACAGTCGCGGATTGAAAATATGATTCCATCGAAGAGAAAGGGATCTGTTGCCCCACCGACGGATGGCATCAAAACCTGCTCTGTTTCTATCTTGACCATAATAAGCCGATAGGTAGAGCTTATTGTTGGCATTTACATTCCAATTGAGCTTGGCATTGAAATCCTGAAAATTTGTTCGGCTGTTGTCTAGCGACTGATTGATAAAATCCTCTATTGAAAAGTTGACCAAAGATCTTCTTGCCGAAATTAAATAGGAGGATTTACCTTGTTCTATTGGGCCTTCTGCTGTTAGCCTGCCGGAGACCAATCCCATACCTCCCGAGACATGAAACTCCTGATTGTTTCCTTCTCTCTGAATAATGTCAATCACCGATGAGGCTCGACCGCCGTATTGAGGAGGAATGTATCCGCGCATGATTTCCACACTATTCACTACCTCCGGACTGAATACGGAAATGAGTCCGTAAAAGTGGTTTGGATTGTAAATGGGTGCCCCGTCCAGCAAAATCAGATTTTGATCTATATCGCCCCCGCGAATATTGAGACCTGTGGCATCTTCACCAATGGATCGTATACCGGGCAGCAGTAATGAATTTTGAAAGATATCTTCCTCGCCCAGAAAATAGGGGATAGGCCAATTGGCGCCAAAACTGATCGGTGTGACACCCGGTACCAAATTCTGAATATTGAAGTCAGGCGTAATAGACTGAATGGTCAGTTCGGGCAATCGCTCGGTGATTTGATTAAGCTTGATCTGTACCTCTTGATTTTTGTTGAGGAGGATTTCTTGTGAAATAGGCGAATACCCAACGAATCTGAATATCAAGGGGTATGTACCCTCGGGAAGTGTAATAGAGTAGAAGCCGAATGCATTGGTAGTAGTACCGGTAGTGGTACCATCTAGGATGACGGTCGATCCGATCAGTGCTTCTCCTGTATTGGCATCCGTGATTGTGCCGCTGATGGTGTACATCTTGCGTATATAGCTCAGCATAATCAGATTTCCCGAGGTGGTGAATTGAATGCCCGTTTGCTTTTTGAGTAAGTTCAGTACGTCGTTGACGGTTTGTATCTTAGTGGTTATGGTCAGCCTAATAGTAGGCAACATATCTACCGAGTAGGCCAGTTGAGTGCCCTGTGTCTGGAGTTGCTGTAGCAATTCAATTACGGTGTAATTTCCCGATGCTATTTGCGCAGGAGCTGACAAGGGGTTCTGAGCCCGAACGGTCTGCACGAATAAAAATGCATAGAGGAGAAAAATCCCAAATCGAAATCTCATAGTGTACCTCTTCAGACCCACGGTCTGAATTCACACAAAGTTAAGATTTATTGGCAACCCTTGCCCTTGATACGTACTTGATCGTTTTCATGTGTGATGGTCACGTCTAGGATCGTGCCTAGTACATCAAGCACATCAGATAAAGGAGCTTGGTCAAAATTGGCCGTAATGCGACAGTTGGTAAGTGCATTATTGATCTTGAATTTAACCTTGTAGTATTTTTCCAAATCAACAATTACAGTTGAAAGAGGTGTTCCATCAAATGCAAATGCACCTGTCATCCAGCTTGTTCTATTTAGAGTGGGTGTTGTATCTATCAGTATTCCGTAGGTGTTTTTGTTGAATATGCCTTCTTGTCCTTTGGCTATTTTCACTTGCGTATCGCCTTTTTCCATGGCCACAAGTCCACGATCCACCAATACCTTTATTTCATTTCCTCGTGCATCCACATTGAAGGCCGTACCAAGCACGCGCACGTCAATCTCTGTCAGATTAATAATAAAAGGAATTTCATTTTTCTGAATGTCAAAATAGGCTTCTCCTTCCATTTCTACTGTGCGTGTATCGCCAAACTCTTCTGGGAATGAGATCAAACTTTCAGGAGCTAAAACCACCACTGATCCGTCCGGAAGATCTACTGTCAATGCCTCAGCAGCCGATGCATAATGAAGTTGAGTTGGCTTGTTTACATAACCAATCACCAAATAGGCACACACTGCGATCAGCGTAAGGCTGGCAGCAATGCGGAGATAGAATACGGACGTGCGTTTGGTGCGTGTTTCAATGGAAATTTTGGCGTGAAGTTTGTCCCAAGCTGCATCCGTGCTTGAGGCGGGTGCCTCACTACCAGTCACATCAAAAATCCAATCGATCATCGGATCGTTGGATTTTTCGCCTTTGAAGCGGTTTTGGTTGTAGTTATCTAGCATTTCTTCACTCACTGTGTATCCTAGTCAATTGGTTGAAGACATCCCCCTAAAGAGCGTCCAAAATTTTTTATTGATTTTGATAATAATCATAAAGCGGCTTTAGCGACTCTCTCAATTTCTTGAGCGCTATGCTCATTTGGTTTTCTACTGTTTTTACTGATAGCTCCAATTCCTCTGCAATTTCATCATAGGTCAAGCCCGCATTTCTGCTTAAGACAAAAATTTGACGGCATTTGGTTGGCAATTCGTTGATAGCCGCATCTATGTGTCGGCGCATCCGATCGGCATCCTCTTCTCTGTCAGGTTGATTGGTAATCATGAGCGCAAGATGCGATTCCTCTAGCTCGTGCTTGCGGGGCACCTCGTATTTGATATAATTCAAGCATTTATTCTTCACAGCCGAATACAAATACGTCTTCAAAGTGGTCTTTATTTCGATTTGAGCTCGCTTTTCCCAAATGTATAAAAACACCTCCTGTGCCATTTCTTCAGACGGCACTTGGTCTCGTAAGTAGGTGTAGGCAAAACGATATAGCTGCTGATAGTACTGCCGAAAGATCGTCTCGTATGCGGCGAGATCATCTTTCTTGATCCGTTCAAACAACACTAAATCCTGATCGTGCGACACGTGGTTTCCTATTTTTAGTCGGCGGGCAATTTAATCCATCACACTTGATCTGCCTTTTTTTTAGTTAAATTTAAAGACCGTCTGCAACTATTGCCCGAGTAAGGAGTCACTATGGAGGTAAAAAAGGAACGATTGGAAGCAAGAGCCATCAGTATACATGCAGACCTCATCGAGCGGGCAGTGAGCAATGATCGACAGGCACAGTTTGAATTGTACAAAAAGTATAATTCGGCCATGTACAATACCGCGCTTCGCATCACCCGAAATACCGCCTTGGCCGAAGATGTGATCCAAGAATCTTTTCTCAATGCATTTCAATCGCTGGTGTTTTATAGAGGTGATGCCTCCTTTGGGTCATGGCTCAAGCGCATAGTCATCAACAAGGCCATTACTTTGACTAAAAAGGAATCGTGGTGGGAGTTGGTGGAAGATGATGACAAATTGGACAGTATGGATATAGTGCCGGAAGAATCTATGTATGATGTGGAAGCTGTAAAACAAGCAATTGATGAATTGCCACAGGGTTTTCGAACGGTATTGTCACTTTATTTGCTGGAAGGTTACGACCACAAGGAAATTGCTGAAATATTGGATATCACCGAATCGACATCCAAAACACAGTACATGCGTGCCAAGGAAAAACTGAAGGTGCTACTTAAAGAAAAAATGAATCATGGATAAGCTAGAGCAATTTTTTTTTGATCAAAAGGATCAGTTTGAGCAGCCAAGACAACCCGAAGCAGGATGGGAGCAACTGGCAAAGAAGCTGGATAAGCGTCAGCCGGATTGGACAATCTATTGGAAGGTGGCTGCAGTTTTCTTTTTTGTCAGCTCGATAGTGTTGGGCTTTTTTTTGGTGAATGGAAATGAGACTTCACCTGTTTTAGCCGATACCTCGCGTGGTACCTTCGAAGAATTCTATATTAACCAGATCAATCAGAAAATGAGCGAGTATGATCAGCTCGTAGATGCCGATCAACGAGAAGAATTATACAATGACCTAGCCGATTTTGATTCGGCATATCAGGATTTAAGCGCTTCTTTCAAGTTGCTCGGTAGTGAAAAACTAGCCGAGGCGATGCTCGAAAATCTCCGATTACGCATGTTTATTCTCAATGAGCAGATTGAA
>CAZPST010000011.1:0-8434 GCA_964589185.1 uncultured Roseivirgaceae bacterium | reverse complement strand
AAGCAGGGCAAAGGGCAGGAAGAAACCTACCACTCGTCTTGATCAAAATCCGGTAGAAAGATCGAATTCTTCAATAGCAGAGTCTAAAATTTTGCCCTTTTGGCACTTGAGCACGCGCTGGGGAAATTTCTCAATAAACTGATGGTAATGAGTGGCCATGATCACGGCCGTACCACTTCGGTTGATCTCCTGAAAAAGTTTTATGATCCCTTCTGCTACTTCAGGATCAAGGTTTCCGGTAGGCTCATCTGCCAGCAATATTTTTGGCTCGTTGATGAGTGCCCGAGCTATCACCACACGTTGCTGCTCACCTCCGGAAAGTTGGTGCGGCATTTTGTTTGACACGGCACCTAACCCCACACGCATCAACACTTCGGCCATACGACTCTTCATTTTGGAGCCGTCTTTCCAGCCGGTGGCACGCATCACAAAGGCCAGATTTTCGGCCACCGATCGGTCATAAAACAATTCGAAATCTTGAAAGATAATGCCGACTTGTCTTCTTAGGAAAGGCACCTCGCCCGGTTTGATCTTGCGGATGTTGTAACCAACTACATCAATGTCGCCCAATCGCAAATCCAGATCGGCATAAAAAGTCTTCAGCAGGGATGACTTGCCACTGCCTGTGCGACCCACTAAATAGACGAATTCTCCTTTTTCTACCTCAAAACTGATGTCATTGAGTACCGCCGAATGTTCCTGAAAGATGGTGGCATTCTGAACTTTGACAACCGGCGCTTGGGAGATGTTCATGACTCGAAGGTTAATTCTTGCAATTTACCAAAAGGAAGTGCTTCTATGAGTTGTTGGAGTTCGGTTTCCTTATCTTGAAGACCGTATTTTTCCAGTTTTTGCAAAGGCCTGTCGGCTCGAAAATAAGCGATGAGGGCAAAATTCTCGTCCCTGAACTGGATGTAGTCAGGAATTTTCGCCTTGCCCTTCACTTTGATGATGTACATCAGCCGTTACCTTTTTTGTAGTCGGCCAAGAATTTCTCTAGCCCTTGATCCGTCAACGGGTGCTTCAAAAGGCCTGTAATCACGCTGAGTGGGCAGGTAGCCACATCTGCTCCGATTTCAGCACACTGTATCAAGTGCATGTTGTGGCGGATGGACGCGGCTAAGATTTCTGTTTCGAAATCGTAATTATCATAAATCTGAACCAATTGCTCAATGAGCGCCAATCCGTCCATACTGATGTCATCTAACCTACCTAAGAATGGAGAGACATAACTAGCCCCTGCTTTGGCGGCCAAGATGGCTTGTCCGGCATTGAAGATGAGCGTGCACTTCGTACGAATTCCTTCGGCTGTCAATGTTGAAATGGCCTTCACACCATCCCGAATCATTGGGATTTTTACCACTATTTTGTCATCGATTTTTGCCAATTCCCGACCTTCAGCCACCATTTTGCTAAACTCTGTGGCGATCACTTCGGCACTCACATTGTCATCCACTATGTTGCAAATGGCTTTGTAGTGGGCACGTATGTTTGCCTCACCGGTGATGCCCTCTTTTGCCATCAGTGATGGATTGGTGGTAACCCCATCCAATATGCCCAAGTCTTGTGCTTCGTGGATTTCGTCGAGATTGGCTGTGTCAATAAAGAATTTCATGTGTAAAGGAGTAAAGTGAATGCTAAAAAAAATAGGCAAACAAGATATCGCACCGCTACAACTACCTACCCTTGCTGCCGTCAAGCCCTGGGGGATTCAGCAGGAGCTGGTCGTATCCGTTTGCCCGCCGCAAAGCTAGTAAGATTCACAGCCCTACAAAAGAAAAGGCTCCATCAGGAGCCTTCTTTTATTTGCTATTAGCGATTTATTCCATACCTGATTCACCACTATTCGCCAAGCCATCAAATATGGCCTCATAGCGGGCTTTCACTTCTGCGTCTGTATTCAGCGCTTTTTTGAGTCTGTTGTAAAGGCTCACGCCTATTTCAGCCACGATTTTCTCCTTGTATTCAGCTGTAAATGCTTCCTTTTTTTGGTCAATGTCGTCCATCAACGCCGTGAATACAGCAATTTCTGCTTCACTTACCCCTGAAGTGGTCAAGTCCTCGTCTGCCTTCAATGCTTTGCTCAGCGTATTGTACGAGGCGGCAGACAGCACTTCGCTGGCGTTTACACCGTCTGTCAGATACTGCTGTAGCTGCGCTGTTCCTTCCTCTGCCCATTTCATCACCTTGGCATACTTGGTCAATTCTTCATCCGTAAATCCTTCCACATCTTGGGCGATGATTGCCGTGCTGAACAACATGGTCATTGCTCCAAATAACATACTTCTTACCTTCATTTTTCAACTGTTTTTACGTTCTACAAAAAATCAAAGCGTGCAATATAAGGCTCACAGTAAAAAATGGCTTTTCATTACGGCTTTTTTTGACCGGTGACCTAATTTTTATCGCAATGCAAGGTCATGCTGGCATATTCTAGATATTTTCGAGGCTTATTCTACGGCACATGCGCTTTCATGGCATTCTCCTGATTCTCATACTGTCATCCGCTTCTTTGGCTCAAACGAAAACGTTTATCGGCATCAAAGGGGGCACGGGGGTGAGTACGGCCTATATGCGTCATAGCGTGATTCCACTTTTTATTGAGACGCAGTGGCTACCGGGGTTTAATGGCGGCATTCAGTTGACACATTTCCCTGAAAAATTCAAGTCAAAAGTGAATGCGGGGATTCAAATAGGGGTGAATTATTCGCAAAAAGGATGGGTACAACGCTTCAAAGAAACGGACGAGCCAAATCACAAAACATGCATCAATTATGTGGAGATACCCATAGAAGCAGTAGGCTATTTTGGGAATAAAAATAAGTACTATATCAGCGCCGGTTTTTTTGTGGAATATGCCCTCAGTGCCGATGTAGACCCTACACCTGCGAGTGCAGTGCCTGATGATAATACGGATAATATGCGTGTTGGCCCGTATCATTTTCGTCGGTATGAGTTGGCCAATGATCATCGGTTGAGCTATGGCCCGAGAGGTGCAGCAGGGGTGTTTCGGGAGACGGATATTGGTGTGTTCCGATTAGAAGCGTTTTTTACGTTTTCTGTTCGGAGTATTTACGATTATGAGCCTTTGCACTCAGGCGTGCCGGATTTGTCATTGAATTATGGCGCAGGGATCTCCCTAGGGTACATGTTTTCGCTAGGGAAACTGGATCTTTAGGCGCTCAATGCCAATAGTCGCTGGGCGCGTGTGAGGCGCACATTGAAGTATTTCAAAACGAATCTGCGGAGTGTAAGTGATAAAAAATCGGTATTCATGCGCGTGTCAGCCATGGCCGCTTTGATGATGGTGCGATATACATCCCGATGCGTCGAGAGGGTAGTGGCCCATTGTATAAATGCCTTGCGCCATTCGTCATCATAGTATTCCATGTGGGTGCGTCCGTCCCACAAAAAGGACAATTGATTTTCGCCGTATTTGTAGCGATAAACAGCTGCCAGTAAGTCATACGTCTCATCCAAAATAGCCACACCCTTGTGTATTTCTGATTTGATCTGAATGGTGAAATCATCCTCTAGACCTAGCGGATTTTCCTGACACATATATCCCTCATAGGCGTGTGATGCCCATTTTTCCATTAGTGCCTGCTTGCTGAACGCCTGCACGGTTTTGAGCAAGTAATTCTTATCCGCTGGGAAATATTTGGCTTCTATGGACATTGATCAATAAAAAAATCCCGACTTGGTGAAGTCGGGATCAAAGGTACAAATTTGTTAGTACTCGTTCTTAATTCGAAGACAAGTTGAATGTCCAGGCCCACCAGTATCAATATTGAACTTTAAAGTCATTGCAGTACCTGCTGTATTCAATGCGAAAATATCTAATGATACTCCATCGCTTCTTAGCACCGTTCCGATATCATTTCCATCAAACGTCCATGTGCCTGTTGCTGGCCATACATCTGTTGAAGCAGAGTTTGATGTCGTGTAAGATCCTCCAGCACCAGTGCCAGTCACCGTCAGCGTGAATCCAGTCCAACCATCCTCAGGTGTTGTTTCAAGTATGGCTCCATTAGCGTTGAGAGTCCACGTAGCAGCAAACTTTTCAGCTTGAACGTCGGCAGGGTCTTTGCCACCGCCACCATTGCCGCCACCACCGCAGCTAGTGAAAATGATCAATGAGACAAAAACTAAGGCAGCAAGTAGGTGTTTCAAATGTTTCATGTAGTACGTTATGTTTTCTTGTTTGTGTTTCCTTTAAACAAGGATAAAAGCAAACCCAAAATACGGCCTTTTATCCTTAAAGTGCAAGTAATTAACTAAATGTTTGGTTATTGTAATGTAAGCTCAATGCTTTTCTTACAAAAGTCGTATTCGTAACGTTGGTTGGAGGATATTATTATGGTTTTATTTTCAGGAATTTGGGCTATTTCATTCCGGTACCATGCCATCCCTGTTTCATCCAGATTAGTTGTGGGTTCATCAAGTGCTACCACCTCTGCCTCGAAGAAGAATGCCAGTACTAGGCGCACACGCTGTTTCATGCCGGATGAATACTGACCAATCTGCTTATCCGCTGCTGCAGGGTAGCCCATGCGGTCAATAATGGCCTCTATATCAAGGATTGATTGTCTGAAAGTGGAGTGAAAGTGCAGCAATTCTCGTAGGGTAAATTCCTCCGGCAACTCTATATAGGGTGCGCAGAAATTGATTAATTGGCAGCTTTCGTCTTCCGGAATGGACACATTATTGTCTGTATACGCCACTGTGCCCGCCGTGGGACTCAAAGATCCGGCAAGAATGCGCAGCAGGGTGGACTTGCCTGAGCCATTTTTTCCGGTGATGGCAATGCGCTCTCCTTCGGTAATGGTGATCGTCAAATCTCTGAAAATCCAGTTGCGATCATACTTTTTACCCAAGCCGATGGCTGAGATGATCATAAGGAATCAGAAAAACCTCGGATTATGCCACGTTCTGAATTTTCGATAAACGAAACAATAGCGTCTACTTGCTTACCTGCCGGTATTTCGGCTTTGATTTTTTCCAACGCTTTTGAGTTATTCAGGTCGCTTTGGTAAATGAGGCGATACGCATTCTGAATGTGTGAAATGATTTCGCTGGTGAATTCGCGCCTTCTAAGGCCTACAGAATTGATTCCTGCAAAAGAAAGTGGCTCTCTTCCTGCTTTGATGAAAGGAGGTACATCCTTGCGTACCAATGAGCCACCGGATATCATCACATGCGAACCGATGTTGACAAATTGATGCACAGCCGTAAGACCACTCAAAATGGCAAAATCATCAATAAGTACATGGCCTGCGACCTGACAGGCATTGCCTACGATAATGTTATTGCCCAATTGGCAATCATGCGCAACGTGAGCATAGGCCATAATCAAACAGTTATTGCCAATTTTGGTATCCAGCCTGTCACTGGTGCCTTTCGAAACAGTCACAAATTCGCGAATGATCGTGTTGTTACCTATGTGAGCGGTTGTTTTTTCGCCATCATATTTGAGGTCTTGTGGTTCGCACGAGATTTGCGCACCGGGGAAAATCTTGCAGTTGTCGCCTATGCGAGCGCCATCCCACACGCAGGCGTTCGGGCCGATCCATGTATTCTCACCGATCACCACATCGGCTGCAATAGTAGCGAAGGGTTCTATAACCGCCGATTTTGCGATTTTGGCATCCGGGTGGATGTTGGCCAAGGGTTGATTCATATACTTATTCAATCTCTTTTCTTACAATACTTGCGGTCATTACACCTTCACAGACCAGATTATTCCCCACATACGCCGATCCTTTCATTTTGGCAAAACCTCGACGTATTGGTGCCAACAATTCGCAGCGGATCACCAATGTGTCTCCCGGACGCACCATTTTTCTGAATTTGAAATCATCTACACCCAAAAAATAGGTCCAATAGTTTTCAGGATCAGGCACGGTATTGAGCACCAAAATACCTCCGATTTGTGCCATGGCTTCTATCTGTAGCACACCGGGCATTACCGGATTGCCGGGGAAATGTCCTTGAAAGAAGGGCTCATTAAAGGTGACATTCTTGATGCCGGCCACTTGCTCATCGTCCAAATGGAAGATCTTATCAATCAACAAGAAGGGGTAGCGATGGGGTAAGATTTGGTTGATTTTGACAATATCAATGACAGCCGGAAGCTTAGGATCATAGACGGGCACATTGTTTTTGCTTTCTTTCTCCATCAACCGCTTTAGCTTTTTGGCGAATGCTACATTGGCGGCATGTCCCGGACGGGCAGCTAAAATTTGTGCTTTTATCGGTCGGCCTACGAGTGCCAAATCGCCGATTACATCGAGGAGTTTGTGTCTGGCCGGTTCGTTTTTATAGCGCAGTTCCACATTATTCAAGATGCCTTCTTCTTGCGCTTCTATTTTTGGTTTGCCTAATAGGTCAGCCAAATAATTCAGCTCGCCCGGCTCCACTTGCCGGTCCACGATCACAATGGCATTACTTAGGTCACCACCTTTGATCAGGTTGTGCTTATAGAGTTGCTCCACTTCATGCAAAAAGCAGAAGGTGCGGCAACTGGATATTTCTTCTTTGAAATCCTCAATATTGTTGAGCGAAGCGTGCTGGCTGCCCAATACGGGTGATTTGTAATCTACCATCACCGTCACGCGGTAATCGTCTAACGGCAGGGCGGCAATCTCTACATCTCGGCCTTTGTCTTGATAAAATACGCTCTCAGGTATTTCAAAGAAATTGCGCTGGGCATTTTGCTGCTCCAGTCCAACCGCTAAAATAGCATCGATGAACATGCGCGAACTGCCGTCCATAATAGGAGGCTCGGGTCCGTCAAGTTGGATTAGCACGTTATCGATTTCAAGGCCTACAAGGGCGGCCAGCGTGTGCTCTACGGTGTTTACCCGTGCGCCATTTTGCTCGATGGTGGTGCCTCGAGACAAGTCCACCACATTATCTACATCGGCATCTACAATCGGCTGGCCTTCCAAATCCACGCGCTGAAACTTGATGCCGTGGTTGGGCTTGGCCGGCATAAACGTCATGGTGGCGTTTACACCCGTATGAAGACCTACACCGGCTACTTTCACCGGACCTTTTATGGTGTGCTGATAGACTTGCATCCTGTGAGTTTAGCGGATGGTTAAAATTAAGTGCGCAAATTTAGAATTTTTTCCTCAAGTTCTTCTACACGTTTGAGGAGCTGCGGCAGCTTACGAAATACCACCAATGATTTCACTTGATCGCCTTTTTCTAGCGCAGGCGAGCCAAATAGCACATCGCCCTCTTTTGTGTTTTTCATAATGCCTGACTGTGCCGCCACGATGGTCTTGTCTGCAATATGAAGATGCCCCACAATGCCCACTTGACCTGCCAAAATCACTTGCTTGCCTATTTTGGTGGAGCCAGACACTCCCGATTGAGCAGCTATCACGGTGTTTTCGCCTACTTCCACATTGTGCGCGATCTGTACTAGATTGTCAATTTTTACTCCCCGACGGATAATGGTAGATTCAAATGTGGCACAGTCAATAGTGGCATTGGCGCCAATATCTACGTGATCTTCCAATATCACATTGCCAATCTGAGGAATGTTTTCATACGTGCCGTCTTCTTTGGGTGCAAAGCCAAATCCATCACTTCCGATCACACACCCTGCCTGCAATGTGCAGTGGCTGCCTATTTTGCAATTGGCATAAATCTTCACACCGGAATAGATGATACTATTGTCGCCCACGGTCACATTGTCACCGATGTAGGCGTGTGGATAGATTTTCACATTTTTCCCGACACGTACATTTTCACCTAAATAGGCAAAAGCGCCTAGGTAGAGATTTTCGCCGTGAGTGGCCGATGCACTGATATAGCTTGGGTTTTCAATGCCTGATTTGCTGAAACTTAAAATGCGCTGATATTCTCCCAGTAGTGCTGTGAAAGCCAGATACGCATTTTTCACCCGAATAAGCGATGTTTGGATCGGTTTGGTGGGTTTGAAATCGTCATTCACAATCACGCCACTTGCGTGTGTGCTGTAGATGAACGGTTCGTACTTGGGATTGGAGAGAAACGAAATACTGCCAGGTTTGGCTTCCTCGATGCTGCTGATGGTGGATACGGTAGCGTCCGCATTTCCTTCTACTGTTCCTCCGATAAGGGTCGCTATCTGACCCAGTGAAAATTCCATTCAGTTACTGTTTTGGTGTTACATCGTTTCTTTCCTATGCGAAGTGGGGCTATAGAAATACAAAACTGCTCAATTATGTCAAACTAAGAGTTGACCAATTTTCATTTCCTTGTATCATTAGCCAAACCGAATTTATGCACTGGGCTTGACTGTCAGCTGTGTTTTTCGTTTCTCGAAATATGCTAATACTTCTTCTTTTGTCATTTTAGACAGCTTCTCGCTTAACATATTTCGCTGCTGACGCATGAATTTCACAGCGTCAAAAGTTTTTTCAATTGTCTTCATGTTTTT
>CAZPST010000010.1:0-20986 GCA_964589185.1 uncultured Roseivirgaceae bacterium | reverse complement strand
CCCATTTCGTTTATTGACCTATCTGTCCATTGAAATCGAACCATACCCGTACTATTCTCTATCACTCTAAAAAATGTTGGTGGATTCAATCCGTAATCTGGTAGAACAGAAATATTATCCAAATAAAGATTATTCCCATTATTTGACATCACAACAAAACTAAATCTTGCAAAATCTCTTTCATTGGTAAAAGTCTTCTTAAAACTTACATCTTTCCAATCATCAATTTCAGGAACAAAGGCAGAGAGTTGACCTTCAACTGTGGCTAGATTTAAACCACCTTTTGACCAAAGAGGTTCAATTAATCCATTACACGTTGTGGTCAAGCCAAATGTTAGTGTGTCATATCTCGGTTCATATAATAACGAACCATCAAAAGTCTCCGGTCTAAAAGTATAAGCATACTTGAAAGAAATAGTAAATCCACGAATCCCTTCAAGATTGTAACTAGGCAGGCTAATACTACTTACAGATCTGAATACACCATCATTTCCATAATTATTCATTAGAAGTGAATTTGGATTTGTCTCTACTGCCTCCGAATTAACAGGTGAAATTTCAAAGGGTAATCCCCCGTTCGTAGCTTCATTTTGCCATAATAACGGAAGAGTGCTCTCACTAAAACCTTCATAAAGATCTCCATTAATTGAAAATTCCAAAGGATCAACTATCCGAATGAAATCAGTGCGGGAAAATACAGCTTGTGTACCCGATCCATTAAAAGCAGTAAGCTTCACATTGAAATCACCAGGGGAATTATAAACAATCTTCGGTTTAGAGCTTGAAGAAACACTTGGAGTACCACCTTGAAACTCCCATTCATAACGTGTAGCTCCAAACGATGTGGCACTAAAATCAACCACTGTACCTGGACACCCAGTATTCAAATTAGATGTAAACAATGCTGAGAATTGCTCAGATGTAAAATTCAGGTAAGACCTGCCATTTTCAAAGCCACTTCTAATTCGATCATATTGCCCAGGAGAAAAATAATCCTGACATTGATCCAATGAATAAGCCATGATGTTTCTCGTATTTGGAACATAAAATTGATCGTTAGCATCCTTGACTATGCCGGTATACTGGCAATTAGTAGACACCCTTCCTGTCAAATTAGGATCAGCAGGCGTATCGCAAATATCATCACCAGCCACTGTACAGTTAGAGCCATTTACCAACTCATCAGTTGTGCCCGTATTTGTCTTACCATGCGTATGATATAACGTGAAATAGTGACCCAATTCATGCTCAAACGTTCCACCAAACATACATGGATTAGCCACAAAAACCCGATCCTCACTGGGTGGGAAGCGCGTATATCCACATAATGGTGTGCCATTTGAGCTTAAAGAGTTAGAAAGATAGATGTTTATAGTTCCTCTCACATCATTCGCAACCCCTAACTTACCTTCCTCAGCACTCGTCAGATCAAAAAATTCAGAACTATTTATATACCTAATACCTCCAGCCACAATGAAACGCATATTAGCATTCTCATAGTAATTATTCGTTTGCTGCACAACCTGATTTACCTGTGACTCAGTTAATCCTCCTGTTCCATCATCCCTGCGTATTACATGTATAGTCAACGGTATGTTCACTAATACATTGTTCGTACGTAGATCATCCCTTCCCGATGACAGTTGAAATGAGTACATAAAATCAATTTGCTCTTGCGTAGCGAGGGTGCCGCAGACTCCTTGTGCCAACACCACTTGATGACCGAAAATAAAAACAACTAAACAACAAAATAATTTCATAACATAAAAAAGCTAAAAACGGTACGGGAAAACCCGTACCGTCTCAGTATACCAAGTTCTACTAATAATCAAAATTCGATTAAATCATCCACCTCATGCACCACGCCATTAGCTGCTGTAAGATCAAAGTTAATTACTTCAACAAAGGAGCTAAGATCAGAAGAATCCAAAAGAATACCCACCTCTCCTTCAGTGCCATATGAGAATTGTAATGTCTCACCACTAGCAGCAACTAAAGCAGGTAGTGAACCATCATCTAAATCAATGCTAAAATACCACTTCGAAATTACATGATTAAGTAGCACTTCAAATTCATCCGCATCTGCTGCTTCAACCTCCTCTACAGTTGAGTATTCGAATATATCCTCAAACAACACATTATTTATTGCAAGAACCGTATAATCTCCAGTCGAAGTAACACCCAATACCCGCAAGGCTGCAGAAAATAAATTAAAATCAACATCCTCATCGAGAATATCAGTAATAGACTCCTCAGGTAATCCAGTCAGAGGGACATTACCCATTGTGATTTGATATGATGCGGCATTAGAAAATGTTCCGTTATATGTAACACCAGTTCCACCTGTAGAAGTTGCGCCAAACGCATTACCCCAATTACCGTTTATAAATCTACCATTAGCACTTGAAGTAGCTACATATTTATTGCCATTCACAGATTCAAATCTGGTTCCACCTACACTTGCAAGTGTTATCCAATTCACATTTCCTTCAAAAATATGCGCCTCAATTGCATCAATCAGATCAGCATCAATCGGATAATTGGCTTCATTGAATATTCCGCAACAGGGACCTATTACGGAATAAGTGTCTGTTAAATCTGCAAAATACAGATCCTCCAAACCCACCCGTAATATTCCAGCATATAGCCCAGAAAGGATAACACCCGTGTTTCCTCCGTAAACAGCCCCTTCGAAACCATCAATCATTGTCACTGGCGCTTCAAGAAATCCATCAATAATGTGAACTACGCCATTACTAGCGATATTATTTGCACCTACTACTTCGATACCATTGATTTCAATAGGATCACCAACGGCAATTGTAACTCCTGGGTAATCAACCAACGACCCAGCCAATGTAGCATACCTAGTAGATGTCAGATTAACACCAAACAAGTCTCCACTTAAAATATGATAATTTAGCAAATCCTCCAAGTCAGCAGCATCAGTGGCGTCAATCCCGGCCTGATCCAGACCAAAATCTTCCATCGCCTCATTAGTTGGCAAAAACAATGTATTGAAAGAAGCTCCAGTCAAAGAAATTCCTGCCTTGTTAATGGCAGATAGTACCAATGACAAATCATCATTTTCTGCGATAACATCTGCCAAGGTTCCTGCATAAGGCAACAATACTTGATTCAACGAAAACACTACACCATTCTGTAAGGTAATGTGCTTTGTGGCAGTCGCACTACCATTCACAGTAGTACCTTTTACATGTATGGTCTTACCATTAACCGTCACAGTACGCCCCTCTGGCAATGTAGCCAGCTCGGAAGGTATCAAATGATAGTTTAAGATAGTCTCCAATTCAACTGCACTTAGCGTAGCAACGTTAATACCAGCTGCGGCAAAAGCCGCGTCTGTCGGAGCAAGTAATGTAAACTCGCCATCGGTTAACGCATCTAACATATCAGCCTTTTCTAACGCATCAAATAGGGTGTTAAACGCCCCTACTTGTGTATTATTTCCTGCAACAATATAATCAGCAATAGTGAAATCGCGTTGATTGGTAGTGTCTCCGCCAGCGGCAGGATCTACATCCTCACAGGCAGTGAATAGACTAAGCGCCAGCAAGGGTAGAGCAAAATATTTATTTACTATTTTCATTTCGTTTCGGTTTAAAATGTTAATTCAACTTTTCGAAAGATGCAACCAAAATGGAAGTTCCGACAGTTTGCTCATTGGTGCGCACGAGATCAGCAGCCATGGTAAAATTCGGACCGCAGGTCGCTACATCCCCAGCTCCTCTGCCTTGTATTTCTCGAGGTGCTGATGTTCCATACAATATCCATGCTCCATCTTGCACTTGAGCTGTCTTCGCTTCAACATTAATTTGAATAGGAATCAAACCTGGTTCACCAGGAAGAGCACCCAAACCAAATCTATCAACGATTCCAAAGAAGTTAGTACAGCTAAATATATTTTCAGTACCAGTTGTCCCCAAAGTCGCTACAAAGCCAGTTTGAGTTCCTGCGGCCCACAAAAAACCTGCTGTATGCGTAAATGAATGATCATAACTTCCAGGGAATGTCTCCAAATCTAATGGACAATCATTATCGGTAATTGAAACACTACTAGATACGCCGATTGCTCCAAAACCAGCTTGTAAATTACTGCTTGCAGATGTCAAAGTTAATGTTAAGGTTCTTGTCCCATCACTTTCATCATTGTCAATAGGAATGATCCTCAACTCGCCAAAGTGTCGACCGGCAGGAATCGTAATTTGACCCGCAACCTGACCTGCCTCCAACTCATAATCAACATCCAAAACGGCCGTAGATCCTGTTGTAGAATAACTTATGGTGATATCCTCATCAAGAGTGGGTCCTACATTACTCACTTGTATAGCCACGACCGTTCCTGCAGCTTCTGAAATTGCAGCACTTGAGCTTGTAAACTGTACATAGTATGGTCCATTAAACGTTACGCGCTCATCCTCCGGATTACATCCGGTGAATGACACAACCGCAAGCACATACATTGCGATATGTAATATTCTTATCTTTTTCATTTTCATAATCTTAAGTTAAAACATCAATAACCAGGATTCTGGTTTCCAACTAAGGAAGGGTTCTGTTCTATTTCCCGTTGAGGAATAGGCATCAACACGTCCGTAGCATCCCAAGAATCCGGCTTCAAAACACTTAATACCGCGTTCGCCTGATTAGTTCGAACTAAATCATGCCATCTATGACCTTCAAAAGCCAACTCCAACTTACGCTCCCTTAATAAATTATCCAAATTATACGAGTTATAATATACTGCATTTCCTGTAGCCCTAGCGGCCACAGTATTCAGATCACCAACACTACCATTTGCCTCAGCTCTAATCAAATACATTTCAGCTAAGCGAATAACACAAGGCTTGTCTGTACCCGTATTTGCGTCAGTATACTTATTAGTCACTAGTATACCTCCGGCATCAGGATTTGGAACAATCAACTCCGCTCTTACATCCTCTGCATCCATTTCCGCTAATAGGGTAGGATTTGGCGAATAATCATATCTACCGCCCAAACTAGCAGGCTGTGCAAAGAAACCGAGGGCACTTCCATCCTGAATACTTGCGAAAATATTGAAAATAATCTCAGGAGACGTAGAGGTGTTACTGAAGAGGTTAGCATAATCCGGATCTAACGAATATTCATTGGATGTAATCACTGTATTCGCCATGATACCAGCGTTAGGCAAATCCCCACTATACAAATAAGCTCTCGCCATTAAAGCTTGAGCTGCAGCCTTGGTCGCTCTATACGTCCCATTCACCGATTTGCCTGGTAAATCTGCTACCGCATCTGTCAAATCACTAATAATCTGCGCATAAACTTCAGCAACCGAAGCTCTAGGCAATGTTGAATTAACATTTACATCAGATGTAGTCGTCAAAGGCACACCTCCCCAAAACTTCACCAAATTCATAAATGACAGTGCTCTTCCTAGTTTAGCCTCCGCCACCAATGGAGCAATCTCCTCAGCTGTTCCTGCATTTGCTGCACGCTCAATGATCGTATTTGCTATAAAAATGGTACGATATGGTTGAGACCAAACACCACGCAACGTTACATTCTCAGCAGAAATCTCATTTACTGCCATTTGCGTTTTAGTTGGAAACGTACCGGTGAAAACCATTTCATCACTTAAGATTCCACCCATAAAAATCTCCAATTCACCATACATATTTCCTGATTGCATACTGCTGTACATACCTAGTACTGCGGCTTCCAAGCTAGCCATGTCCTCGATCACAAGCTCATCACCTATTTGATCCACAGGGAGCAATTCTAGGTCTTCCTTACAGGAAAAAAGCATGAAACCGAATACGATTAATAATATATTTATCTTTTTCATTAGTTTCTAATTAATTGTGTTTGAAACATTACAGACCAATATTCACACCTAAGAATACTTGTTTAGACTGTGGAAAGGTTAAGAAATCAGTACCCTGTGCGGTATTCGTATTATTAAAAACATTTACCTCAGGATCAAATCCACTATAATTCGTGAATGTCAACAAGTTCACACCTGTAAAATAAATTCTAGCCGTTCTCAACCCAGCCTTAGCAGCGATTTCATTTGGAACATCATAAGCCAAGGTAATATTCTTAAGTCTCAGGTATGATCCATCTTCCAAGAATCGACTATTGTCTTCATTATTGAGTCCAACAGTTGCACCTGTTGCTGCTCTTGGAATGTCGGTAATATCACCAGGCTTTTGCCATCTTCGCAATACCGAACGATCCATACCCCAAGCGCTGGTACCCAAGTGCTCCATGAATGCTCTTGTGTTGTTATACACATCAACTCCTTGAATGAATTGGAAAAACACACTCAATGTAAGTCCCTTGTAACTGAAATTATTTGTAATTCCACCCAAATAGCTAGGCTGATAATCACCTATGATCGTTTGATCATCAGCTGTAATATTTCCATCACCATTTACATCTTGATACATCGACATACCAGTGGCCGGATTTACGCCTAAAAACTTATAAGCATAAAACGTATTCAGCGGTTGGCCTTCAATAATAGCACTGGCAAAACCTTGAACGATGGGTTCTGGATCTAGAAGACTCACCACTTCATTTCTTAAAAATGAAATATTCGCAGTGGTTGTCCACTTAAAACCATTCGGCATGTCAACATTTATTGTGTTGACATCAAATTCCCAACCCCAATTTCTAATTTCTCCAATATTTGACTGAACCGAATTAAATCCAGTTGCTTCTGGGATTGGATTTGCATACAATAGATCAACAGTAGATCCATCAAAATATCCAACGTTTAGATTTACACGACTTTTGAACAACGCCAATTCCAAACCAATATCAAGCGTGGTAGTTTCCTCCCATTTAAGTGCATTGTTGGCAATTCTTGTAGGTGCCGATGCTGGCTGATCCAAATAGTTAGCACCTCCAGTCCAAGTTCCCAAGTACGTAAACTCTCCAATTTGATCATTTCCGGTTTTGCCATAACTCATACGCAACTTTCCATAATCAATAAACGAAATAGCATCCATGAATGACTCTTCTGAAAAATTCCATCCGCCAGACACTGCCCAAAACGTACCAAATTTATTATCAGGTCCAAATCTGGATGAGCCATCTCTTCTTACAGTAGCATTTGCTAGATATTTTCCTTTAAAAGAATATCCGACTCTACCAAATACTGACTGGAATGCATAATCTCTACGCAGTGACGATCCAGCTGTAATTGTGGCAGCAGAAGTTAGATACGTCAATGATTCCCTAGAAAAACCCTGACCAGACACGGAATTTCTCCAATTCGTTCTGTTCTGAAAAGTTGTTCCTACGACTCCAGTCAAGTTATGATTGCTACCAAGTGTTTTTGAACCTCGCAATGTTGGTTCTATCAAAGTAGTTGTAAATTCGTTTGTATTGTAAAGACCGGTTCCTACACCTGCGCCTTGGAAAGTGGATGCCGGCTGATAATGATCTTCTGTCAATTGGGTGTAATCTACTGAGGCATCCGTTCTAAATGACAGCCCCTCTAAAATCTCGTAACTAAAGAAAACATTACCAACAACCTTCTTTGTGGAATTCAGTGCGCGTTCCTTTTCTAGAACCTGAACCGGATTTGCAAATGGAGGCTCAGGGCTATATTCCGAAGTAGGCTCACCAGTTTCAGGATCCAGCACATAAATGGGAACATTCGGTGCGGTCAATAAAGCCGTAGAAAGCACTCCGTAAATGTTATTATCGTTAGGTATTCTAGAATTCTGGTCATAAGAAATACCAATTGAAGATCCAAGCGTGAGTTTTTCCGAAGCTGTATGATCCAAATTCAATCGTGCAGTTGCTCGCTTATACCCTGACCCACCTACATCATTGCCAAGTGTGCCTTCTTCATCACGATAGCTACCACTCAAGAAATATCGAGTTTTATCATCCCCTCCGCTTATACTGACGTTAAATTGCTCAATAATAGCAGTTCGAAAGACGGCATCTAACCAGTCCGTATCAACATCTGCATTAGGCAATGCGTCATAATTAGTGGGAGTTAGTCCTCCATTAATTCTGGCCTCATTCATAATCATTTCCCATTCATCTGCATTCAACACATCAATTATGTTAGTTGGATTTCCCCAACCTCTCATGTAACCAACATCAACTTTGGTCGTTCCCGTCTGACCTCTTTTAGTAGTAATAAGTACCACCCCATTAGCCGCGCGAGCACCATAAATAGCCGTGCTAGACGCATCTTTCAATACTTCAATAGATTCAATGTCATTTGGATTCAAGCCAGCTAATGCATTTCCACTCTGCCCGCCAAGACCATTTTGCTGTAGATTACCCGAAACAATCGGCACACCATCAACAACGTACAATGGATCATTACTGGCCGATATAGACGTTTGACCTCTAACACGTATAGACATTCCTCCGCCTGGTGTTCCTGAGTTCGACACAACCTGAACACCCGCTGCAAGTCCTTGTAATGCTTGATCAGCACTAACTACTGGTAAGCGTCCGAGTGATTCGGAATTAATTGATGCAGATGACCCTGTAAATTCGGTCTTTAAGGTGGTTCCATAACCCACCACCACGAGTTCTTGCAACTCCTTGGTGTCAATTGACATCCCAATATCTATGATTGTTCTTGCCCCGACAGTCACTTCCTGAGTTGTCATCCCTACCGATGAAAAGACCAAAACGGTATTATCATCAGGTACACTTATTTGAAAATTACCATCCAAATCGGTGGTAACTCCTGTCGTCGTGCCTTTCATCACGACGTTCACGCCTGGTAAACCTTCACCTTTCTCATCGGTGACTTTACCAGAGACCGTCCGCTGCGCCCATGCACTGAACGCAAATACGAACGAGAACACCATACTTAAGAGTAAAATCCTCTTCATATTCATACTGGTTTAAAATTGAACATTATTTCTTGGCTAAAACTAGTAACAATTTCATAATACCCATGGAATAGATGAAGTAATTTCACTCCTTCTAATGTTCAGCTACTGCTTCCCAAAATGAGACAACTCGAAAGGATTTTGCGACAAAATGCCTCAGAAGGGCTGTGTTAGGGTGAAAATTCTGTATTTACCCATCTTCCAAGCGATTATTTCGCCAATGCAATCGTTAGAAATGAGCGAAAAATAATCGCGCTAGGGTAAGATTTTAAACTCAATCCGCCGATTTTCTTGCTTTTCGGCTTCTGTTTGATCGGCATTTAATGGGTCGGAATCACCTAACCCAACATGCGATAAGCGGGCGAGAGGCACTCCATAAGTTACCAAATAATCAAATACACGCTTTGCGCGACGTTTTGAGAGATCTAGGTTGTAGGCCTTCGATCCGGATGAATCGGTATGGCCACTTATCTCAACGCGGACGCCCTGATTTTCATTGAGCAATGTCAAGACCCGATCCAACTCTTCAAACGACTTCTTGTCCAGTACATCGGAATCAAAATCAAAGTAAATGTTTTTCAACACCAGCTTGGATCCGGCTTGGATGCGCTGAAGGTAGATATCAACCGTATCTATTGCCTTATTCAGGGTGGAAAAAGATAAGTCCTCGAATAAATAGCCCTGTTTCGCTATGAAAGCACCAAACTGTTCATTAGTGGGTAAAACGAGGTAGTATCTGCCCGTCAGTTCATCACTGGTGGTAGCGTAAACGGTGGCACGATTTGTCAAATCCACAATGTCTAATGAAGCCTTAAGCGGTTCATTCGTATCACGGTCTCGTACGATTCCGGTAATGTACGTGACACCTGCAACCAATTGCTTCTCCTGAGGGATTTCATAGGACACCAACCGACTTGATAGAATTGAAGTGCCGGAAGTCTCTTCCTTCGCAAAATAAGCTCTTGAGCCATCTGCTGCTATGATTAGGCTGACTTCATCATGAAACGTATTGATAGGGTATCCTAAATTTTGTACTGATTGCCACGTGCTATCCATTCGGTTGATTTTGTATAAATCGAATCCACCCAAGCCTATATGGCCATTGGATGAAAAGAATAGGGTGTGATTATCGGAATGGATGAATGGTGTGGTTTCATCACGCGAGGTATTGATCCTTGCTTCCATATTTTTAGGATACGACCACCCGTCATTTTCCCACACACTTACCCAGATGTCTCTGCCTCCAATTCCTCCGGGACGATTGGAAACGAAATAGAGTGTCCTACCATCTGCTGAGAGCGCCGGTTGAGAATCCCACGATGTAGAATTGACTTTACGCCCGAGATTTTCGGGCTTTGACCAAGTGTCGCCCACTTTTCGGGTTATATAGAGGTCACAGTTGCCATACGACTGCCGACCCTCGCAGGAGGTGAAGATTAATATTCGGCCATCAGCCGAAATGGTACACGCTCCTTCATTGAATCGGGTATTTATGCTTTCGGCCAATGATCTGGCCTCTGACCATTCTTGGCCGTCAAATTCACTCATTACAATATCTTCGTCCGAATCACTAGTTACTCTGGCGGTGTAGATCAACGTCCGCTGATCTACGGTGAGTGCAGGCAAATACTGATAGGCGTACCGATTGACCTCCGGTGGCAATTCGGTGATATCGAGCTTGTCCTCTTTTTGTATTTCGCTCAATGAGAAACGAATACTCTTGAAAAGCAAACTATCCACCTTATTCGCTTTCGAGATGAATTGATCCGCTTGGGTATACTTGCCTTTATTAAATTCATAAGTCGCCAGACTTTGCCATACCTGCTGATTCAGATACTTCTCAGGCACGTTTTGAATGTACAGCAACTGAATCTGATACATTTCATCTGGTTGACGGAGTACATGATGCAGTCCGAACAGCTTGACATATGCATCGGCGTATGCGGAATCACGAGAAATCGCCTGCGCAAAAAGAATTTTGGCTTGATTAAAGTCTCGTTCTTTGAGTGCTGCATTGCCTTTCTCCACCAACTTCACCGCCTTTTTATCCATGGAACTCTGCCCGAACGCCAGACACACTAGAAGGAAAAGAAAGCCGATGAGGGTGAGCCTTTTCAAGGAATTTCGAGGTATTTGTGTGTTTGTAAAGATATACGCCAATGCGGATTCTGCTTGACATACTCAACGATCGAGGGCGTCATTTCATTGGCTCGTGACCACTCAGGTTGTAAAAAAAGCTGTGCACTGGGCTGCATCTTCTGTGCATGATCTTCAGCCCATTTGAAATCTGATTTGTTGAAAATGATGACCTTCAACTCATGAGAAGCTGCATAATACTCCGCCAAAGGCGCTTTGAATTTCTTAGGAGAAAAACAAATCCAGTCCCAGTCACCTGAGAGTGGATACGCACCGGACGTTTCCACGTGAGTCCGCAACCCCTTGCTTCGTAAGCTGTGTGTCAGGTTCGTCAGATCATACATTAATGGTTCACCTCCTGTGATGACAACTACCTTTTCTCCGCTCTGCCCTGTCAGAGCAATAATGTCTTCAATTTCCGTATTCGGATGCTTGGCAACCTCCCACGATTCTTTCACATCGCACCAATGGCAACCTACATCGCATCCGCCGAGGCGAATGAAATAAGCAGCCGTGCCTGTGTACGCTCCCTCTCCTTGTATGGTGTAGAAGGCCTCCATCAAAGGCAAAGCGGTCGATTTAGCTGTGGCCAAGCTCATATGCACGATAGGTATTGAGCAAAAGCGATGCTATGGTCATTGGGCCAACTCCACCCGGCACAGGGGTAATAGCACTTGTGATATCTGCAACTTCATCATACATCACATCACCCGACAATCGGAAACCGGATTTGCGTGTTGCATCCTCCACGCGTGTGGTGCCAACATCTATCACCACGGCACCCTCTTTTACCATTTCTTTGGTAATCAATCCAGGCTTGCCCACAGCCACTACGAGTATATCCGCCTTGCGGGTGTGCTCTGCTAATCCTTTGGTGTATTTATGACAGACCGTGACTGTGCCGCGTGCTTCGATCATCATAAGACTAAGCGGCGCACCCACAATGCGGCTAGCTCCCACGATCACACAATGTTTGCCCTCCATGTCAATTTTATATCGACGCATAAGCTCCATAATGCCGAAAGGCGTGGCTGGCAGTAGCAATTGATGCTCAGATGAAATGCTGCCGAAGTTTTGATTGGTGAATCCATCTACGTCCTTTTCAGGCGCAATATTTTCAATGATCCGCTGCACGTGGATGTGCTCTGGCAAGGGTAATTGAACAATAAAGCCGTCTATATCCTCATCCTCATTGAGATTGCGAATGTGCCGCACCAACTTGTCTTCTGAAATGGTACTGGCGAAATGCAACAACGTGTAATCAAATCCCACAGCCTTGCAGGCGTTGATCTTGCCATTCACATAGGTATGGCTGGCGCCATCATCCCCAACAATTATGATCGCTAAATGCGGCGGTCGTACACCTTTGGAAACCCAGTTGGACACATGTCCGGCTATCTCCGTTTCAATGTCCTTGGCAACCTTCTTTCCGTCAATAATTGTAGGCATAAGTCTGTGATTTAGTCGTCCAATTTAAGTACGGCCATGAAGGCTTCCTGTGGTATCTCCACATTGCCCACCTGTCGCATACGTTTCTTACCCTTTTTCTGCTTTTCGAGTAGTTTTCGCTTACGAGAAATATCACCGCCATAGCATTTGGCAAGTACGTTTTTACGCATGGCCTTTACGGTTTCTCTTGAAATAATCTTGGTGCCGATGGCGGCCTGTATAGCTATCTCAAACATCTGTCGAGGGAGCAATCCGCGCAATTTCTCGCAGAGACGTTTGCCCCATTCGTACGCCTTATCTCGATGCACTATAGCTGATAACGCATCCACTTTTTCGCCGTTTAGCTGAATATCCAACTTCACGAGGTTTGATTGACGATAACCGATCAGCTCATAATCCAGCGAAGCATATCCCCGAGAAATGGTCTTCAATTTGTCAAAAAAGTCAAAGACAATTTCTGATAAAGGAATCTCAAAGGTGAGTTCCACGCGGTTGGATGTGAGATATACTTGGTTCTTAATTTCCCCTCTTTTATCAATGCAGAGGCTAATCACCGGACCGATGTAGTCTGATTTGGTGATGATTTGTGCACGGATATACGGCTCTTCAATATGGGCAGTTTCTGTGGGATCGGGCAGCTCGGAGGGTGCACTCACCTTCTTCATTTCACCGTTGGTGAGTATGGAGTGAAACTGCACGGATGGCACAGTTGTGATGACCGTCATGCCAAACTCGCGCTCTAGTCTTTCTTGCACAATTTCCATGTGCAACATGCCCAAAAATCCACATCTAAACCCAAATCCGAGGGCAGCTGATGTCTCGGGTTCCCACACCAATGATGCGTCATTCAACTGAAGCTTCTCCATGGATGCGCGCAGTTCTTCAAACTCACTGGTCTCTACGGGATAAATACCCGCAAAAACCATTGGCTTCACGTCCTCAAATCCCTTTACAAGGTTGGATGTAGGCCGATCCACATGCGTAATGGTATCCCCTACTTTTACTTCTTTGGCAACCTTAATCCCTGAAATCAAATACCCCACATTGCCGGCACTGATGGTTGGCTTGGGTGCATGCTCCAATTTCAACACGCCTATCTCATCTGCCTCGTAGGTTTTGCCCGTATTCACAAATTTCACCTTGTCGCCCTTGCTGAGTGAGCCATTGAATACGCGGAAATACACTTCAATTCCTCTGTAGGAATTAAATACTGAATCAAATATCATCGCTTGAAGAGGCTCATTAGTATCTCCACTTGGAGCCGGAATACGCGCCACTACTGCCTCCAATATTTCATTAATGCCTATTCCTTCTTTGGCACTGGCATGCAGAATATCTTCCTTTTTACATCCAATCAAATCAATGATCTGATCCGACACTTCATCGGGCATGGCACCCGGCAAGTCAATTTTGTTGAGCACGGGTATTACCTCCAAATCGTGCTCAAGGGCAAGATATAAATTGGAAATGGTCTGTGCTTCAATGCCTTGCGATGCATCTACAACCAGCAATGCACCCTCGCACGCAGCTATGGACCGAGATACCTCATACGAGAAATCCACGTGCCCCGGGGTGTCTATCAGGTTCAAGATATACTGCTCGCCATTGAGGGTATAGTCCATCTGTATGGCGTGGCTCTTGATGGTGATGCCCCGCTCCCGCTCCAGATCCATGTCATCAAGCAATTGGGCTTGCATGTCGCGCTCAGATACCGTGTTAGTCGTCTGTAGCAGCCTATCAGCTAGCGTACTTTTCCCATGGTCAATATGGGCGATTATGCAGAAATTTCGAATGTTCTTCATTCAATTCGTTAAGAAAAGGGTGCAAAGATATTTGATTTGGAACGAGAAAATTTGAAAATGAATGCTTTTGCACAAATGTCTTTTCAAACCCTGTTTTTAGTGTCGATAATGATCGTGACCGGACCGTCATTGAGCAACGCTACTTTCATGTCTGCTCCGAATTCGCCTGTTCCTATTTTACCGGGAATCAACTGCCCCAATGCACGAATTGCCTGTTCATATAGTGGAATAGCCACATCGGGTTTGGTGGCTTTTATATAGGATGGCCGATTACCTTTCTTTGTGCTGGCATGTAGTGTAAATTGACTAATGAGGAGCAATTCACCACCAATATCCAATAGGCTTTTGTTCATTACCTCTTGTTCATCCGGAAAAATCCTGAGATTCACTATTTTATTGGAAAGCCACTCAATATCTTCTTGACTATCCGCATCCTCGATACCCAATAGTACCAAAAGGCCTGTGCCGATTTTAGACTTGAGTTGTTGATTGATGGTGACTGAAGCTTCTGTCACACGCTGGATGACGGCAATCACTTAATAGGCCAGTTGGATCATACGACGTGGCTTGAATTTCTCCAGCCCCGGCTCTCGCCGACGTGCCACATGAAACATGGCTGCTGCTACCTCTGTGCCCCGGATTGACCAAAGTTTTCGTTTGGTTCCGATCATGAAAAACGATAAAACTGCGCTGAAAAATTTATATATCTCTTCGAGCACACGGAACTCGTCTCTGTATCCTAGCAACAAGGAAGGCTGGAAAATTTTGAGTGCTTTAAGATCCAACTTCTCCAATTCATCTTCTAGTTCGCCTTTCACTTGATTATAAAACAATGGTGAATCAGCATTTGCCCCTACGGCTGTCACTACCAAATACTGTTCGAAAAGCGCCTTATCCTTCACTATTTTGGCCAAATCCATCGGCCACTGTACGTCTATTTTGATGAATTGCTCTTTTGATCCGGCTTGCTTGATGGTGGTGCCAAGGGCACAGTACACATCATGCGCATTCAGCTTATCGGCTACATCGGCCATCTTATCAAAATCTTCAAGCAACACCATTTCGATGCGATTGTCTTTGATTTCTAACTCACGCCGTGCCAACACGATGATTTTCTGGTAATAGTCCTTGCTCAAAAGCAAGCGAATTAGTGCTTTTCCGACTAATCCTGTGGCTCCCGTAACTAATGCGACTCTATCCATTTTCTTGTTGAAACAAGGTAATTTATAAATTATTGAGAAAAATCAGATTGCTCCCACGCCCTGAATTTATCAATATCCTCTGAAATGCGCTGACCAATCATGACTGTGACGGCCAAATCATCTGTGAAACCTAAAATAGGAAAAAAATCAGGTATTAGGTCTATGGGTGTGATGAAATAGATCAATGCAAAGGCGAGCAATATCAACGTGATGGGCGAAAACGAACGGTAAGATCCGTCGATATGAGCACTGACCATGCGTACAAGCATTTTGAGCAGCTTTACAAAACTTTTACTCTCATCAGTGCCATCACCTACCTTGGTGAGCTTCTCTCCTACACCAATCAAAAGACTGTTTAGTCGCTCATTGTCCTGAACCACCGATTTGGCTCTATCGAGTACGCGCTCGTAGACTTTTGATCCTTCCATGATTAAAAGAGCTCTTGTATTTCCTTTTTGACAAAATCGAGTGCTTCATTAAGAATGTGCACTTGTTTTTGAGATTCCAACTGAAACAGCGCCTTGGCCAAGTCTATGCTGGTGGCATCTTTTTTCATTTCGTTGGCTGCTGCATTGATCTCTGATATCACTTGCTCCACTGCGCTAGTCACGTAGGTCCATGCATCGGCCGACATGTACACTTGCTGAGACAGGTTATGATTGAATTCTTGCCTGATTTCGTGTACCAAAATATGGTGGAATTCCTCCGCCGTGTACTGGCCATTATTCAGTCGGTGTACCAAATTGGCCGGACTGATGCGCTCCAAAAGCAAACAAATGCGCTCATAGGCTTGTAACCGAATGGGAACGATGATTTCTTGATTTTTGTGGCGGATGGCAAAGACAACCTCGTCTAGCTTGCTCTGTAAAAAAGATCGAACCATGACGTATGCCAGATAGGCGATGATGATGGCCGGTATTGAGATTTTTAACAGATCGAATAGTACTTCCATAGATTTTGACATATCACTCGGTCAAAAATAACCGATCGCTGATACTTTTCGGGTGCGAGGGGTGTTGTTTATTTGCCCCACATGCTAGAGCCCGTCACTATATCACCAAATGCACTTGCTGAAATTAAGAATATCCTAAAAAACAAGGGTATTCCGACGGATTATGGCCTGCGTGTGACTGTGCGCGGTGCGGGCTGTGGTGTAGCACTAAAGCTTGGCTTTGATCGCAAAAAAGAAGGTGATTTGGAATATGAGGTGGATGGTGTGCGGGTACTGGTGCAGAAGAAAGAAACGCTCTTCATGGTAGGCAAACGAATTGAATTTTATGACGAGGCGGATGCGCGGGGATTTGTGTTTGTGAATGAGTAGTAGGCAAAAGGGCAGTAGGCGGTAGGCAAAGGGAGTGAGCAGTGGGCAATAAAGAGTAGGCGATTGGCAGTAAGCAATAAGCAGTAGCAAAGGAAACTAGAAAGTGTAATGAGAGGGCCGTGGATTGTGGATGGTAGACCGTGGACAATAAACCAAACAATTAACCTTCAAGTGTCACTACGGCGCGTTGGCACAGACCTTTTATAGGGGGATTGTGTTTGCTCATGCGGACTTTAACCGATTGCAGGTTGGAAAAGCGGGATTTTAGCTTCGTGACTAGCTTACCGGCCAGATGTTCGAGCAGGTTGGCTTCCTCATTCATTACTTCGGTGACAAGCGCATACACCTGCTCATAGTCCACGGTTCCCTCTAGTTTGTCTTGCGCTACGGCGGCCGTCATTTCGACGCACATATAGATGTCCACAGTGTATTTGTTGCCAATTTTTCGCTCCTCGGCATAGTATCCGTGTCGCGCATAAAACTCCATTCCTTCGAGTGCTACTTCGCCGATCATCAATCTTCATCTAACAAATCAAAGAATGAAGCCTCAGCTTTAGGTGTGGGTTCCGATTTTGGCTTGGTTGGCTCTTCTTTCTTGGGTTTTTCTTCCTCGGGCTCAGCCTTTTGCTCAGGCACTTTGCGGGTATTCTGTACCCGATCTTCCGGCTTTTTCTCCTCTACCGGCGGCTTGGGTGTGGGGGCCGCTTTGGCTGCCGCTTCATCCAATTCCTTTGTATTCTTATCCGCTATTTCCTTTTGGATTCGCTCCACCGATATGGGCTCCAGTGGCTTGGCTTCTACCACCAAATGCTCTTCATTGATGCGGCGCTCTGATTCTCGCGCAAAATCGCGCACCCGCTTGATTTGATCTTGCAGCTTGAAATTACTCTTCTGCCTATCCGTCCGCTGCACACGCTCCACTATGTCATTGGCCAGATTCATCAGGTCTTTGATGAGATTATCCCTGTGATTTTCTATCGTCTTATAGTTCAGGTCAAGTTCTTTCACCCCTTCCTGCACTTCGTTGATGATTTCCTTAGCTTCTTGTTCGGCCTTTTCGATGATTGCGCGCGCCTTTTGTTTAGACTCGTTCATCATCGATTCGGCTTTCATCTGTGTCTCCTTGAGGTGAAGTTCAGCGGCGCGATTCGCCTGATCTACCAGATTAGCACCTGTATCTTCTGCCGTTTTGAGGGTTTTGTACAGTGATGATTCTACTTCTCGTAGTTTTTGCACTTCCTTCTCGGCATGAACGAGCTTCATTTTTAGCTCCTTTTGCTCATCCAAGGCACGTTCCCATTCATTGGACAATGAGAGTAGGAAAGCCTGAACTTCATCCTTATCATACCCTCTCAATTTTTTCTCAAATTCCTTCTGACGGATCTCCAGCGGAGTGATCTTCATCTTCAATCAAATTTTATGTCCCAAACGGCGATCGTGCGATCATCGCTACAAGTTACTAACAAGTTGTCAAAATCTATCCAGAGCAGCTTATTGACCGAATTGGTATGGCCATCATGCCGTGCTTTGTCAATGACTTTGAGCAGTGCAAAGGTAGTGGCATCCCATATCTTAATCGTTTTGTCCATGCTGCCCGTGGCGAAATAATTACCATTCGGGTGAAAAACGAGGTGATTAGAGGCATACATGTGCGCAGGTACTGCTTTTATTTCCTTATAATGATCATAGGTGTCCCACGCTCGGATGTGCGCATCGCGACCGGTGCTGACCAGCCAATGGTGGATCGGATGGTAGCTTAGCGCAAATACAGAGAGCGTGTGCCCTGTCAGTTCATATTTTATAGAGAAATCCACCGGATCGAGGATGCGAATGCTATTGTCGCTATAGGCTACCGCCAATTCAGATGCGTTCAGTGCAAATGCTCTCACACTTTTAGTGGAGTGTTTGATTTTAGCTAGATAGTTTAGGCTAAGGTCGAACACAAAAATCTCACCTGCTCCCGTACCTACTAGGTATCGCTCACCTACTCTTTGAATGGCAAACATGGGACTTTTGATCTCTACCGATCGCAAGACTTTATTGGTTGTGAGATCAATCAAGTGGATAGCGCGTGAGTTTTCACCCACAATCAACCGATCGCCATCCACCAGCAATCCGTAAATGGTGGAGTTTACCTTGGCTATCAACTTTCCCTCCTCTGGCTGCATTGGATTCCAGCGCACCACTTGGCCATCGCCACCGGCAGAAATGAATTCAGTGTCACCCACTGCTTGCAAACAAAAAATGCCGCTGCTGTGCCCTGTGAAATTGGCTCGCTTTGTGATTTGTATCTTTGTCATTGGTTAACTTGCTCAAAATTGCGCTATGCCGCTACTACTATCCAAAAAAGTCCGAGATAATGCCGCATATGCGGTATGGAATATACAAGAAACTTTCCTGGAGATCCCCTACATGTCGGTGGAGCCATTTCCGGCGCAGCTACATCCGGTGAGGCAAGCCGAGTGGATTATCGGGCGCGTGCTTATCAAAAGTTTGTGCGACATATTTCAACTTGAGTATAAAGGTGTGGGTATTCGCGAAACCGGGAAACCCTTCTTGATCGGGCACGAAAGTGTAGAAATTTCCATCTCGCATAGTTTCCCCATGGCCTGCGCCATGATGGATCTGGAAAAACCTTGCGGAATAGACTTGGAACGTCCGCGCCAGAAAATGGTAGATGTTCAGGATAAATTTCTTCACAAATCAGAGGCGCAGTACAAGGACAATCTGGAAAAGGTCTGTGAAATCTGGTGCGCCAAAGAGGTGATTTATAAAATCCATGGCCGCAAATACCTGAGCCTGAAAGACGAAATCAAGGTGAAATTCAAGGATGACCACACCATGATCGGCGAAATACTTCGTCCGGAAGAGGCCAACAAATTCAAAATCCATTACGAATGGGTGAAGGAATATGTACTGGGCTATAGCGTCTAAATAGCCCTCAAAAGGCTCCTTGACTAGATTTATTGACTTTCCGTAGTACAATCTATACCGATTGTATTGTCTTCCGTTTGCACGTATCCGTGCATGCCTTACGTAAAATACGCAGCTGAAAAAGCAGATTTACTGAAAATTCAGAACCCGCATAACTCGCTGACAATCCGACAGCTGACTGTTCAACTTTGCCTCATCAATTAACAACTTAAAACAGTCAGTCATGAAAACTATCTTACTATCAACCGCTATTTTTCTAGTTGCTCTCAGCGCTGCTACAGCTCAGCAATTGACCGCCAAGGCGTATGTAGAAAAAACCAATCTTAACCTAAAAAATGGAATGGGTGTTGGATTCAACTTTGCAAATGATGCAGAAGTTGGTGGATTCTATCAGGAATCAGCCGGATTCGGCAACCAAGAGCAACAACCACTTTCAACTTTTGTGGAGCAGGAGTTCTATGGCATATATGGCGCCTATCCGCTCATGAATCGCCGCGTAGTGGACGTCAAATACCAAGTGCGAACAGGGGTGAGCAACGGTCAAAATTTCATCATTACCTCCTCAATCCTCACAGATGTGACAGTGATGAATCGGATCAAAGTGGGTGCAGGTGTAGGATCTAGAAATTTCCGACCTACGCTGCAGTCTTCCATTAGCATCGCATTATAAGCTCTTCGTTTTCACCCACGTTGTTTCACACTAAATCAACTTGACTATGAATCCTTCAGTTGCCGTTATCCATCCTGCTCTTATATCCGCTCCGGTCATTTCAGACTATCAACTGCTAAAAGCCCGCCCGTTTAAAGTACGCGCAAATCATCACTTGAATGCCATCTTCATATCCGGCTGGTCTATTGCCCCCGATGTAGCACAAAAGTACGAGAGCATACTGGAGTTTACCACGGCTCACCTGAGCCGCACAGACGAATTGACCATCTACATCAAATACCAACTGTTCAATCCAACCACCGCTAAGTATTTGTTTGATATAATTAAGCTACTCAATGCATACCATGCTAAGGGCAAGCAAGTGGAAATACACTGGGATTGTGGCGAACTAATGGACGAGATGTTGGATACGGGTTTTGATTTGGCACAACTCTGCAATTTTGAATTCAAAATATCGCTGTTATGACACTGGTTATTAAGGTCTTAGATTGGGTTCTGAGGCTCTTCATCCTACTGTGCATCCTGCTACTTCTTTCGTAAATCATTCAGCAGAAAAGTACTCGGGATCCAGTTTTTTGAGAATAATCTTGATT
>CAZPST010000009.1:0-21247 GCA_964589185.1 uncultured Roseivirgaceae bacterium | reverse complement strand
AAGAACTGTACCTCACGTTTGATGATGGCCCCATCCCGGAGGTGACGGAGTTTGTGTTGGATGAATTGAAGAAATACGATGCGCAGGCTACCTTTTTTTGTGTGGGCGAAAACATCCAAAAGCACCCCGACATTGCTCAGCAAGTGGTGGATGCCGGCCATACACTTGGCAATCATACGTTCAACCACCTGAAAGGCTGGCAAACGAACAATTACCGCTATTGGAAAAATGTGCTGCAATGCGACGCACAGATAGCAGCGCATCAACAGCCTACGATGCTCTTTCGCCCGCCATACGGACGCATCAAACGGGCACAAGCTGCCGCACTACACCGATACAAAATTGTGATGTGGAACCGATTGGCGTGGGATTTTGAAAAAAATCTGGATAGAGAAATTGCCACACGCCACCTCACCGATGATGCTCCCACCGGATCTATTTTCGTATTTCATGACAATGTGAAGTCCTACGCCAATATGCGTGAGCTACTGCCGGAGGTGCTGAAGTATTATGCGGGGAAGGGATTTGAGTTCAGGGCACTACAGAGCCCAACATAATTTTCAAGCAGGTTGTTTTCCCCTATCAGTCATGTGCCGAGATTTCATGTCTTAACTGAGTCTTCATGAACCGAAATTGTCATTGTCAACTGAGTGCTGTGGATGCTAGGAACTCACAGCACCCTCAAACCTTACGAATTCAATACCTCCACTAAGCGCAACAAGTCTTGTCGCAAGGGCTTTTCCTTGTTGATGGCATCTTCCAGCGAATGATACACGAGTTGGTTGTCGATGATGCCCACCATGTCGTTTTTCCTTCCTTCCATGAGTCCTTCTACCGCTGCGAGTCCCAATCGGGACGCAATGATACGATCACGCGAGGTAGGGGAGCCACCGCGCTGCATGTGGCCCAATGTAGACACACGGATGTCCAGATACGGCAATTTTGCTTTTACCTTTCCGGCTATTTCATGCGCATTGCCTTGTTCGTCACCTTCGGCCACTATCACAATGGCAGAGGTTTTTTTCTTGTCACGGCCTTTCTCTAGGGTATGAATCACGTCATCGATGGTGGTGTCGGTTTCGGGTACCATCACAAGCTCTGCTCCGCCACCTATACCGCAATGCAAGGCAATGTATCCGGAGAGTCGCCCCATCACCTCTATAAAAAACACCCGATCGTGCGAGTTAGCCGTGTCGCGTATGTTGTCAATGGCGTGGAGTGCCGTGTTCACCGCCGTGTCAAAACCGATGGTGAAGTCTGATCCATACAAGTCATTATCAATAGTACCCGGTACGCCTACCGTGGGCATGCCAAATTCTTCATAGAATATTTTCGCTCCGGTGAATGTGCCATCACCACCTATCGCCACGATACCTTCGATGTTGCGTTGCTTCAGATTTTCAAATGCCTTTCTACGACCTTCTTTCGTGCGAAACTCCTCGCTTCTGGCAGACTTCAGGATGGTGCCGCCTCGCTGTAGGATATTGCTTACCGTAAATGACGACATAGGGAATATGTCTCCTTCTATCATGCCATTGTAGCCGTAGCGGATACCATATACATCTAGTCCGTGATAGAGTCCTGTGCGCACAACTGCACGTACACAGGCGTTCATTCCGGGGGCGTCACCTCCACTCGTAAATACTGCAATCTTCTTCATTGGTCGTTTGAATGAACGGCTAAATTAAGGCGAATGCGCACAGTGCAAAAGCATGCAACAAATTAAAAAGCACCGAAACCGTTTGCACAAAAGGCTGATCGTCAGTTCTTCGGGGGATTGATCATGATATGCGCTCGGTGTGTGCCCGGATCCATGATCCACGGAGCGCCGGGTGCCATTGGTTTGAGCGGCAACCCGGTAGATTCAGCCGTGGCATAGGGGATATACACGACATATCGAAGGTATTGATCATTGAGTGTGTCTTTCTCAAAATCGTAGGTGCCGGACAAGGCATAGAGTACAGCTCCTTGTGGAATGGAATACGTTCCATTTTTTGCGTCTTTCTCCCTTGCCTCAAAAATTTGCTGGAAGTTTTTGCCTTGTGCTCGTAGTTCTCTGCCTCGCGCCATGTATGGCTCCAAGTCTTGATGATACGCAAATGCACTAAAACCATCTTGGGTGGGTTCATCTGCTAAACAAATCATTTCGTTGGTGCCGTCTCTGAGCGTCACGAGCTTATTGTCCTTGTCAAAACCAAGGACTTTTGCACCCTCCCGAAGTTCTTCGGGAGCTGCCAGCAGTGCGGTTTTCATTTGCCATTCTTTGTTTGGGATGTCTTGCGCATCGCATGCAAACAGGCTGATGAGCAAGAGTAGGGGAAGTGATTTTTTCATGGTATTTGTCTTTTTCAGATTACGTAATTGAAATGTTGTACTCATTCGATTTTAATGAAAAGCAAGGGGTCAATCCACCTTCACGGCCTCAATTTTCGCGTCCATTACCATCTTATTCAAGGTAGGAATTCGCTCATCCATGATGGCTTTCAGTTTGCCTAGTTCTGCATCTATCAAGCCCGTTACTTCTGTGAAAAAGGCCAGTGCTTGATCGGTGGGTGGGAAGTCGCCAATGGCTGAAAGTGACGTCAAGTGACCCAACTTATTGTTCAAGCGAATAGGGTAGTTGAGTGGATCTTGGCCGCTTTCATTTTTAGTTTGGTACAGCGCCTCTTCAATGGTCTTCATTTCTTTGAGCATGTCTTTGGCATACTTCGTAATGGTCTCATCTTCAGTACGTTTTAGCATGTCATTTACTTGTGTACGCACTTTGCGGATATCAATGATTGCTTGATTGGTTTCTGTCAATTTATCTCGAACTGCTAATAAGAAATCGAATTGCTTTTGTGTGTCCGCTTCGGTTGATTCGCTGCGCGGGTCTTTTAAAAGCTTGAAAGTATTCGCTTCTGAGAATGTTTTGCCACTAAACCGCACGTTGTAAGTGCCGGGTGTGGCCATTGGTCCTTGGGTAGACGCCCACCACAAGATCATGCCGTCAAATGTCTTGGCACCTTCGTGGCGCATGTCCCACGCCAATCTGTTCAGGCCGGGTTTCACGTCCAACTTGCCTTCATTTTTCTCTTTATCCTGGTGTGTGGAGAAGGTCTTGATCACGGCCATTTTGGTATCCAAAAACTCCAGTCGTAGCGTATCTGTCTTGCTAGTGTCTTGCACATAGAAATAGGTTAGCACGCCTCCGGAATGATTAGTGCCTGCCGTGCGCGAAGTGCGTCCGCCACCACCGCCCATTCGGTAGCTATCCATCGGTTTGAACAGATGGTATTTCTTGGCTGTCACTTCAGGTTTCATCTGGTGCAGCACGGTGAGGTCGTCTATGATCCAGAAACTGCGACCTTGTGTGGCAGCTATCAGGTTGTTGTTTTTCACTGCCAAATCGGTGATTGGTACAATGGGCAAATTCATCTGCAAAGGCTGCCAGTTGGCGCCATCATCAAAGGACACGTACATGCCCGTTTCGGTACCGGCATAGAGGAGACCTTTTCGCACAGGATCGGCATGGAGCACACGGGTGAAGTGATCTGAAGGAATACCTGCGGTGATTTGCTTCCACGTCTTGCCATAATCTTCTGTTTTGTAGAGATAGGGCGCATAATCGCCCAACTTGTAGCGTGTGCCTGCCACATACACCCCGCCTTTGTTAAATGGATCAATGTCAATGCTGTTGATCATTGTCCATTCGGGCATGGTAGGTGGTGTCACTTTGTTCCACGTTTTGCCATTGTCGCGCGTCACATGTACCAGTCCGTCATCACTTCCTGTCCAGATCACGCCTTGCTCGTGGTGCGATTCAGCTAGGGCGAAGATGGTGCAATAGTATTCCACAGATGTGTTGTCCTTGGTAATCGGTCCGCCGGATGGGCCGAGCTTCGTTGGGTCATTTCGGGTGAGGTCCGGACTGATTAATTCCCATGATTGACCTCCATTTTCGGTCACGTGTAGTTGGTTAGATGCGGCATACACACGCTTGGGATTATGTGGGGAAATAAGGATGGGGAAATTCCATTGAAAGCGATATTTGAAACCTTCTGCACCATGTCCCATAGGGTTGTCAGGCCACACATTGATGCCGCGCACTTGATCTGTGGAATGATCCACACGGGTGAGGAAGCCATCGTAACTACCTCCGTACACAATGTTATCATCAGTAGGATCTACGGCAATGTGGGCACTCTCGCCCCCGGCCGTTTCTTCCCAGGCATCTTCATCGATAAATCGTCCATTTGTGCGGTGACGAATGCGCACCGTTGAGTTGTCTTGCTGTGCGCCATAGATGCGATAAGGGAAGGCATTGTCGGTGGTCACGCGATAAAATTGAGCCGTCGGTTGATTGTGATACGTGCTCCAGTTGATGCCACCGTCAAACGATAGTTGTGCACCGCCATCATCGCCAATGACCATGCGCTGATTGTCTTCCGGCGCTATCCACAGATCGTGGTGATCGCCATGAGGGGTGTCAAAGGATTGGTAGGTTTTGCCACCATCTTTCGACTGAAAATAATCCACATTCAACACATGCACTTTGTCAGCATCTTGGGTGTCGGCATAGATGCGGGTGTAGTACCATGCCCGCTGACGCAGATTGCGCTCTTTGTTCATCAATTTCCATGTTTTTCCGGCATCATCCGACCGATACACCCCGCCATTTTCATTTTCAATAATCGCCCACACGCGGTTTGAATTGAGTGGAGATACAGTGACACCTGCTATTCCCCAAGTTCCTTTCGGTAAACCTTCATTTTTAGTAATGTTAGTCCAGGTATCACCTCCATCGGTGCTTTTCCAAAGTGCCGAACCTTCGCCACCGCTTTCTAGACTATATGGTGTACGGCGCACACGCCATGTCGTAGCATACAAAATGCGCGGATTATTTGGATCAAACGTCAAGTCTACGGCTCCTGCATCGGCATTGGCAAACAAGACTCTTTGCCAGTTTTTGCCGCCATCTGTACTTCGATAGACGCCTCGTTCTTCAGATGATTTAAATAGGTCACCAAGTACTGCTGCATACACCAAGTCCGGATTTTTTGGATGAATACGCACCCGTGGTATGTGTCGGGCATTTTTCAAACCGATGTGCGTCCAAGTGGTGCCGGCATCTACTGATTTCCACATGCCATAGCCATAGGACACGTTTCCGCGCACGGTCTTTTCGCCTCCGCCCACGTAGATCACATTATTGTCCCACTCGCTCACAGCTACTGCCCCGATGGAGCCACCAAAATAGCCGTCAGAGATATTTTCCCATGAATTTCCACCGTCTGTTGTTCGCCACACGCCACCACCGGTCGAGCCCATGTAAAATAGATTTGGCTTGCCAGGAACTCCCGCAACTGCCGCTGACCGACCACCACGAAATGGGCCAATATTGCGCCATTGCAATCCCTCGTACATCGTGGGTGAAATGGAAGTAGTGGGAGTAGTTTTAGTTTTGGACTTCTGTGCGAATCCATCATGGACAAACAGAATGGAACAGATAGAAAGTAGGAGAACAAGGAGGTTTTTCGTCATGATAAGGGAATTGGTTAATGAGAAGGGGAAGATAATGCGTTTTAGCATTGGACGTGAAATCAGACACGACTTTTCACCAAATCTGCCTTTTGAGTTCGAAGACGAAAGTGTCATCTTCACCGAACATCTGTTGTCGCAAAAACGTGAATCCCAATCGTTCGTAGAAGCGGTGCGCGTTGGTATTGGAAGCCAGTGGATCGATAAGGATGCCGACTACATCCGGCGCTTGAAAACATCGATCAATGGCCAATTTCAACATTTCTGTACCGTATCCTTTGCCTAAGTCACTTGCCTCTCCGATCCAGATGTCTATTGCCCGGCGACCCGTAGGCACATCGCCCCAGTAGTGGGTTTCTTCCAGTTGGGCATCAATGATTTGTACAAAACCAATGGGTCGTCCATCCAATTCTGCGATGAGTTGCTCTCGCCAATCGGGGTTTCGGTTTAGTTCAACTTCCCAATTCCAATCGTCATTTGGGTCTGAATCAATGACATGTGGCTGCTTATCCCAATGAAGCAGTAGCGGCAAATCAGATGGAAGGGCGGTGCGGAGGTGGATGGGCATAGGTCTAGGTCTATTCTAAGTTTCAATTTTAGCAAAATGAGGTCATTTTTCTTCATTCGGTAACCTGCCATGGTCGCTTCGCATCTGAACTGGAAACGATACAAAAACTCAACATGAAGAAGATTTTATCCATTGCCCTGTTCTTATTAGTTACTTGCTTGTATTCGCAAACAGCCCGCTATACCGTCGATTACTCCCGACACACCGAGCGAGTGGCGATGGTCACGGCAGAATTCACCGATTTCCCAACGCAGAGCCTGAGCATGTTTGTGCATCCTGCTCAAGGTGTTCCAGAGGGGGAGGCCGGATTTATAGAAAATCTAGTTGTGCTGAATGAAGAGCAGACCACTCTACCTTACAAATACGAAGGAATGGGCGAATGGAAAGTGAGTGGCAAGAAGACCCAATCATTCTCCATCAGCTACACTGTGCAACTGCGGCACGATCAGCATGCTTGGTTTGAAGCTGGAGGTGTGGACGAGGTGGCTTATGCCACAAATGATGGCTTTTTCTCGACAGGATATGCCATGTTTTTATTTCCCGCCATTGAGGATTTACAACCTATTCAGGATGTGCAAGTAAACTTTGCACTACCGGAAGGATGGAAAGCCTCCACACCTTGGAACCCACTCGGAAACAACACATTTCAGGTTGTACCGGATATTCGATTTTTATTGAACAATTGCTTTTTTGTAGGTACGCATGAGGAGCAAACTATTTCATTGGACGGTTTTGAATTGCGCATTGCCTATGGAAAGCAGTATTATCCTCAGCATGAGCTATTTACAGATTTGATGCATTTGGTACTTAGCGAAACGCGCTCCATTTTCGGAGGTAATATGGCCAGTCAGTACTTGATTGTGATCAACCCGCACCATATGACAGATGGCAGTGCATTTAGAGGTAGCTTCAGCCAGATCATCAAAGGAGAGGTGACAGAACAAAGTCGTGTGATATGGGGGCACACGATGGCGCATGAAACGATTCACCTGTGGAATGGTCTCACGATACAGCCGAATGGGCAGGAGGAATGGTTCAAGGAAGGATTTACCGACTATTTGACTATGCTGGTGGAGTCGAGATTGGGTATCAATGATCAAGCTACGGTACTTAAACGACTGGAAAAAATGTATACAAGATATGTGGTGGGCAAAGTTGTGCAGCAAACAGATGTCAGCTTGCAGCATTCGGGGGATCGAAAACAAGAACTGCGATCGTTGGTCTATGGGGGAGGGGCGCTGTTTGCTTTGGCATTGGATGTAGAGTTGCGTGAGGCAACAAATAGTGCAAAAGGAGTGGATCAATTAATGAAGACCATGTTTGATGAATTCGGGCGAACAGGTAAGCGATATACCCATGCAGATGTGTTACGTATTGCAAATAGTTTGGCAGGGAAAGATTTAACCACCTTTTTCAACACGTATTTGCATGGCAAAGGATTTTGTGATTACACCACATACTTCGAACGAATTGGTCTGAATGCGTATCCGTTTGTAGAGGAAATATATTTGTCAATTGCACCAAACAATACCGAAAGACAATTCCAGATTCGCAAAAGCATTTTTGGATTTTAGAGATTCAACCCAGTTTTGGTTTCAAAGTTGAACCAAGTTCACTCTTCTATACGGATGTTTATTTAAATTCTAGCGCTGTGCCATTGATGCAATACCGCAAGCCCGTTGGATTAGGACCATCGTCAAACACATGTCCAAGATGTCCACCGCAATTGGCACATGTGATTTCGGTACGGATCATGCCATGAGAGGTGTCACGATGCTCATTCACAGCAGTCGAATTGAGTGGTGCAAAGAAGCTAGGCCATCCGCAACCTGAATCAAATTTGGTATCCGAGCTAAAGAGTTCATTTCCACAGCCGGCACATTCATACATGCCCGTATCTTTATTTTCCAGAAATGGGCCTGTATACGGGCGCTCTGTTCCTTTTTGCCTGAGTATGCGATATTGCTCAGGAGTCAGTTTTTCTTTCCAGTAGTTATCGTCTTTTTCCATGATTGAAAATACGTAGTATGCGGTATTGCTTTCGAGTGGGCGTTACGCCATTTTTGATCGTAATGAAATCAATTTACCGAAAGTTCCTCAAACTAGGGTTCTTCACGCTTGTGATGTCCACTGCAGCGCAGGCGGTAGCCCAATATCCCGTACGACCCAATGAAAAAAATGCCAATGGCGAACGCATAGGCGAGTGGATCATCTTCTATGATTCGGCCTATGACAAGTCGTTTGAGCAGCCGGATAGTGCCTATTATTATTTGCTGACCAAGTTCAAGGACGGCAAACCACTCGGACTTGTGGAGAGTTTTCACATGAATGGGGTGAAGAATTGGAGTGGGTATTTGCTCTCACTCGATCCAACCATCAGACATGGCAAGGCCACTGTCTATTACCCAAACGGCAACATTCTGGAAGAAGCCATTTATCAATATGATTCATTGCATGGAGCGGCACGCATCTATCACGAAAACGGGATGCTATCGGCCATTGGAGAATTGAGAAACAATAAGAAAGAAGGGTATTGGGAAGAATATTATCCGAATGGAAATCTGCGCTACAAAGGATCCCTGGTGAATGGCAAGGAAGAGGGCATTTGGGAATTGTATCACGAAAATGGCGCGTTCAAATCAAAAGGACTCTATCAGCGGGGACTAGGACAAGGCTATTGGGAGTATTTCCATGACAATGGCCAATTGGCGTCTAAGGGCATGTTAGTAGATAACAACTACGAGGGTCAATGGCTGGAATACTTCGATAATGGACAGTTGTCTGAAGACATTCTGTATAAAAGCGACCTGAAGCACGGCAAATACACGGGCTACTATGCCAATGGTAGTCTGGAAGTCACGGGGCATTACATAGGGGGCAAAGCACATGGCGATTTCATTTTTTATCATGACAATGGTGAGAAATTTTCGGTAGGCCGAAAGGAAAAGGACCAATTGGTGGGTATTTGGAAGAATTACTATCCAAATGGTCAATTGAAGTCGGTAGGCCCTTTTGAAAATGGGTTGCGCAACGGACAGTGGAAATTTTACACAGAAGACGGCTATCAAGAAAGTGAGGGCATACTGGTAGATGATTTGTGGCACGGTTCGGCTACATTTTATTCAGTGTCCGGTTTAGTGAAGTCAAAAGGGAAGTATGTGAAGGACAAAAAGGAAGGCGAATGGATTTATTACACTGATGATGGCGCGCTGATCGATATAGCCAACTATGTCCAAGACATGTATCACGGCCCGGTGGAGAGCTACTTTGCAGATGGTACATTGTCCTATAAGGGGCTGATGCAAAATAATAAAAAGGAGGGCACGTGGGTCTTTTACAATGATGACGGTACCTCCACGGAGGGCAGCTACCGTGCTGATCTGATGCATGGCCATTTCAAGCGCTACCATGCCACCGGCGAACTATCCGAAGAGGGCAAGTATATAGATGACAAAAAAGAAGGAATATGGAATTACTACTATTCCGATGGTTCATTGAAATCCTCTGGTTCGTATATCAATGGCGTGAAGGAAGGCGAATGGAAATATAACAATGAAGAAGGGCAACTTCAAGCACACGGATACTATGATCAGGGCAATTCAACCGGACGATGGAAATATTATTATGCCAACGGCCAACTAAGCAAAGAAGGGGATGAATTGGCTGATAATCCACTTGGTCTGTGGCACTATTACAATGAAGACGGCACCAAACATTCAACGGGCGAATGGCGAAATGGCAAGCAACATGGAAAGTGGACATACTACACAGATTCGGGTGCCATATCAAATCAGCGCACATTTCATTTTGACAAAGAACTCAATTTTCAGACCTACTACGATAGTGTGAATAATCTGACGTATGTAGGTAAAATAGCACAAGCACGTGAAGTGATGAAGTTGGTCAAGAGCGCTTTTAAGAAGGAATATGGCATGGGCGTGAAATACTCCGAAATATATGAGTTGGAAGGCAATGTGGCCAGATATGCCAAAGAATATCCCAAGGCAATTCAATGGTATCAAAAGGCACTCGACCATGTGCTGAAGTACAAAGCGGATACAAGCACGTGGTACATACTCACTTTGCCAAACGTGGGGCAATTGTATTGGGACATGGGCAACTACACCGAATCGGCGGCCTATTATCAGCAGGTGCTGGATTTGATGAACAAGCGAGGTGATGGCTATTTCAATAAATCCTATCCCACGTATCTCAATTTTCTGGCATCTTCCATCAGCCTCGGAGGCGATCCTCAAGGGGCTATTGAAATGATCCAAAGCAAGGTCACTCAGATGGAGCGTGAGGGATTTGATGCGGAAGATGTGGCAGTGAGCCGCTTATACATGGTGCGCTTTGCAGATGATATGGGTGATCAGCAGCTTCGATTGACCTTGATTGATTCACTTTTCGACTATTCGGAACGTGTTGGCCTGTCTGCGCATTGGGTGTTGGGCATGACAGCCTACCACCAAGGGCGCGCACTCAATAAACTTGGCAGGTCAGAGGATGGACTAAAAAGCTACACACAAGCCCTTGATATGTACCGCGCCATAGGTGATACGGTGCACACCACCTTCATCAATTGCATGATGCACATTGGTGATTATTATTATTCCCGATCCAATTACGATAAGAGTTTACACTTCTACAGCACAGCCTTTCAGCGCAGCGAGCAATATGGCTGGCAATCTGAAGATGTCTATCGCTACAGCTATTCTTCAGTGGGTAAGGCACTGTTTTCTATGGGAAATTCAAAAGACGCCATTCACATAGCCACAGAGTTTTTGAAAATGGAATCCAAATCGGCAAGTCCATCGGAAGACTATCTATCTGAAGGGCATCTTGCCTTGGCTATGGCTTATGCCCGTGAGGGGGTGGAATATTATAGTCGAGCCGAACAGAGCTACAAGCAGGCCATGGCCGTGTATCCGAAAGGAAGCGCATTCAACTACAATTATTGGTACGTTGGCATGATGTACGGGGGATTTCTCACCGATAAGCTGGAGCGATATGCTGATTCCAATAGGGTATTGCGAGATATGATAGCCTATGCCACCACGTATGGATCAACAGACATTGGCTATTGGGCGCGTAATTACGCATCCATTGGCAATAATTTCTACGCACTTGATCAATATGATTCAGCCATACACTATTTCCAATTGGCCATCACTACCATTGGATCGGATAAGGAAGTCAATTTTGATATACTAGAATCTTCGCTTGGTAGGTTGGCAGACATCTACGAAAATTTGAGCGACTATGTAAAAGGTCAGGCATATAATTTTCAAGCCTTAGAACTAATCAATCAATTGCAAGGCAAGGAAAACTCATTTTACGGTATTCGCTTACGCGAAATTGCCAGCAACTTCTACCTTCAAGAAAACTACGGGGCGTCAATTGACTATTTCAAACAAGCACTCGCGGTTTTTGAAAAATTGTATTCTACCACAGATTCCTATTACCTCAATGCGCAAGTCTATCTGGCCCAAGTGTACCGAGACAATGATCAGATACAAGAGAGCTTGAGTATTCTCTTGGGTGTAAAGAAAATAATGGAGTCGAAGGGAATGACTAATTCATCGGCTTACGTCAGGTGTCTAGGCGAACTGGCCAAATCGTATGAACACAACAAACAACTCATTGAATCGGAGAATACCTATTTGCTGTCCGTAAAAATGGCCAAAAGCGTGTTTGGAGAGGTGAATTCACAGTATGCCCGATATGTCCGTGGGTATGGCCAATATCTTAGTCGACATGAAAAGTATGACCAAGCCTACCAGTATTTGAGCAGTGTATTGACTTATGCTGAACAGACGTATGGCAAGGGATTGCTGTATGCATGGTATGCAGCAGATGTGAGTAATGTGCAGATGAGTCGTGAAAAATATGTGGAGGCACTGGAGTTGCGAGAGGACGTGGCACAAATTTATGCCGACATCAATAGTGAATCGGATGATCTGATGAATGCCAAATACGCAGTAGCTGAGACCTACCGCACGATGGGTCGATATCCTGAAAGTGTGAACACCTACACTGAGGTGGCGGAATTGGTGAAGAAGACAATAGGTGCATTCTCGTATGCCATGACTCAGCCACTCACGCAACTGGCAGAGACGTATTGGCGCTGGAAAAAGCCCGAAGAAGCATTGAAATACAGTATTCGGGTCAAAGACCTCTATGATAGTTTGGGTGCCAATAGATGGAACTATGCCGACCTGTACAACACGATGGGATTGCTGCAATACGAACTTGGAAATATTGAACAAGCCAAAGCATTCGGCAATCTGGCCATCCATATTTCTGATAGTCTGTGGGGAAAAGACGCATACAACAGCTTACTGTTTAGAAATAACCATGCCTTTACCTACCTGCAAGAGGGAGATTTTGAAACAGCAGAGCAACTATGGCTTTTGGCAGGCACCCAGTTTAACAAGAAGGAAATAGGCGACCTCAGTCGTGTACGCTGGCTAGATAATTTAGCTACGCTCTATACCGCTTGGGACAAATTGGACAAAGCAGCTCCATATTGGGAAGAAGTCATCAGCATTTTGCTCCGACGAATCACCGCCGATTTTTCCAGATTGTCAGAAAGCGGAAAAGCCGCATTCTGGGATGCCAATAAAGACAATTTTGAATTTTTCAATACCTATGGCATTAAAGCAGCTGCCGCCGGAAAGCCCGAGGCGATTGGTCAAATGTATGACAATCAGCTACTTACTAAAGGGCTATTGCTCAGTACGAGTACACGCGAACGTAGACGCATCCTGAACAGCGGCGATACCGTGTTGGTGGCCAATTATTTCAAATACACCGAACTCAAGGAGCAATTGGCTCGCTATTATGGCTATACCAAAGAACAACTGACGCAAGAGAAAGTGAATGTATCGGCACTGGAGCAGCAGGCCACTCGGCTAGAGAAAGTGCTGAGTATGGATGCGGAGGGACTCTCTGCAGAAGAAAAATCCAAAGCCATTCGCTGGCGAACGATCCAGCGCAGTTTGAAACCCGGCGAGGCGGCCATTGAGATAGTACGGTTTCGGTATTTCAACAAAAAGGCCACTGACTCGGTGCTGTATGCTGCCCTCATCCTCACCGCAGAAACCAAAACTGCCCCGAAGCTGGTGATATTGCCAAATGGGAATGAATTGGAAGACAGATATGTGAAAGCATACAAATCGGCCATTCAATTCAAACTAAAAGACGAGCGTTCGTATGGCCAGTTTTGGCGAGCCATCGATCAAGAACTGAAGGGCGTGAAGCAACTCTACCTCTCGTTGGATGGTGTGTTCAATCAGATCAACATCGGCACCTTACTCAAACCGGACGGAACGTACGTGCGAGATGCCTATAGCATGCGCTTGCTCTCCAGTACCAGAGATTTGCTTCTGATCCATCCGACTACCCGCTCAGCAGACCGCACGGCGTATTTGTTCGGGTTCCCCAAGTACGATTTGGCGCATTCTGCCATTGAGGATATCCTAGAAGAACGAGGCATATCGCGCAGTAGAGACATAGACGAATCGGCTGATCTTCAGCGCTTTGGATTCACCGAGTTGCCCGGCACCAAGACCGAAACTGAAGAAATCACTCGCCTGCTAGATAGCCAAAACTGGCTCACCAATTTATACCTATCAGATAAGGCACTTGAGGAGGATTTGAAAGCTGTTTCGAATCCATCCGTACTGCACATTGCCACACATGGTTTCTTTTTGGATGATGTGAAGAAGAAGGAAGGCGCCATAGAGCTAGGTGTACGATCCGATGTGAGTAGCGAAAATCCGCTGCTTCGCTCAGGATTGCTGCTCACGGGAGCCGCACAAACCGCCCGTGGGGAAATCAATGCGGGTATCGAAAATGGCATTTTTACGGCCTATGAGGCCATGAACCTGAACTTGCAGCAAACAGAACTGGTGGTGCTATCGGCATGTGAGACGGGTAGAGGTGAGATCAAAAATGGTGAGGGTGTGTACGGACTACAGCGGGCATTTCAGATAGCCGGTGCAGAGGCCATCATTATGAGTTTGTGGAAAGTAGATGATGCTGCCACACAGTTGCTCATGACTGAGTTTTATCATGCTTGGATCACGGGTGCGCCAAAAGCAGATGCATTGCGCGTGGCTCAAGATGCGGTGAAGGCCAAATTTGACCATCCGTATTACTGGGGTGCATTTGTGCTGGTGGGTCAATGATGACGTAGGAAATGTATGTAACCACATACGTCTGCATTTGTCCACTTGTCAACAATTGCCTGTGATATGAAACAAAAAAGCGGAATTTTGCATTAACACCAAGATTCTAAGTTTCCCATCACTTAATCATGCAAAAACGTCAAATCATTGTAGTAGGAGTAGCGCTGGCCATTATCGCAGGAGCGTACTTTTTCTCCGAATTCCTCAGTTCGCTGAAAGAAGAGCCCGAAGTGAAGCGGCCACCTGTGGTGAAGAAATACGTGCAGACCACTCCGGTACAATACAGCGATCTAAAAACACACGTGATCTCGTATGGCCGTGTTGAGAATGCCCAGTCGTTAGATCTAATTTCTGAAGTTTCAGGTCGAATGGTAGAAGGCATTCGATTGAAAGCAGGTCAGTCATTCAGCAAAGGCGATCTGATATTCAAAATAGACGATGAAGAAGCACGACTCAATCTGAAAGCTCAAAAGAGTAATTTTTTGCGCGATTTGGCAGCTATTCTCCCGGATCTCAAAATTGATTATAAAGACAATTACGAGAGCTGGCAGAAGTACTTCGATGGGCTCGACATTGACAAGTCGTTTCCCGAATTGCCAAAAACCAAATCAGGCAAGGAGAAGACCTTTTTAGCTACTCGTGGCATTTACTCCTCGTTTTACGCCATTCAAAGCGCCGAAGTGCGCATCACCAAGCATCGGTACTATGCCCCATTTGCCGGCAGTTTGATGGAGGTGGCCATGCAGTCAGGATCATTTGTGAACCCCGGCACCCGCATCGGCAAGATACTCCGCGCAGGCATTCACGAAATGCGCGTGTCTGTGGAGACGCGAGACATCCCATGGATATTGGAAGGCTCCACGGTGGAGGTGTATGATGAAAACGCCCAGCAATCATGGAAGGGAAAGGTGACGCGTATTAGCGATTATGTAAACCAAAGCACCCAATCGGTGGATGTATTCATCTCCATTTCTCCGAATGGCCAGAAGATATACGATGGTCAATTTTTCAAGGCGGCCATTCCCGCTCGCACCATCAAAGACGGTATGATCATGCCGCGCAATGCCATCTACAATGGCAATGAAGTGTTTGTATTAGAAGATAGTCTGCTGCGTCGCAAGCGCATCAATATTGTTCGTCTGGCAGAAAATGACGCCATCTTCAATGGATTGGATCCAAACGAAGAATTGGTCATAGAGCCGCTCATTGGTGCGTACAACAACATGAAAGCATTCAAGAAAGAAGCGAAGGATATTGACTTGGAAGTAAAGGATGGTGAAGACATCCAATTAAACGCCCGCAAACCTCAGGGTGAGTAAAAACGAACTAAAACCCGCACTGGGAATATGAGACAGTTAATTGAATATTTCGTAAAGTATCCTATCCTGGCCAATATCCTTATTGGTTTGACACTGGTAGGCGGTGTAGCGGCGATGCTCAGCACCAAGAAGTCATTTTTCCCCACACTTACAGACAAGAATATAGCTATCTCTGTGTCGTATCCGGGCGCATCTCCTGATGAGATGGAGGAGGGTGTCACGCTGAAAATAGAAGAAGCGCTGAAGGCTGTGGTGGGTATCTATGAGGTCACGTCCACTTCGTCTGAAAACTATGCCATTATCAATATTCAGAAAATTGATAGCTATGATATTGACGAACTGTATACTGATGTAAAGAACGCCGTGGATGGAATCAGTTCGTTTCCTGCCGGAGCTGAAAAACCAATTATTGTCAAACAAAAAAGCAGAACCACGGCTCAATGGCTGGCGCTCACGGGCGATGTAGAGCTGCGTGTGCTCAAGCAATTTGCCGAAAACATAGAAGATGAATTGCTCGCTACGGGAGTCATTTCGCAGGTGGGTATTTCGGGTTTTCCGGCGTTGGAAATTTCCATAGAGGTGACAGAAGATGTGCTGCGCCGATACAACATCACCTTTACAGAAGTGGCCAATGCCGTGCGGGTTAACAACCGAGATGTATCGGCAGGTTCAGTAAAGACCAATACAGAAGAAATCCTGATCCGGTCGCGTGCCAAAGACACAGATGCCGCCGAAATTGGAGATATCGTCATTCGTAGCAATCCGGACGGCAGCAACCTGCTCTTGCGGGACATAGCCACCATCGAGGAGAAGTTTGCAGATGAGCCGAACAAGTCTTATCTCAATGGCCAGCGGGCAGTGTTCTTAGAAGTGCGCCGCTTGGAGCGAGAAGATTTGCAGGAAATCTCCGATGTGGTGGAGGTCTATGTGGCGGATTTTAATAGCAAAAGTGATGAAGTGAAATTGACCACCACCTGGAATTTCATGGATCTGCTCAATCAACGTTTGGATATGCTCACCACCAATGGCATTGTAGGCTTGTCGTTGGTGCTTATTGCGCTTGGCTTGTTTCTGAGCCTCAGATTGTCGTTTTGGGTGGCGTGGGGTATTCCTTCGTCCTTCTTGGGTATGTTCATACTAGGGATGTTCTTTGGCCTCACCATCAATATGATCTCGCTATTCGGGATGATTCTCGTGATCGGTATTTTGGTGGATGATGGCATTGTAATCGCCGAAAACATCTATTCGCATTTTGAGAAGCACGGCAATCCGATCAAAGCTGCTGTGTACGGCACATTAGAAGTGGTACCTGCTGTATTCACCTCTGTGCTCACCACCATGGTGGCTTTCACGCCGCTCTTGCTGCTCACCGGAGGTTTTGAAATGATGAAAGACATGGCCATGGTCGTGATTTTCAGTCTTGGATTTTCGTTGATAGAAGCCTTCTTCGTGTTACCTGCGCACTTATCGAGCAAAAGTGTGCTTTCGGTGAAAAAGGAAGATACGCGTAGTTTCAAAATCAGATCGGTGCTGAACAAAGGCATTGATTACATGCGCATCAATATGTATGGTACAGCCTTGCGCTTCACCATGCGCTACCGTTCCATTTCTATCGCCATCGTACTCACATTTGTGTTCGTAGTGGTCGGATTGCTCAAAGGCGGGATGATCCCATCCACGTTGTTTCCACCCATTGCTTTTAATAGCATCAATATCGACATTGCCTTCAAGCCCGGAGAGCGCGAGGATAAGGTAGAGACGTATTTGCGCCAGTTCAATGATGCCGTGTGGAAAGTAAATGAAGACCTGAAAACCGAATTGGAAACGGACGAGAACATCGTGCGACATACGTTCACCAATGTGGGCGGTTCGTCGTTTGAATCAGGCTCGCACACGGGCAATGTCAATGTATTTCATGAGGAGTTGGACGAATATGATATGAACCAATTCGATCTCATAGAGCGCATTCGCAAAGAAATAGGTCCTATGCCAGATGCGGAGAAATTTGCCGTAGGCGGTAGAAGCAGATGGGGCAAGCCCGTGTCTGTGCGTATTTTGGGCAAAAACTACGAAGAATTAGCTGCAGCAAAGGAGTACCTCAAAAAGGAGTTGGACAATTTGCCAGACCTGAAAGACGTGACTGATGATATTCCAATAGGCAACAGAGAAGTGCAACTCGAATTGCTCAATCAAGCGTATTTCTTGGGACTTACCAATGCAGACATCACCACACAGCTTAGACAAGGATTTTTTGGCGAGGAGGTGCAGCGATTCATGAAGGGAAATGACGAAATACGCGTATGGGTGCGCTATCCAAAAGAAGATCGCAAGAGCATAGATCAGCTAGAAAGCATGAAAATCAAGGGAGGAGGCAGTGAATATCCGCTTACGCAATTGGCCACTTATGAAATCAATAGGGGCGTGTCCGGCATCAAGCATTTTGAGGCATCACGCTCAGTCACAGTAGAGGCCGACATGATCGATCCGTATGGAGATGCCAATGCCATCTTGGCCAAAGTAGAAGAGGGAATCATACCCGGTATGTTGGCGGCTTATCCCGGCGTGAAGGTGGATTATGGAGGCCAGTCTCAGGAGCGTGCCCGATCTGCCGGTGAGATGCAGAATTACTTCTTAGGCGCATTTATACTTATCTTCTTTATCCTCATGATCAACTTCCGATCGGTGTACCAAGCATTGATGATCCTTATCATGGTGCCACTTGGCTGGGTATGCGGCATATTTGGTCACGGCATAGAGACGTGGGTGAGTGATATTCCGAAACCCGTTTCCCTTTTGAGTGCGTGGGGTATGATCGCGCTGATGGGGGTAATTATTAACGACGCGGTGGTGTTTTTGTCCAAATACAATTCACTCATCAAAGACGATGGGCGCAGTGTGTATCAGGCTGCCTATGAGGCTGGTTTGGCACGTTTCCGTCCGATCATGCTCACATCACTGACCACAGTGCTCGGTTTGTTTCCGCTTATTAAGGAGACGAGTTTCCAAGCGCAATTCCTGATACCTATGGCCATCTCGGTGGCGTATGGTGTGCTCTTTGGCACCATCATTATTTTGCTTTTCTTCCCGGTATTCATCCTGATATTCAATGACATGCGTGTGTATGCCAAGTGGCTATGGACAGGCAAAAAACCGGAGCGAGAAGACGTGGAGCGTGTGCTCATCGATCAGCGAAGAATGGAAGAATACAAAGAGTCCGCTTAATTATTGAATCACGATTACTACGAATGAAGAAGTATACGTTATTTCTCCCTGTGTTTGTTTTTGCAGTACTGGCCTATGCTCAAGAGCCGCTTTCATTGAGTGATGCTCTCAACTTAGGTTTACAGCGCAATTATGGCATTCTTATCGAGAGTAAGAATGTAGAAATTGCAGAAAACAATAACAACTGGGGAGAGGCTGGCAAGTGGCCAACAATTGCTTTCAATGTGAACCAGAATAATAGTATCACAGACAATATTAAAGTAGCAAATCCTTTTCAGCTTCAAGGGCCTATTAGTTCCAATAGTGTAACTCCTTCTATTAATGTGAATTGGGTGTTGTTTGATGGATTTTCGGTGAAAATGACAAAACGAAGACTGGATCAATTGCAAGCAGAAACGGAAGGGAATGCTTCGATTGTTATTGCCAATACCATACAGAGTATCATACTTGGTTACTATGTGGCAGTTTTAGAGAATGAACGACTTGAGGAATTTCAAAAGCAACTGCACCTGTCAAGAGATAAGTATGCCTATCTGAAAATCAAAAGTGAAATTGGAAGTGCGGTCACCACTGATTTACTACTTGAAGAGGGAAATTACCTTACAGATTCAATCAATTTCATTAATCAACAATTGGCATTCAGAAGTGCCATCCGAAACCTCAATGTCTTGCTATCAGAAACGGAGATGGCCAAGGAATACATCCTTTTGGATTCATTGGACATTCCCTTGGAGGCATACACCTATGAGGATTTACGAAACAAAATGATTCAGGAAAATGTGGATATTAAGAAGCAGTATATCACGCAATCATTGTTAGGTACAGCAACCAAACTCGCTGAAAGTGATAAATATCCAACACTAACATTTAATTCAGGATTCTCTGAAAATCGTGGAAGATCCAATCTTTCAAACACAAGCCGAGGAGCCGATTTTCCGGATCCGTTAAGCGCGGTGACTGATAATTATTTTGCCAATTTCACGCTTTCATTTACACTTTTCAATGGAGGTAGGATCAATAGATCTATTAGAAATGCATTGGTAAGCGAGGATATTGGTCAGTTGAGAATTGAGCAAATGGAGAATTCACTGGATCGTGATCTACTGACGGCCATTGATCGGTACACTATCAGAAGGCAACTGTACGAAATCAATGATAGGAGAGAAGCCGTTGCTAAAATCAACCTAGAATTGTCAGAAGGCAAATTCTCCAACGGATCAATCAACTCATTCGATTACAGAGAAGTTCAGAACAATTATTTGTCTGCCTCCATATTGAAATTGCAGTCAATTTATAATCTGTTAGATTCCAAGATTGAGCTGATGCGCCTGACTGGTGGCTTGATTCAGGAGTATAATTAAACGTGAGTTCGGGATAAGAATAAAAAGGAAAACACCTTAAATCCCCTCTTTGGAGGGGCTGGGGTGGGTTTTATAAAATCGTTTTCCTTTTTTAGAATCGAATTTTATTCAAAAATGACTGTTGAAATATACCCACCTCTTTATCTCCTCCGGGAAGGAGACTAAAAGGTGTCATTTTTGAATAAAATTTGGAGTTCTTATCCCGAACTCACGTTAATTAAAGGTTTTTGAGCGGCCGTGCACTGCGGTTTAGCCACCTTGTCCCCGCTCTATGGATCGGGGCTGTCTCATGAGCGGCATGGCTATTCAGTACGTCTGTGTATTGACAAGTACTAAAAAAGCTACTACATTCGTAATCAACACATAATTCGGATATGTGGTATGTAATATATCTGGTTGTTACAGGCCATACCATTCCACAAATTAAAACCTTATGAGACTATTTACCTTTTCTATTTTAGTTATTGCTATATCGAGTTGCTCTAATCAACAGAATAAAAGGGACATAGAATTTGAAATGTTTCTATCCTCAAGTTTGGATCGTTCCGTATCCGAAAATATTGAGCTGAATGAAAAATTATATGAATTCACAAGAACAGAAGATGAACTAAGAATAATTGTCAAAAACACTCTTGATACCTTAACTCAATTAGAAGAATATTTAATTGCCCAATCAGGTGGCTATCAAGACTCTTTTGAGGCAAGTCGTTTTAATCTGATTGGTCATAAACTAAACAATGCACCTGAATTAATTAGAAACAGTCCATTTAATATTGATAGTAATTTCTTGAACAGGATCCCGACATATTTGAACAACTTAGGAATGACTGTCGCTCCTGCCGCAATCGCTCCTGAGGATGATCCAATTTACTCAAACTACGAGCCTCTGAAGGGTAAAGACTATTTTGACGTTGCGTTTGAGAATCGGAACATTTATCAAACACTAGTAGTCATTCAAGACCTTAAACTCTACTACCTTCATCTTGAACGAACTTTCCTTCAAGGTAAACTTGAACCCTGTAATGGTATCCCAGACAATCAAAACGGCTTTTAATAATCATAATC
>CAZPST010000008.1:689-23019 GCA_964589185.1 uncultured Roseivirgaceae bacterium | reverse complement strand
GCCAATAGCAGCACTGCTATTAATTCAAATGCCAATAAATGATCGGTAAGCAGCAACCGCCCAATCCACTTAGTTTGATCCCCTGTGGTTGCAGTGACTTCCCACACTAGATTTTGATCAAGAATTGCATTTGCCAGTAAAATGAAAAAAGCCACTACAATGATCGCGCTGATCACCACGGTGCGATGACCCGTGAGCGGTGTTCCGCGCTTGTTTCTATTGGTAAGCATGATCCCAAAAACCAACAGCACCACCACACCTCCGGCATACATGAAAATCTGTACTACTGCCAGAAATTCGGCATTGAGCAAGACATACAATGCGGCTAAACTCAGTAGCACCAGCGCCAATGCATACGCGCCATGAATCACCTGCTTGGTAAACACCATAAACAGTGCGCCTACTACCGCTAATCCGGCAAACAAAAAGAAGAACACCGCCTCACTCATCAGTTTTGGGTTTTGGTGGTACTACCCGAGGTTTGAAAACGGGCTTGGGTTTAGGTGCTTCCTCCGCTTGTGGTGCAGGTGCTGCAGCGGGTTTTACGGGCATAGGTCGCGGCTTGAAAATCGGCTTGGCCGCTCCTGAAGATGGTGCCGCGGCTGGTGTTTGAGTAGGTGCAGCCGCTGCGGGTGTTGATTCCGCCTTTTGCTGCTGATGTACCTCCCACGCCTGCTTTTTATCTACTATTTCTGCCTCGGACATATTACCGAAGGGAAACAAATGATCGCGGATATCGAAGGTAGAATAGTCGTACTCACTTGTCATGGTCAGGCACTCTGTCGGGCACACCGTGGTGCAAAGGCCACAAAACATGCACTTGCCCATGTCGATATTGAAGGTCTCAGCATAGATCCGTTTGGGTGTGCCATCTGACGTTTCGCCAAAGGCGTCTGCCGAACGAATGGGCACTATTTCAATACAATTGACCGGGCATACTTTGGCGCACTTGTCACACACGATGCAATCGTCTATTTCATTGTGCAATTTATAGCGGCCATTATCCGGCACGGGTATGGTCTCATGCGGATATTGCAGGGTGGAGGTACCCTCCGTTGTTGCAAAAAAATCAGCGGATATGATGTCCTGATTCCGTTTCTTCCTTGCTTGAAAAAGATACTTCCATGACAAGCGCATGCCTGCTATAGAAGTGACTAGTGCGGATCGTATATTGAGGAAATAACTACTCATATTTGTTCCTCAACTTTAAATAAAAAAATATAGGCGATATGATGTAAATAAATCAAAAAAATCCAATCGTCCAATATAGCATTTTGATCTTTCATTCATCGATATGTGACTTTATCTAGTTGTCCGCCAGTTACAGTAAACGATAAGACCTGGTAACAATCAACGATCTCATTATCAAAAATTGCTGGTCGCCAATTTTGTGGCATTTTGTTCACCCTTTCAAGCACTTGGTTTGCTAACGTTTCAGCTAGCCCCTTACCTTTCGTGACTATCTTAAAATTTCCTGCATTTCCATTGCAATCAACAACAAAGGAAATAGCAACTCTAAAAATCACCTCCTTAGCTCGAGTATCCGTTAATGGAAATTCAGCAAAATATTTCTTCAATTCATCTATTCCTCCTTCAAATGTAGGTGCAGTATGCGGCACAGATAAGTCTCCAACATGATCATTTAACAAGGATTCCTTAACTGAGTAAAGTGATCCTTCATTACAAAATTTTACAACCAAAATACTATCTAATGGATAAATAGTCGGTTTTTCAATCTTTTCAGCAGTTACAAATGTAAATCCAATAGGGCATTTTGGTTGCTCAAAATCATACCCGTTCAGATATAAAATAATTGGTGTTTTTAAACCAGAATAGTACACTTCATATTTATCCAATAATCCTTGTCCCAGAAAAGCTGATTCACTCTTGAACGGACAACAACTGGCCACTCTTTTGAATTGAACCTGTTCACCATTTGGTCCGCCTAAAGCATTCAAATACGCCCTTTGATTTTCAATTTTTCCAACCTTGATAGAAGTCTTATTATTTGCTTCAAATCCATACTTCTTGTCAATTGAAATTTCGGTCAATTTCATGCTTCCATCTTCAAAAAATTCCTGACCAAATACGGGAAAAATACTCCTAAATAAAAAAAATACAATAACAAATTTTTGGAATAAATATTTCATTCTATTTTTTATTAAAATTGATCTATCCTCTCGTTCAAACAAATTTCACGTTGGAATAAACACTTTCTGCCAGTTCCCTGCGCACACCTGCGTGCGTCACCACATCCACTTTTCGCTTAAGTTCCTTCTCTAGAAATTTCTCCAAAGTGAAAAAATCCCAACCGATTGGCTCACTGAATTCTACAAGCAAATCGATATCACTGGCAGCATGCTGATCACCGGTGCTCACTGAACCGAAATAACCAATCCTACCAACATGAAACCGCCTATTCAATTCGGGCTTCAAGCGGCGCAATTCTGACTCAAGTTGAAATGATTCCATTTTTACTGCTTTAAACAAATTTACCTAAACCATCCACAAGCGCCACAGTCCACAAATAAGGATACACAGCAGCGCCAGAGGTGTCAAATATTTCCACGAAAGCCCCATCAATTGATCCACACGCAGGCGGGGGAACGTCCAGCGCACCCACATCTGTAGAAAAATCCAAAACATGGCTTTACCCACCAACCATACTACTCCCCAAATCGGCCCTGTAGTCCAAGTGGCCAACGTGAAATTTCCTATGTTGGGTAAAGGCGTATTCCAACCACCAAAAAACAAAATACTGCCCAAAAAGGCCACCAGCAGCATCATGCCATATTCGGTGAGCATAAACAAGCCCCATCTGAATCCACTGTACTCTGTGTGATACCCTCCAATAATTTCCGATTCGCCCTCCGGCAAATCAAAGGGCGTTCGGTTCGATTCGGCCAATCCGGCAATGAAAAAAACCACAAACACGACCCATAAAATAGGCGCCTGCATCACATGCCAGCTCAGGAATCCACCGACCAGCGTAACATCTATTGCCCATGATTTGATTCCAAACAAATACACAGGCGTATCTGTCAATATGCCTTGTTGCATGCTCATCACTTGCAGATCGAGCGTTTGTGCAATCATCACCACGGCAAGCACACTGAGTCCAAGCGGAATCTCATAGGAAATGATCTGTGCCGCAGCGCGCATGGCTCCAAAAACCGAATATTTATTGTTTGATGCCCACCCTGCCATGAGTAGTGCCAGCACATCCAAAGAGACAACAGCCAACAGAAAAAACAAACCGGGAGAAATGACTGCACCCTGCACGCCTACCGTAAGCGGCAACATGGCAAATCCGCCAAAAACAACCATAAACAGTAGCAAAGGGGCAAAAAGAAACGGCCATTTGTCTACCGCATCGGCACGGATATCTTCCTTTTGCAACATTTTCAATAAATCAGCTATCGTCTGGAAGAGTCCCTTGGGACCCACCTCCATGGGCCCAAGCCGATTTTGGATGAACGCCGCAACCTTTCGCTCGGCATACACCGCCACCACTACGAATGCCAACAGGAAAGGTAAGTAGAATAAAAACGTCCACATAGAAGCGGTGAAGTTAATGCCCTTGAGCCAATTGCACCGATGGATGACAGGGCAAAATGAACAATTCGGTAAGCATAATCTCACCCCTTTTGAAACTGAATTCACTACGCAGATGCTATTTCAATGGATTTTTTAATTCCGATTTATTCAGAATAGGCAAAAGTTGTATCTTGAAGGCTTCAACCGGTAAGCTATCAGACAGCAACTACATATCATCCTATGCTTGCTTTGTCTCTCTCAGGTCACTGCACAAGACATCCTGAAAGATTCATTGTACATCCGTTCGTTTGGCACCAAAGACTATCGCGCATCTGAATTCAATTATTCGGTCGCAGAAGACGAAAACGGAATTCTCTTTTTTGCAAATGAAAATGGCATCCTCGAATATGACGGCAGTAACTGGCGCATGCACCCACTTCCCGATTATTCGCATGTGATCACCGTGAAAATGGGACCGGATGGACGCTTGTATGTGGGGGGTGACAATGAATTTGGCTACATGCAGCGCGACTCCACCGGCACTATGCATTATACTTCATTGCGCAGCACAGTGGACAAGGACTTTGAATTAGAAGCTGTTTGGCAAATTTTCTTTCATAAAGGACAAGTCTATTATCAAACCTATGAGGCCTTCATTCGGTTTGATGGCGAACTGGGACATAAGCTTCCCATCAAAAACGGATGGATGTTCGAAATGAATGGGGAATTGTTTGCCTCTGTGATTGATAAAGGCATTGGCAAATTCGAAGGCGACTCGCTGGTGATGGTCAATACGCAAATCAAACTTAAAGAAGACAATCCCATGCGACCTATGGGCAACATAGGCCGTGAGAAAATCTTGCCGACAGAATACAACGGACTGTACCTTATCGATACGGTCACTTTCAAAACACGCAAATGGGATGTGCCCGCCAGCGAGGCACTCATCAAACATGGCATCTATGACGGAACAGAGTGGGGCGATGGATTATTTATGTTTTCCACCGTGCGCAACGGACTCGTTTGGATCAATCTGAAAGGTGAAGTAGTGCGCGTACTGGGCAAAGAAGACGGCTTGAAATCTACCGAGACCCGCGCGTTTCACCGTGACTCCAAAGGCAACCTATGGATACCCGGATATGGCATTCATCATATGGTATGGCCCGAAAAACAACGGATGGATGATTTTTTCACGCTTATTCGTTCAATGGAGATTAACGCAGATGAATTCCCTGTGAACAGCAGCAATCTCGTGATGACCTCTAAGCATCCGTCTCCCATTCGTTCCATGACCTTCAACTTCAGCACGCCCGGATTTGACAAGACTGACCTGCAATATGCCTACAAGCTGGAGGGTTTTGATCAAGAGTGGTCAGGTTGGACGAATAATGCCATCAAGCAGTACACCAATTTGGACGGTGGCACCTATGTGTTTCGTGTAAAAGCCCGACTGGTGGGCGGACAAGAATCCATCCCTGCCACGCTCGAAATCTACGTGCCCACACTTTGGTACCGAACCGGATGGGCAAAAGTGGGTGCAGGCATGCTCCTTTGGCTTATCATCATGGGTGTGTACAAATGGCGCACTACTCAGCTGAAAAATCAAAACCGACGACTGGAGGAAATCGTGGAGCAACGCACCCATGAACTACGAGAAGCCAACGAAGAACTGGTGACCAAAAACCACGAGCTGGATCAGTTTGTGCGCCGCGTATCGCATGACCTAGTGGCGCCTCTCAAATCTGTAAAAGCACTGATGGCCATCACCCAGGAAGAAACAGAACCGGCAGAACAGCAGAAGTGCTTTGATATGATGAAGCTGAGCCTTGACAAGCAGGAGGAGTTTGTGAAGCGTATGCTGGATCAGGCCGTGAACTATCGAGATGTGAAAAAAGAACCGGTGGATCTGCACAAGCTCTGCACGGCCATTCGCACCGATCTCAATTACTATGAAGGCGCCTCGCAGATAGAGTTTATACTAGATTGTCCGAAAGACTTCAGCTTATTAGCTGACCCTGATCGAATCAAAATCGTGATAAGCAACCTGATGTCCAACGCCATCAAATACCGCCGACTGGACATAACTAACCCCATGATCGTGATTCGTGCACGGCACGAAGGAAACATTGCCAAGATTCAGGTGGAAGACAATGGACTGGGCATAGAGGATAAATCTGTGGGACGCATTTTCGACATGTTCGTGCGGGTGTCTGAGCAGTCACACGGCTCGGGGCTTGGCCTGTACATCGTGAAAGACATGATGAAGAAAATGGGCGGCAACATCATGGTGGATTCGGAGATTGGCAAAGGCACCACATTTACCCTTACTATCCCGCAAGACAAGTAAGCGGCACGTCTTTACGTAGTATTTAAAAATTTAACTCAGATGAAAACACTTCTCACATTCCTTCTACTGGCAGGGGTACTCTCCTACGCATCAGCACAAAAGGCCAACCCTAACTATGACGAGGCACTTGCTCAAAAACTGGGGGCTGATGATTACGGCATGAAATCGTACATTTTTGTGGTGCTCAAGACCGGCCCAAACCAGACCTCAGACAAAGCATTGATTGCTGAAGCATTTGCCGGACACATGGCCAATATGGAAAAAATGGTAGCCGCCAATCAACTCGTAGTGGCAGGGCCATTTGGCAAAAACACCAGCAATTTCAGGGGTCTATTTATTCTCAATGTGGCCTCCGTAGAAGAAGCCGAAGTGCTCCTCCAAACCGATCCGGCCATCAAAGCGGAGTTGTTAACCCCCGAATTGTATCCATGGTATGGCTCGGCGGCACTGTCTGAATACCTGGAAGCGGCAGATAAGGTCTGGAAGAAAAATCCGTAGGGCGAAAACCCTCATCCAACTAGCCATATCTTACCTACCTTACAGGAGCTAAGATGATGAGGGGATGAAACAATACACTTGGATGACAGGCAAGCGGGTAAGCAAATTCGGAACGTTGCTGAAGCGTGCTTTCAATAATTGGCTATCGCGCGATCCCTTTCGTGAGGGTGCCGTCATTGGGTACTATACCATCTTCGCTCTGCCGGGACTGCTGGTGGTGATCATCACGCTCACGAGCATTGTGTTTGGGGCTGAGCTGGTAAATGGTCACCTGCACAAGGAAATCTCCAGCGTGATGGGGACAGATACAGCTGATCAGATTCAGGCGCTATTGAGCGCGTCGCTGATGCACAAGGATTCATATGTAGCTACTATAATAGGGCTGGTCACCATGCTGATAGGTGCCACGGCCGTGTTTGCCGAATTGCAAACGTCCTTCAATGCCATCTGGCACGTGGAGTCTGTGAGCAAGCGATCTGGCGTGGTAAAATTTCTGCTAACACGCATTTTCTCCTTCGGTCTCATCCTGTCCATCGCCTTTCTCTTGTTGATTTCGTTGGTCTTTTCCTCCCTGCTGGCGGCTTTGGGCATGTGGATTCAAGAATACTGGGGTGCCTCGTTTCTCACCCTTTTCTGGATTGTCAATTCAGTTTTTTCAGTAGCCGTGATCACCCTCCTCTTTGCGCTCATGCTCAAGATTTTGCCTGATGCCCGTATCAAGTGGCACTCGGTATGGGTGGGTGCCTGCATTATGTCGGTGTTGTTTGTGTTGGGCAAATCGGCCATTGGTCTCTATTTCGGGAGTGTGCATCCGGGGCTTGGCTATGGAGCGGCGGGATCTATTGTGCTGATCTTGCTCTGGACATCCTATTCTACCATGATTGTCTTTTTCGGGGCAGAATTCACCAAAGTATATGCTGATGATAGAGAAGAATCACAGCAGGCGAAGGTGGTTGGTTTGTGATCAAAGGGCTTTTGGGATTTGTGAAATGGAAGATTCAGTAGAAAGTACGTCAAAGTTCATTTGCCTTCTCAAGCGTACTTTTTTCAAGGTCAGCTGTCAATCTAAAATTTGTCTTCTTGATTTCCTGTATAAGGGGCTTTACTGAAGGTATGAGACCACTCAGCTTTGCAGCTATGATGACCCCAAGTGTGCCGGTGATGCTAATACCAAGTTGCTCAGCAAATTTTCGCCCTTTGTAATCATCAATAATTAATAAACAGTCATGCTGATCGATGGCATAGGCAATCGCACTGGCTTCCCCTTTGTCAAGTGAGGCTTCTAGTATTTTTTGATATGTGGTGTTCGTCGGGCGCTTGATCACAAACCAATCTGGCAACTCCGTGTTGTATTCTGTAGCCACTTCTTGCGTGATAATGACCTGCCCAAAGACTTGATGCAAAAGATTCAGTTTGCCAATCTTATCCAGCAGAATCAAACAGCTGGTGTCAGAGATGATAATTTTTTGCATTTTCTACGTCTCTGTCAAGCTCTGAGGGCGGATAATTGAATACCGACACCCCGTATGTACCCATGATTTCCATAAACGCCCCTTTTGACAACCCAACTAGATCGGCTGCTTGCCCCAGCGTGAGTTTACCCTTTCCATACAGACTCGCAGCTATGGCCATGAGCGCTTCTTTGTCGTCGAAATCTACCGTGTCAGGTATATGTAGCACCAATGTTTTCATGCTCCAATTTACGTCTTTATTGTCATAATCTCAGAAAGAGCATGACACCCTTTCCCCAAAAAATTACCCAAAAATGGGTATTTCATTTTTCTCTCGTGTGGCATAGTTTGCAGCGCAATGGTGCACGCCTATTTTCAGAAACAGAACCCACCCACGTATGAGCACAAGAAATGTCATCTCCATCTCTCTCACTCCCGAAGAGCAAGCACAAATCAAACAAGCACTTGACACCCTCTCTGCACTACTAAAACCTCACCTGATGGCACTCACACCTGCGCAACGGCAGGCACTACCCAAGATGGGCGAAAACCGAGTGACGTTTGTAAACAAAGTAGTGGACTATGGGGCCAGCAACCCGCAGTTTGTGCCAGCCTTCATGGATGTGCCCGAGCTCCGGCGCGACTATGAAGCTGTGGAACAACTCACGCCTTTTTTGCGCACCATTCACCAGCTGGAGAGCAATCTGAGCGACACGGTGATGATGGCCGGATCTGAGGCGTATACGGCCTCACTCCAATACTACAACAGTGTGAAAATGGCCGCCAGCATGAACATACCGGGTGCAAAGACCATTCAGGATGACTTGGGAAAAGAGTTTGAAGTACTGCGACCGGCTAAAGAACAAAGCACCGACCTTCCTTAAAGCCACGGGCATCACCAAATCACCGGCTCATCCATGTTCTGAACTAGCCGATCCGTGTTTGGAACTAGGCAATCCGTGTTATAAACTAGGCAATTCATGTTTGGAACTAGGCAATCCGTGTTCGTAACTAGGCAATCCGTGTTCAGAACTAGGTAATCTGAGTTCGGGACTAGGCAATATGAGTTCGGAACTAGGCGATCCATGTTCGTAACTAGGCAATCTATGTTCGTAACTAGGCAATCTATGTTCAGAACTAGGCAATCCGTGTTCAGAACTAGGTAATCTGAGTTCGGAACTAGGTAATCTGAGTTTGGAACTAGGCGATCCATGTTCAGAACATGGATTTCTCAGTGTGTGGGTAAGGATGAGACTAGAATGATTGGCCTTTTGTGTAGGAGTGGATTTGCTCCAAAAAACAAAACCCCGACCGTTTGCACAGTCAGGGGTTTTATTCGTCCTTATTGGGTTTTTGATCAGAGTGTGATGCCTATGGTGAAGGTGTTCAGGTTGGCACCATTGGGGCCTTTGTTTTCTACAAACGTGTCGTTGAGGTCATAGAGCACAAACATATCGAAGGAGCGGAAGCCCAATTGGCCTCTGAGTCCGTAGCGGAAGTTTTCAAGGTAGAAATGATCAGCCTCTATGGTTCGTTCGCGCTGGGTACTGCCGTCTGCTTGAAACACCTGCTTGGATCTGCTGCCTAGGCGATATCCGGCGTATACTCCGGCTCCTATACGAAATCCGGTCTTGCTGTACGACTTGTAGCTGATGCCGTCGCTTCTGTAAGTGGTCACGCGCTTGCTGCCTTTGCCAAAATCAAACATGGGCACAAAGCTGGCATTGATGTAGCTGGCGCTGAGCTTGCTTTTGAGCGCTGTGGCGTCTGCGGGCAGTACATCCTGCATCTCCAAGTTGGTGTCGCCTTTTACGAATTGGTATGCAGCATCCTCTAGTTTCCAGTTGTACCAGTTCACTCCTCCGCCCCACTCTATGAATACCGGTCCGGCTACTTTGGTACGGTTCAGCCAGTTGAACCCGATGTACCATGACCCCCACGGTTTCAGTGAGTATGGAGCATTGTTTTCGGTAGGCAATCGGCCACCTTCCACCCAATTGGTAGTGCCTATGTCCACATTGAAGTAGTGGCGTGTGCGCTGTGTTTCTTGTTTCACATATGTATACTTCTTTATCTCTTCGCCATCGCCTTCATAGCCTTCTTCAAATGTTTCCGGATCCATGGTCAGCTCTAGCCCACCTACACGAATGCGGATTTTGTCCATGGCATCTTCAGTAATCATCACCGTGTCGCCTTCTGCTTCGCCTTCACCTACTATCACTTCGGGACTTTCGATGAGGTAGCGCTTGCCGTCTTCGCTTTTGATTTCCATATACGCCACTTCATTTTCGCCCAATGACTTGTTGAGGTCTCGTATCATTTCGTTGATATCGTATGCCTGAATCTTCTTCAACTCGGCTCTGTCTTTGGTATAGATGATGATTCGGCTGCCGTTTTCCAGTTCTATCACCACTGTATCGCGCTCTGCGGTAGGCTCGAAGGGTGAAGCTTGGGTGGCGAGGGGCAAAAGGGCTACTAGTGCCGCCATCAATAGGGTTTTGATCGTTTTCATAACTTGTTGTCCTTTATGTTGAGTGTTCTTACTTCTTCTTTCCGTTAAAAAAATCATTTTTCGTTTCTCTGATATTTCCGAGCACATCGCCCGGTCGTATGTCTTTGGCCTTGGCCCATAGTTTCTCTATTTTGCTCTTTTCATCTACCATCACCGGTGGGGTGGCTTTGTAGGTGATCTGCACACTCACCCCCGGAGGCGCCTGTATGGTTTCAAGTTCTTCTGTGGCATCTGCCATCTGCACGTGCGCCATAGCATCCAAGTCCGCATTTAGCTCAATCAACTCCAGCGTCTCGATGAGTTCTTCTTTTTGCAGCGAAGTGGGCGCTTGTGCCAATGTTTCATTTCGGGGCACATCCACACTGGCAGGAACCACGCGTGGCTGCTTACGCACAGGCTGCACAGGGGCGCTTTCTTCCACTTTGATCGATGGCTGTGGAATATCCCACGTGAACGGCTCCATTTGCTGTGGGTAATCTGCTTGCACATTGGCCAACTGGTCCGATGTGATTTCGGTGGTGTCTTTGCGCAGCACGAGCACGGCTACTACTGCTATGGCTGCCAAGGCTGCCGCCACGCGATACCAGATCATTACCGGACGCTTGTTTGAATCAATTTGGGCATGCACGGCCTCCCATGCCGCAGGGGAGGGATCGATTTCGTATCGGGACAATTTGTCCTCAAACAGCCGATCAATTTTATTGTTTTCCATAACTCACTATATCTTTTTGTTCTGCTTCCAGCGCCACCAGTTGCTTTTGCAGCAGCTTGCGGGCGCGGTTCAATTGAGACTTGGATGTGCCGGAGCTGATGCCCAGCATCTCTGCTATCTCTTCGTGCTTATATCCCTCTATGGCGTAGAGGTTAAATACCGTTCGGTAGCCTACCGGCAACTCCTCGATCAACTGTAGCAAGTCTGCCGCTCCGAGCGCATTTCCCAGTCCGTCGTAGTTGGGCTCGTCATGCATGTCGTCTATATCTTGTGTGAGCGACATGTTTTTATGCTTGCGCAAATACATCAGGCTTTCGTTGATCATGATGCGTCGAATCCAACCCTCAAAACTTCCTTGCTCCTGAAACTGCGTAATGTTGCTGAATACCTTCACCATGCCGCCCACCATCACATGCTCTGCCTCCATCCGATCCTTGATATAGCGGATGCACACGGCCAACATCATAGCGGCGTACTTATCATACACAGCCTTCTGTGCAGCGGACTTTCCATTTTTACAGTCGCTGATGAGTTGTTGTTCTTTCACGGATGTATTTAGGCGCAACATCATGTTCGTTTCAAAGGCTAGATGTCGGGTGTACGAAAATGGTTGCGCGGTGGTAAAAAAAAGTTGTACCAACTTATAGCATAGGTCGTTAGCAATGTAAATTACGGCAAGTCCTGACGGTTATGAAAAAAATACTACTCCTTCTCCTCTTCCCTTTCTCGCTTTTGGCGCAGCAAGGCATTCAGTTTAAAGACCTCAGTTGGGATGCCGCCTTGAGTGAGGCAAAGAAATCCAACAAGCTCATTTTTATGGATGCGTATGCTACGTGGTGTGGCCCTTGCAAGACCTTAGAAAAGTACACCTTCACAGACGAGGCAGTGGGGGCACTTTTCAATGCCAATTTTATAAATGTGCGCTTCGATATGGAGCAATATCCGGGATTGGAACTGGCAGAGAAATACAACGTGAACCTCTACCCTACGCTGCTATTCATCAATGGTGATGGCCAACTAGTGCATAGGGGATGTGGTGCCATGGAAACGGGCGAGTTGATTGCCTTGGCACAAGAGACCATGCAGGCTGATCGCACATTGCTCGCTTTGCGACAAGCGTATGAAGCCGGAAACACATCTATTGAGCACATGGACGCTTATTTGGAAGCACTATCCAATGCGTGTCAGGATGTAGATGGTTTTTTGAAAAAGCATTTTGAAAACATCCCCGATGAAAAATTGGCCGATGATGCCAACTGGTATTTGATCAAAGAATATGTGGGCGACATCTACAGCCGAGAGTTTTTATATGTGTTGAAAAATCAAGAGGTCATCCAAGCCAAGCAGGATAAAAAGGAAGTGCAGGATAAAATCTTTGACACGTTCATGCTGGCGTATTATGACATGAGTGAGGTCGAAAATGGTGCTTTGTTTGGCATGAAGGCCATCCGCTACCTCGCCGAGACGCACACATTTGATCAAAAGAAAGATTTTCTCGATTTTCTCGATTTTGGTTTTGGCGAATTGACGGAAGATTGGGTCATGTATGCACGTGGTGCCGTAAATTTCATTCGACCGGAGGCCGAAAGCATGGAACTCATCATGGATGTGGCTTGGAAGTTTTACTTGTTTGTAGATGACAAAGAGCAACTTCTCAAGGCGCTCAACTGGACTAAATATGTACTGGACACGTATGAGCCCGATCCGGCCGTGATAGACACGTATGCGAGCTTGCTCTTCAAACTTGGGCGCACCTCTGATGCCATAAAATTTGAGGAACAAGCTCTACAACTGGCGCAAAGCTGGGGAGCAGATACCCAACATTTCGAATTTCAATTAGCCAAATTCAAAAAGTAAATACGCATGCCTTTTCTATTCTTGCTCGAAGTATTGGCCGTGATATGTGCCATTTGGGTGATCTATGATATCTGGACTAATTCAAGAAAAGAAGTGCCAATCAAGATTCTGTGGACAGTGCTGGCTCTGTTTTTCAGCATTGTCACAGCCATAGTATACGCACTTACACAGCGCCGTTGATTTACGGTCGGAGCGTAGACAGCCCCAAATCAAGCCCCACTACCTGTCCTGTCATTCCTTTGGCACGCACGGCAATGAATTCGGTCATTTCGGCTACTTCATCGGCACTCAAGATGCGCTTTAGTGGCTGGCGTTCAGCTATACTTTCACGAGCCTTTTCATTGCGCAAGATACGTTCGGCGAGTGGTGTGTCGGTCATGTTGATGGCTAGGCAATTTACGCGGATTTTGGGGGCAAACTCAGCCGCCAATGCGCGCGTGAGACCTTCAATTCCCGCTTTGGCCACCGCGACCGATGCATGAAATGGCATACCCTGCCCCACAGCCACCGTGCTAAAAAGCGTAATGGATGCATCATCTGACTTTTTGAGCAAAGGCGCATATTTCTTAATGACCCGCACTGCACCGAGTACATTTATCCGAAAATCATCCAAAAAATCCTGCTCACTCAGCGAATTGAATGGCTTGAGATTGATGGTGCCGGGGAAGTAGAGCAATCTATCCGCCGCTGCTACATCGGGGAGTTCGTCAGTGGTCACATCCAGTCCGTGATGGGTCAAATGTGCATGCGTGATATCCGGAGCAGTGCGGCTAATGTTCACAATATTCGATTCGGCCACTCGGCGAGACACGTAGGCGCGCCCGATACCGTGACTGCCGCCAATGATGATTTCAGTGTGCATGATGTTCTTGGAAATAAATGGCCTTTTCAGCCACTAGTTTGTTGATGAAATGCTGATTGATTGCTCTGCCTTGGTAATTGCGCAGCGTGATTTTGTCTCCATCAAAATGGATATTCACTTCGCCCGGATTGTTTTTGAAAAGGGTAAGCTTGGCAAAGGGAATGACGATTCCATACACTTCGAGCCTGTATCGTACCCGAATGAGCACCCCTCCGGGGCGCAATTCGATGTTGGCATGATTCTGCGTGAATCGACCACCAAAAAGCTGCTCTACTTTGCCCGTGGCATTGGTAACTACAAACCGCTCTGACCCTATACCTTGCCACCGTTTCTTACTGAATATGCCCCATGGCTGCCCAATTGTGGCATCTATTTTCCGGTTTACTTCCCGGCTGTTGTATGTGAGGTCAAAAAGCACGTGACAAAAACCCAAAGCACGTGTGGGTAGTTCCTTAGTCTATTCAAATTGAACTAATGCCCTTTGTAATTGTCCAGCAGATACAAATCGGCAATCCGATTGAGTTGATCCAAATTGGAGTTCATTTTGGGATCAGAATACACATGCTGTGACATTTCGGCGACTACCCCCGGTCGGTAACCGAGCTTCATGGCCATGATTTCACAAAATTCAATCTCTGACTGACGCACCTTCCCATCAATTTTCATAAGCTGAATGATGGATAGCATGTGATCAAATTTCTCATCGTTGGGCAAATTGGTGAGGTCACCCACACCTGTAGGATTGTCTATGATTTCTTCTACCTCCTCTTTAGTGAGGCCATTGCGCTTGCCTATGTCATGTATATAGGCACGCTCTGATGTGGCAAAATCCTTGTCTGCATTTGATAAATGAACAAGCAAGCTTAGTTGTCGGCGGAGTGGTAGCATTTGCCAGTCAATTTACAAGACCTACTCCTAAAACGAAAAAATGAAGCAAAATTCCTTTTGATTACGCCAGTGCTTCCCACTTGCTCATGAGCACATCCAGTTCCTTCTTTTTGTCGAGATACGTTTTGTTGAGTTGCAAAAAGCGATTCTGATCTTCATACGCTGTAGGATCGGCCATCTGTATTTCCAGTTCATTTACCTGAGCTTCTAGTGCCGTAATCTGCTCTTCCAATTTCTTCAAATCGCGCTCCTTTTGTTGATCCTCGGCATTCACCTTGGGCTTTTCAGTCTTCGGTTTTTCGCTAGTTGGCTTTTCCACAACCGGTGCGGGGGTTTTGGCTCCACCCCTTCCCGAAGACTCCTGCTGGGCTCTCCACCACACATACTCGTCATACGTGCCCGGATACTCTTTCAGTATGTGATCTTCAATCCACCAGATTTTGTTGGCAATGCGCGAGATAAAATGCCGATCGTGAGATACAACCAAAAACGTACCCTCGTACTGCTGCAACGCTTGAATCAAAATACCCACCGATAGCATATCCAAGTGGTTTGTCGGCTCATCTAGCAAGAGGAAATTGGCCTCCGAAATCAACGTTTTGGCCAGTGCTACCCGTGATTTTTCACCCCCCGATAGCACCTTGATTTTTTTGAATACTTCGTCATTTGAAAACAAAAAACATCCTAGCACCGAGCGTAATTCCTGCTCAGATTTGCCCGTTCCTTCTTGTTTCAATTCTTCAATAAGATCATTGTTTACGTTCAATGCCTCTAGCTGATGTTGAGCATAAAACGACTGAATCACATTATGTCCGGTATCTATTTTTCCTTGAAATTTTTCTGTACCGGCCACCATTCGAAGCAGCGTAGATTTTCCCTTGCCATTTGCCCCGATCAAGGCTATTTTGTCTCCTCTCTCCATGTGGAGCGGTGTGTTTTCAAGGATTTTCAAGTCACCATACGCTTTACTCAGATGCTCCCCGCGCTTCACATGACGCCCTGATTTTGTGGAGAAATTGAACTTGAAATTCACCCGCATGTTTTCGTCCACCACAGCATCTACACGCTCTATTTTGTCCAGCATTTTCACCTTACTCTGCACTTGGCGCGACTTGCTCGCTTTGGCACGGAAGCGATTGATAAACTGCTCTGTCTGCTTTATTTTCTGCTGCTGGTTGTCAAAGGCATTTTGCTGTAGCTCATTTCGCAATGCCTTTTCCTCTTCATAAAAATCGTAATTGCCTTTGTACACATTCAGGTCTCTGGCATATACCTCCACGATCTTATTGACGGATTTATTTAGAAATTCCCTATCGTGAGACACGATGATGCAGGCTCCTTCATAGGACTGTAGGTAATTCTCCAACCACTGAATAGACGGTAAATCCAAGTGGTTAGTCGGCTCATCGAGCATGAGCAACGATGGTTTCTCCAAAAGCAACTTGGCCAGCATCACGCGCATGCGCCAGCCTCCTGAAAATTCCTTGAGCGGACGGCTCAAGTCAGCTGTTTTGAACCCAATTCCTTCCAAAATCTCTTCAGCACGGGCTTGGAGTACATAGCCATCTTGCGCTTCAAACCGCTCCTGCAGTTTGGTCAGCTTGTCTACCAATTCATCGCGGTAGTTATCTTCCATTTCCTTGATCACCGCATCTATCTGATCTTGGATTTTGAGCGTTTCGGCAAACGCCTGCATGGCCACATGGAGAATGGATTCGGCTGTCTGATACGAGAGCAAATCTTGATTGAGGAAGCCGATGGTGGTTTCCTTGCTCTTGTTGATCTCCCCGGCGCTGGGCTGTATTTCGCCCACCATCATTTTGAGCAGCGTAGACTTGCCGGTACCATTCAGGCCAATGAGCCCAATGCGGTCTTTAGTATCGATAAAAAGATTGGCGTCTTCGTACAATGCACGGTCGCCAAGGTAATACGAGAGGTTGTTTATTGAAATCACGGCGCAAAGGTAGAAAGATCACTGACCAAAGAACTAAATGACCCGTAACTTGGCTTTAGATTAGATCAACTACCTTTAAATTTTCAACCATCAATCGATATGAAAGTCATGTTACCGCCTACTATTTGCCTTTCCATTCTCCTCTCTATTACGTCATGCAATAGAGAGGATGACAACAGTTCAGGTGTCGTAGTGGATAAATTGGTTATCGAAACCAATCAGCAAGATATTGTAAATACAAATGGCTTGTCACTTGACCAAATAGTGCTGCCACAGGGTTTTAAGATAGACGTGTTTGCCCGAGTGGACAATGCGAGATCTCTGGCCATTTCTCCTGAGGGAATTGTGTTTGTCGGGAACAGAAGTGGAAACAAGGCATACGCCTTGATTGATGAAGACGGAGATATGAAAGCAGACAAGCGGATCACTCTGGCATCCGGTCTTAATATGCCTAATGGGGTCGCGTTGAAAGATGGCGACCTGTACGTGGCAGAACTTAACAAACTTTGGAAATATGAAAATATAGCCGAAAACCTAACGAACACTGCCAGTAGAAAATTGATTTACAGTGATCTTCCAAAAGACCCTCACCACGGCTGGAAATACATCTCCTTTGGGTCGGATGGCAAACTGTATGTGCCCGTGGGTGCACCATGCAACATTTGCGAGAGTCAGCCCAACTTACCGGGCAGCCCCAACGTGCACTATGCGGCCATCATGCGTATGAATGCCGATGGTAGTGGACGCGAAGTATATGTGGATGGTGTGCGAAATACGGTAGGCTTCACGTGGCATCCCGTGACTGGCGAAATGTGGTTTACGGATAATGGGCGGGACAATATAGGCACTACGCAAGCAGCCACAGACAATTCGCCTCCGTGTGAGCTGAACCGTGTGACGGCCATGGGGCAGCACTTTGGCTATCCCTATTGCCACGGTGGCACCATTCTCGATCCGGAATTTGGTGAGGGAAAAAGCTGTGCAAACTACGTGGCGCCTGCACAAAACCTAGGGCCACATGTGGCACCATTGGGGCTAAAATTTGGTGTGGCTTCTAATTTCCCGGCTTCCTATGAGAATAAAATCTTCATAGCTGAGCATGGTTCATGGAATCGTTCGGAGAAAATTGGCTACCGCATCATGCTGGTGACCGAACAGAATGGCGTGGGTCAATCGTACGAGGCATTTGCCACCGGCTGGCTGGATGATGCCACCCAAAACATATGGGGTCGTCCGGTAGATTTAGTGTTTGCGGAAGATGGCTCCATGCTAGTGTCCGACGATTTTTCGGGAACGATTTATCGGATTTGGTACGAGGAATGAGTTTAAAAATTTTCCTGACCACCGTTTTCCTAGTCATCATCCTTACGCTCAAAGCGCAGAAATATGTAGTGCTGCTCATAGACGAGCCTCAAGGCAAAATGGTAGTGCTAAGCAAGCGTGAAATCCGTGATATTCTCACCTTAGATCATCGGTATCTGGGGCGGGCTGACAAAGTAACTTCAACAGGATTGATTGCCAGTTTTCAGTACTTTCCGATCGATAGCATTCATTCCATTGTGGTGAAACACGGGAATCTGGGCGAAAAACTAGGGGTGCCATTTAAGATTTTAGGTATTGGATTAGCAGCTGTAGGCGGCCTGATGATAAAAGCGGGGGCTGATCAACCGGCTGATGATCAATCTGTCAATGATGAAAGCACTGGTAATACGGGATTATTCGTGGGCGGTGTGCTCGCACTGGGGGCAGGATTCGGGTCATTTATGCTCGGAAAAGGGCTTGGAGACAGACCTATCGAAAAGGAAAAAACGACCTATTATTTTCATCAATGGACGGTTAAAATAATAGAACGAAAAAATGTGAGACGGTATAAATCCAGTCTGAAAAGCTGATCACTTCTTGCGCGTGTACTCAATTCTCCAGTTGAGCGTCCACGTTTCACCCCCATCTGTGGATGCTTCCCAATCCCATGTGAATGCGTCTTTGGTGAGATTATAAAAAACCATTCGCTGTACAAACGTTTTCCCGTTTTGTAGTCGAGGTTGCGTCTGAAAGATACGCTTGTCTCCTTCGAATGCCCCAACATAATCAAAATAACCACCTTGGTTGTCCGCCCATGCTTGTTTCCACACTTTCATCCGCGGATTGTACACGGAAATACTCACCCCTTCAAAGCCTTTGTTTTGTCCCTCGTGGATGGTGAAATTCTCTTGAAGCACCTTGCCACCCGTGCGCCACTCGATTACATTGATGGCCTTGCCCACTTTGTCCCCTTCCGGCCAAGTGCCTTCCCACGTGCCTTCCCAAAAATCAAAATAGGCGGTAGTGTCAAGTTTTGAAATAGCCAGCTCTTGTGCAGAAAGTACCGAGGCACACAACAAAATAGAGAGATAAATAATTGATCGCATCGTTTGGTTAGTTTCATCAGAAACCAACCGCCCTGCCGAAACCCTTATCCTATCTCCACTCGAACCTTATCCGTGAGTGGTTTTCCAATGCACAGCAACCGATAACCCTGATCCAGCTCATCTTGCGAAAGTCCCTCCGCTTCGTCGATAGAAATATTTCCCTCCGTGCATTTGCCTCGACATGCCGTGCATAGTCCACTCTGACACGAATAGGGCATATCCAAGCCCTGATCCATGGCCGTTTCGAGGATGGCATTGTTCATTTTCACAGGCACCATATATTCCTCGCCATCCAATAAAATGGTGACTTCACTCACCCCAGTGCTTGAAGTGGGTGTATCAATTAGTTCTTTAGGTGATGTCTTGCCCGCCTCAAAACTCTCCATTCGGATGGATGCCTCTTTCACTCCTGCCAAAACCAATCCTTCTTTGGTCACATCCATCATAGGCTGTGGTCCACAGATATAGAATTCGGAATCTGTCAAGCGTTTTTCGGTAATCAAATCGCTAATAATGCCGGGTGAGGGTCTTCCCTTGATGGCAGCAAAACCGGTTGGATCATCTTCCAATATATGAATGACCTGCAGTCGGTCGCTGTACTGGTCTGCCATTTCGGCGAGCAGGTCTTTGAAAATAATATACGCCTCGCTCCGATTGCCATATACTAGTGTCACGTGACTATTCGGTTCTTTGGCTAGTATTGTCCGAATCAACGACATAAGGGGCGTGATCCCACTTCCCCCTCCAAAAAACACGGTTTTTCGATTGGCAGATGGATCGAATGTAGTGGTGAACATACCCATGGGCTTCATGATCTCCACCTGCTGCCCTGCTTTGTAATTCGAGTTGATGTGATTCGACATTCGCCCATCAGGCACGCGCTTTACGGTCACGGCCGGATGTTCGTCCAAAAAAGGTGTGGAACAAAGCGAATATGCGCGGCGGATTTTCTCCCCATTCACCGTATCAATGATGGTGATGAATTGGCCGGGTTGATAGTCAAATGCGCCATCGGGCTTTTCGAAAACCAAATTGACGGCCTCCTTGGCGATGGGTACCACCTCTTTGATGGTAAGTGTAGTGTATCTGGTGTCAGGTGACTCTTTTTGCTTCTTTTTGAAAAATCCGAATGCCATAGGTGTTTTGTAAGGCCGCAAAGTTAACAGCCAAGGGGCTACAAATACGCCGGATGGGCTATTTTTGCTCCTTAATGACCTCCACATGAATTTTGACGCACTTGAAGCGATTTCCCCTATCGATGGTCGGTACAGAACCAAAGTAGCTCGTCTAGCAGATTATTTCTCAGAAAAAGCCCTGATCAACTACCGCGTGGAAGTTGAGGTTCGCTATTTCCAAGCCCTTTGTGAATTTGGCTTGCCGCAATTGAGCAGTGTGAATAACGATAAATTAAAGACCCTTGACAGTCTCTACCAGACATTTTCACAAGCAGATGCCGAGCGGATCAAGGAAATAGAAAAAACGACAAATCACGATGTGAAGGCCGTAGAATACTTTATCAAAGAAGCGTTTGATCGAGTAGGATTGGATGCACACAAAGAATTCATCCATTTTGGGCTCACCTCGCAAGACATCAATAATACAGCAATTCCTTTGAGTCTAAAGCGGGCGCTGGACGATGTGATCATTCCTGAATTGCTCGAAGTGATCCAGCAACTATCGGATATGACCGAGCAGTGGAAAGACATCCCCATGCTGGCACGCACCCACGGGCAGCCGGCCTCTCCTACCCGACTTGGAAAGGAAATTGACGTGTTTGTGGTACGATTGGAAGAGCAACTTGCCGAACTTATCCGATTGCCTCATGCAGCCAAATTTGGAGGAGCTACCGGCAATTTCAACGCCCATCATGTGGCCTATCCACACATGGATTGGCTCCAATTCGGGGAAGATTTCGTGGAAGGTGAGCTGGGTTTGAAAAGAAGTCATCCCACCACTCAAATCGAACATTATGATCACATGGCGTCCATTTGTGACGCACTCAAGCGGATCAACACCATATTAATCGATTTCTCTAGAGACGTTTGGCAATACATTTCGATGAATTATTTCACCCAAAAAATTAAAGAAGGTGAAATCGGATCGTCGGCTATGCCTCATAAAGTAAATCCGATTGATTTTGAAAATGCAGAGGGCAATTTAGGCATTGCCAATGCGCTTTTCGAGCATTTGAGTGCCAAGTTACCCATCAGCCGATTGCAGCGCGACTTGACAGACTCGACAGTATTGAGAAATATTGGTGTACCCGTGGCGCACAGCTATCTCGCATTACAATCCATCACCAAGGGACTAGGCAAACTACAATGCAATGAAGCAGCCATTCATGCCGATTTGGACAACAATTGGGCAGTGGTGGCCGAAGCAATTCAAACTATTCTACGCAGAGAAGGGTATCCAAAACCTTATGAAACACTCCTTGCACTCACCCGAACCAACGAGCGAATTACAGAGAAAAGCATCAAGGCGTTTATAGGAAGTTTGGATGTAAGTGAGGACGTGCGACAGGAATTGCTGGCAATTACGCCATTTAGCTACACGGGCATTTAATTTAACCCTCCGCCCGTCCGGCCAGCAGATAAAGGACGGCCATGCGGATGGCTACACCATTTTCTACCTGATGTAGAATTACTGAATGTTCGGAATCAGCCACATCGGAGGTGATCTCCACGCCCCTATTGATCGGGCCGGGATGCATGATCACGATTTCCTTTTTAAGTGAATCGAGAAGTGCCTTGTTGACGCCAAAATACTTTGCGTATTCACGTAGCGAGGGAAAATAGCGCATCTGCTGTCGTTCCAATTGGATACGGAGCACATTGGCCACATCGCACCATTCCAGCGCCGTTTTGATGTCATTTTCCACTAGCACACCCAATTCGGCAATGTGTTTGGGCATCAAAGTGGCAGGGCCACATACCATCACTTCGGCACCTAACATTTGCAAAGCAAAAATGTTTGAAAGCGCCACCCGTGAGTGTAGTATATCTCCCACAATAACCACTTTTTTTCCTTTCACGCCTCCGCATTTTTCACGAATAGAAAACGCATCCAGGAGTGCTTGTGTGGGGTGCTCGTGTGTGCCGTCTCCAGCGTTGATGATGTTGGCGTCTATATGATTGGCCAAAAAATGAGGTGCTCCGGGGCTGCTATGGCGCATCACCACCATATCCACTTTCATAGCAAGGATGTTATTCACAGTATCCAGCAGCGTCTCACCTTTTTTCACTGATGAGCCTGAAGCTGAGAAATTGATCACATCTGCTGACAATCGCTTTTCGGCTAATTC
>CAZPST010000008.1:0-679 GCA_964589185.1 uncultured Roseivirgaceae bacterium | reverse complement strand
AGTACGGGTGGAGTTTTCAAAGAAAATATTGGCAATGGTGACGTCTCGTAGTGAGGGTACTTTTTTGATGGGGCGATTGATAACGTCTTTGAAGTTGTCGGCCGTATTGAAAATTAGTTCGATATCCTCACGATCTAAATTTTTGATACCAAGCAGATGCTTCGTCTTCAACTGACTCATTCTTCTTTGTTTATTAGCCAAACATTGTCCACTTTATTCGTCTCGTTCCACTCTACCAGCACCTTTTGTGTATCTAGTGTATTTACACGCTTACCCACGTATGTCGCCTCCACAGGCACGTGTCGTGAGTACAACCTATCCACCAAAATGAGTAATTCTACCTTGGCCGGACGACCAAAAGCCGTCATAGCATCTAGTGCCGCTCTGACAGACCGCCCCGTAAAGAGCACATCATCTATTAGGATTACCTTCTTTCCTTCAATCAAAAAAGGAACATCTGTCTTGTTTGCCTGCAAGGGCTCTTCCCTTCGGCGGAAATCGTCACGGTGAAAGGTGGTATCCAAAAAGCCGATGGGTATTTGTTTTCCCGTGATTTCGTTCAGGCGCAAAACCAATCGTTTAGCTAGCGCTGTTCCTCTAGGCTGGAGTCCTAATATGACGGTGGTAGAAAAATCGCCGTGGTTTTCAATGAGTTGTTGGCACAATCGGTTGATTGTTA
>CAZPST010000007.1:0-26237 GCA_964589185.1 uncultured Roseivirgaceae bacterium | reverse complement strand
ACAATCCGAGTGCAGTAGGCGTGAAGGGAAGCATCTTTGGCTACCCGTATTCCATTGAAGAAGCTGATTTGGTGCTAGTCCCTGTACCGTGGGATGTCACCGTGTCGTATGCAGCCGGTACTGCGCATTCACCTGAGTTGATCAAAGACGAATCATCGCAATTGGATTTTTCCAATCCTACCATCAAAGAAATACACACCTATCCGGTGGCCATGGCCGAGCCTGATTCCCACATTGCCAAAACAAGCGAAGCAAATCGCTCAGAAGCGGAGGGGCTGATTGCTGCGTTGGAAGAAACCGGTGAACTGTCTTCGCAAGAAGATCAAGTACAATCAGAAATCAATGCCCATTGTGCCGATATGATTGCGCGGGTGAAAGCACAAACGAGTTCATTTTTGGATAAAGGAAAAATTGTGGCGACCATCGGTGGCGATCACAGCACGCCGCTTGGATTGATACAGGCGCTTGCTGATCGGCATTCAGATTTCGGCATTTTGCAAATAGATGCCCACATGGATTTGCGCAATAGCTATGAAGGATTCACCTACTCGCATGCGTCTATCATGTATAATGCGCTCAAGTTGCCACAAGTGACCAAACTCGTGCAGGTGGGCATCCGGGATTATTGTGCCGAAGAGGAGCAAGTGGTGGCTGATTTGGATGATAGAGTAATCGTTCATTTTGACGAAGACCTACACCGCGAAAAATGGTCAGGGAATTCTTGGATGGACATGTGTAACAAGTGGGTAGCCGACTTGCCCGATAAAGTCTATGTGAGTTTTGATATGGATGGGCTAGATCCGTCGCTTTGCCCGAATACAGGCACACCTGTAGCGGGTGGATTGAGTTTCCCCGAGGCGATGTACTTGCTAGAGGAAGTGGTGCGCACAGGGCGGCAATTGATCGGATTTGATGTATCAGAGGCCGGTAATCACCCGTGGGACGCCAACGTGGCAGCAAGGGTCATCTTGAGACTATGTGCGCTCACAGGCATATCAAGAGGGCGACTGAGCTTCGCCTAAGCCCAGTAAGAATTTTCGAAAGGACTCAGTATCGTATTTGGACAGCCCGTGCTGCTCAGCAACTATTTTTCCTTCTGGAGATAAAATATATGTGGAAGGAATGGTGGTCGTTTCGTATGTATCCGGCAGATACGATTTGAGAAAATACACAGGAAAATCAAATCCCTTGCGATCTATGAAATCAATAGCTAGTTGAGGGTTGCTATCAACAGAGATCATCACGAAAGACACCTCAGTACCTACCTTAGTGTAGAGCGAATTAATGTCGGGCATCTCGGCGATACACGGTGGACACCAAGTGGCCCAGAAATTCATAAAGACTGTTTTTCCCTCAAATTCATCAAAATTGACTGTGCGACCGCCCATAGTGACTAATTGAAAATCATAGCTCGCCGCTCGGGTTTCTTCCGAAATCGTCGGTTTCATTAGCCCTGTTTCCAAAAGTCCGCGCTGTAAGAACCCGGCCACATCTTTGTACCAACCGGTGACGAACAGCACACCTACTACACCCAGAAGTACACCCCATTCTATCAGTTCTTTTTTAAGTTTCTTGTTCATGCTTAGGGATTGTTCTTTTCAGATATGACCTACATGCCGATTGTATTCACGTAGCTTTTTATAAATTTAAGCTCCAGCTTGAGTTTGAAAACCCTAAAAAAATGAAGTTCACAAAACTACTCACACTATTGCTGGCAATATGTCCGCTAGTTGGCTTTGCCCAAAAAATCAAGTACGATGATGTCTTTAAGCAGATCAATTCAGGTGCAATAGCAGAGGCCGAACCTCAATTGAAGGCGTTTATGGCCGATCCCAAAAATGCAGATCATGCCAATTCGTATGTGCAGATGGGAGCCATTTTAGAAAAGCGATTTTATGCAATGGACATTCTCGGAGATACTAGCTTCATTGCCTCGCAGGCCGATTCTATTGTGATCATGTACACAAAAGCGGTTCAATTGATTGACGAAAAGGAGCTTAAGAAGAATAACGACCTGTACCAGACCTTTTATCGACGCGATTTGCGCACCGGTGAGTTTGGGATCAAACTGTCGGACGTTCATTTGGATTTAGAAAAAAAGATGGAGAATGTAGGGAAGCGTTTGGCTTCTATTCGTTCGTTTAGAACCATGCTGCTGCGCATCAATGGACGAAATAACCTAAGTGCCACGCTTTACAAACAAATGGTAGAGAAGGCGTCCACCTACAGGGCATTACTGTTTTCGTTCATTGAGGAGGATGTGGTGTCACTAGACAGAATGCGTGACAATGCTCAAGGGCTGTATACATTGATCAATGAGATGAAAGCTGCAACAAAAGAGCTGGGGTCAGATTATTATCAAAATTTTCAAGACTTCAAGGTGATTACCACGTACGGTGTGGATGGTATAGCGCAGCGAAGTGTTTTTGAGGGTCAGTTGGAATTGTGGGACTATGAAACATGGGCATCCGCCACCCGAAATGACTATTATGCCGTGAAGCAGTACCGCATGGATTTGTTGAAAAAGGAAGCGGAAGTGGCCGCAGCACAGGCACAATTGGACCAAGGTCTTTCTTCCGAAGATATTTCGCTCAAAGAGATTACTAGTCAAGCCGCGACAGTAGATCCTGACGGTGTGGCTGTGAGTCTATTGCAATTAAAAACTGCACGCGTGGAGCTTGGACAGCTGACCCATCCTGATATCAATCCGGCTGTTACAGACTCTACCAATATCTATGGCCGCTTTATGATGGCACAGGCGCTTGAAGAGAAACTCACCACCTTGGCACTGGATTATTCAGAAGTGGTGATGCCCGACAACCTTTCGCTAGCAGCACAGCGGTATCCGGGCGTATTAGAGCAGTACTATGGCGGGGCGACCGGGCTGAGCAGTTTCCTTGTAGAATATGGCGTATGGTTGGCACAGACGTCCAACACATGGCAGAGTGCGTCTGTATCCCTGGCGGAGCGACAGAAGTATGCCATAACTGCGTCTGATTCAATTCCGCTTTTTGTGTCAAATAATGCTACCGCCAAGAAGTACATTACCATGCAAGTGGCAGGTGAAGCGGATGTAGTAGCAGGTGGTATTGATGTTTCCGGCAAAGAGGGATTTGTGGTGTGGAGCGGTGCTTCACGTGAGATAGCAGCTAAGAAATCATTCAAAATTGGTGTGCTGAATCCGGAAGCTAAAAGTGGCATTGTGCCATCAGCACAGTTTGCGTTTTATATTTTCAATCCGGCAGCTGAGAAGAACAATTTGGTGATTGTATGCACCAGTGGAGTAGGGGCGTTGAAATGGACAAACTTGATTACCGCTCCAAATGAGCCGATAGATTTCAGATACGATGAAGCACTCGATCAAGTCACGGTGTTTTTTGTGCCTCAAGATCAATTGCCCACAGACGGGTCGGTGGCGTACGTGGTAATTGATCGATTGGGCAAGGTGAGGTGATTTCTTTAACTCGGAATTGCCATTAGTCTGTGTGACCCTTGGTTACACCTTCATCACGAAATGCCAATGACAAATCAGGGTTTAACTGAAAGCAAAAAGAGAGGGCTACCATTGTTGGTAGCCCTCTCTTTTTATTCATGTCGGAATTTGCTAATCATTCAGAAGTAGCCTGGTAGTGTGAATTGAACCATCCATCAATTCTGCCCTGATCAGGTAAATACCCTCTTTCAACGCATTGACTAGCACAGGTTCATTGTCAAGCTGTTCCTTTTGTAGCACTGTTTTGCCCGATAGGTCGATGACCGATATACGCTTGATCTGCACTCCTTGAGATACGATGTGCACCGTTTCTGAAGCAGGGTTTGGATACACCGATAGTCTACTGGGGAGGGAGCCATCAAACGCTACTACATAGATTTTAGAAACATCCTTCGTTCCATCGTAATCTTCCTGAATCAGACGGTAGTATTCAATTGTTTGAATAGGGAAAGCGTCTATAAAGTAATAATCGATACGTTCCGTAGAATTATCATTGCCTGTCACCGTCCCAATGGCATAGAAATTACTACCATCTTCAGATCGCTCAATAGTGAAGTGGCTGTTGTTTAGTTCACTGGCAGTGGCCCATTCCAAAACGGCTTGTCCATCACGTTCAAACGCGCGGATAAATAGGTACGTCACCGGTACGGTAACTTCCCGCCCTATTTGCAGGTAATCAGGCGTTCCATTGCTATCCCCATCCGGAGCGCTATACGCGGCACCAAAAGTAGAGGTGTCATATAGGTCAATCAGGCCATCTCCATCACTATCATGATAGAATGATGAAGTAGGATCAAGGAAATTAGGAATGCCATTGCTATTGCTGTCTTCTAGCCAATCGGGCAGTCCATCGGTATCATCTATACCATTTACATCATCTGTCAAGTACCAACCCGGATCTCCTGCGGCCGTCTCAAATGCCGCTGCTCTTGCCAATAAATCATTGAGCGCATCACCATCACCATCATCATCAAAACCTTCTCCATAGTCAAAGTTGCCATCACCATCTGCATCTGTATCCAAGAAATCAGCAGCACCATCAAGGTCAGTATCCGGCAGGTCAAGCGCTGTGCCACCATCATCGGTATCTACTTCATTTGCATGCCCATCTCCATCAAAATCATTGGCTTGCACATACGCGATGGTGTAGCGTCCTTGTGTATTCATATTGGCCGGCAAAGCACCATTATTGGCCTCTACGGCATCCGGAATACCATCACTATCACTATCTAGGTCTTTATGGTTGGGGTTGCCATCTCCATCAAAATCGAAAAGATCGTTTATGTTATCCCCATTCGCATCTACAAAGCCGGGGAAATCTATATCCTCAAAATTTAGGACACCATCAGCATCATGATCTCCTGCCGGATTCCCATTGGCTCCTCCCTCACTTGCATCAGGAATGCCGTCATTATCATCGTCATTGTCATCCAAATCTGCCACACCGTCATTGTCAAAATCTGGGTCGCACTGCTGGAAACTGTACGTTACGGCATCCAAACGCCCAGTGGAAGGATTAGTGCTTGCCGTCAATTGCACACGCAGGTACTGTACGCCACCAACTGTATTCACATTATATGCTTGGGTGATAAGGGTGGTATTATTCGTAGAGAAGGTTTGCGAATTTGCATACGTTCCTCCGTCAGTTAAGCTGGACGTAATGGTCAATGTCATCGCTTTGTTACTCGATGCTGAAAACCGAACATTAACACTACTTCCTTGTGGAATAACATCCATTAATTGGATAATGAAAAAATCATTCAGGTCATCAATTGATGCATATGTTCCATCATTTCCTCCGATCACATTGGCAAAATTTGTTACGCCGGAGTTAGTAATTACGGCATTTACATTCCCATTAAAATCTGTGGTTACAAATCCTAATCCACATCCACCTAGACTATCCTCAAGATAATTTGGTGTGCCATTTACCGGATTTATATCGAGCGGCTCATCGATTGAGAATATACCATCTGCATCATCATCTGTGTCGCGGTAGTCATTTAATAAATCTAGATCCAAATCCTGAGGTGTGAGGGCAGTGCCTCCATCATCAGGATCAAATGTATCATCAATACCATCTCCATCTGTGTCAGCGCCGGAAGGTGTGGTATCAGCAATGCCATCTGCATCTGCATCATTACCTTCTATTGCATCCAAAATACCGTCTCCATCTGAGTCCAAATCCAAATAATCAGGAATGCCGTCATTGTCTGTATCCACAACTACTAATCCAGCACCACCATAGGCGGTATCAAAGCCATTTGCATCAGAGGTGCCATCCGGAGTTATATAACCTGCATCAGTTTGAGCCTCCACATTGTCCGGAATTCCGTCCCCATCAGAATCTGCATCTAAATAATCTCTAATACCATCGCCATCTGTATCAGGCACGGGAAGGGGAGAACCCCCATTGTCAGTATCTACCAAATCAGGGAGCCCGTCATTGTCTGTGTCAGTGAGGTCATCCAAGATGCCATCATTATTGGCGTCCAATCCACCTGCTTCTACCAAGTCGCTTATTCCGTCTCCATCTGAATCTCTATCAGAGGCATTGTCTACCAAGCCATCACCGTCGGTATCGGCAGGGGCAAGGGGGCCATTGCCCGAATCGACATCAAAGATATCAGCGATACCGTCTCGATCTGAGTCTGTGAGGCTATCCGCTCTTCCATCGCCATTGGCATCAGTGCCGCCATATTCGATTACATCAGGAAGGCCATCATTATCTGAGTCTACATCGAATACATCTGAAACGCCATCACCGTCTGAATCCAGGTTTGGTAGTGGCGTACCTCCATTGTCAGGATCCACTGCGTCAGCATATCCGTCCCCGTCCGTATCTACAAATGCATCAATTCGTCCATCGTTATTAGCATCTGTACCACCCGCCTCTATGATATCATACACGCCATCATTGTCTGAATCTAAATCCTTGAAATTAGGAATTCCGTCCAGATCAATGTCAAACAAATCACTGATGCCATCACCATTTACATCCACAAATGCAGGCATTCCATTTGTTGGGGGCCCATCCGTAGGATCTAAATAGTTCATGATACCATCCCCGTCTTCGTCAGCTGTAGGATCAAATCCGGTACCTCCGTCTTCTGCAGCATCGGGCAATCCGTCATTGTCAGAATCTACATCGGCTACATCTTCTACACCATCTCCGTCTGTGTCAGGGTTATACAAGTAATCAGGTATGGGTTCTCCGCCTTGTATGAATCCTGCGCCTTCTGTTTGTGTATCAATGCCATCGCCATCATCATCATCGTCCTGGTAGTTGGGTAGGCCATCACCATCCGAATCTTGAATAGTTGCATTTGAGCCGGTAGCATTGGATGTGCTTGGGGCTACTACATTGTCAAAGGCATCCAACAGACCATCTCCATCTGCATCGCCCGTGCCTTCAGCTCCATTTACAGATCCATTGCCATTGCTGTCCCAATCGCCTTCACCATCCAAATTGAAGTCATGCCCCTCGATGATGTCGTTTATCCCGTCTCCATCTGAATCAGTGTCCAAATAGTCATCCGTTGTGTCGCCATCGGTATCAACCGGATTGATCGATGTTCCGCCATTATCAGGATCATACGCGTCATCTATTCCGTCACGATCCGTGTCTGATCCACTTGGTGGGATATATGAGCCACCTGCCTGCGCTTCTCTATTGTCTACTATCCCATCATTGTCCGAATCAATGTCTAGGTAATTATCACGTCCGTCTCCATCAGTGTCAATAGGTGAAATGCCGCTTACTCCAATGCCGTCATCTATGCCATCATTGTTGAAATCATTGGCACCATTCACATTACCGTCCACTTGGCCGTCCCCATCTGCATCAGTACCTCCCACTTCAATGATATCAGCTATGCCGTCTCCATCCGAATCTGCATCGAGGAAATCAGGAATACCATCATGATCAAAGTCATAGATATCATTTACGCCATCGCCGTTTGCATCTGCAAATGCAGGGAAACCCGGGGTGACATCTGAGGTGTCTAAATAATTCAATATTCCATCACCGTCTGCATCGGCAGAAGGATCGAAACCTGTGCCACCATTTTCTTCTGAATCAAGAATCCCGTCATTGTCCGAATCAAGGTCGACCGTATCGTCTACTCCATCACCATCATGATCGGGATTATACAAATAATCTGGAATTGGATTTCCGGCAGGAGTATACCCAGGCCCTTCGGTAACTGTAGGGATTCCATCTCCATCATCATCATCATCTTTATAATCAGGGATGCCGTCTCCATCTGTATCTTGAAGCGCTGGTGCGGTTCCTCCATTGTCAACATCATAAATATCCGCCAAGCCGTCCCCATCTGTATCTATATAATCGGGATCAAATGCGTCATCTATTCCATCACCGTCATTATCAGTTCCGGCGGTAATTGATGCGTCAAATGCATCATCAATTCCATCAAAATCAGCATCCGTACCAGCCGTCTGATCAACATCCACGCTATCTGGTATTCCATCATTGTCGGTATCTAGTGGGCTGTCAGGGCGCCCATTTGTATTTGCATCATTTCCTTCCGTACTGTCCGGTATTCCGTCATCATCAGAATCGGTATCTAGGTAATCAGGATTGTCAACGCCATCTGTATTTACCGGAACTATTGGCGTGCCACCATTATCTGCGTCATAGGCATCATCTAGTCCGTCATTATCTGTGTCATTACCAGAAGGGGCTATGTAGCCACCGGCGGTCATCGATTCGATATTGTCTAGTATACCATCTCCATCAGCGTCAATGTCTTGGAAATTTGGAATGCCATCCCCGTCTTGATCTGCCACACCTTCTACAAGGTTGGTTATGCCATCGCCATCAGCATCTTGATCTAAATGATCTAAAATACCATCTCCATCGGTATCAGTTACTACAAGCGCAGTTCCACTTTGGGATTCGTCTATGGCATCATACAGACCATCATTGTCATCATCAGGATCGAAATCATCATCAATACCATCCCCATCGCTATCTGTGCCGGCAGTAAAATCTACATCTGCGCTATCATCAATCCCATCAAAGTCAGCGTCTGTACCGGCGGTAAAATCTACATCGACACTATTGGGTATGCCGTCTCCATCATCATCCGCCATTGCATCAATAATACCGTCATTATTTCCATCATATGAGGCACCATTTGCGGCTTGATTATCAAGAAAACCATCTCCATCAGAATCAGCATCAAGATGATTGGGCAGGCCGTCTCCATCTGGATCAAAGGCATCATTGACTCCATCCATATTTGCATCTACAAAACCCGGATAATTGGTGTCTAAATAGTTTGGTATGTCATCACCATCGGCATCTGCTCCAGGGTCTACACCATTTCCTTCTTGACTATCCGGTATGCCATCATTGTCCGAATCCAAGTCATTGAGAATGTTATAATACGTGGTGGCGGCTGATTCGTATTCACAGCTATCTCTGGCAATTACCGTGATCTGATCATAGGGTCTAATCTGAGTCACATCAAAGGTAACACTCCATCTGCCCGACGCGCTCACGGTGGTGGTGGCAAGTGTATCCCCATTGGTAAACACCGTTAGAAAGGCGCCCTCAGGTTCTGATGAGAAACCATTGATGCGGGTATTGCTATCAAAAATTGGCGTGTACAATGTGGGAGTAGCACTCGTGCCATCTAAAAAGCATCCTCCTTCTGAGAAATTGCTAATGGGAGTTCCTTCCCCCTGAGCATCCACTAAGGCATCCCACGCATCATCTACACTTCCAAACAAGTTGTCGTTAGTGCCTGCTATGTCCGAAACATTGGAGAGAATAGAGTTTGTTGGCTGCTGGCTTGTAGCGGCGACTAATCTAATGATGGATGATTGCGTTACTGAAATGTCACTTAAAGGTATGTAGAAGTCATAAAATACCGCATCGCCACTGCAATCGCCATCTTGAAAACGCGCGTATGAGCGCTGCGTGTTGGTTCCTGTATATAAGCTGATTTCATTTCCTATTGTATTTGTGCTTCCGTCTACATTTTCTACATAAAGCTCGTCAGTGCCACCTGATACAAATCGGATTTCAAATTCAAATCCTGGATTGCCGGGTACGGCATTTGGATCTGCATTCACTCCAAGAAAACCATACTTGCCATCAGTATCTACCAAAACAGAGAATCCGAAAGCACCTGTTGCATTTCGTGCCAGACGGATTCTGTAAATCATTATTTGATTGTCCGTATCAAAAAATACGTAGCTGGATTCAGCGCCCGAACCAGGGTTGTCCACAATATCCGTTGATCCGCATGGTGCGCCTCCGCCATCATTGTCCGGTTCTCCTGACACTTGAGGGATTGCCACAAACGGGATTTCATTATCTTCTTCACCAATTAAATAGCCGGTTCCATTGACGGAAATGAAACCATCACCATTGGGATCCATGGGATTGGTAGTAGGAGAGGCTTGTTTGTAAATTTCCCCAGGGGTTTGGGCATGAATAGCCACAGAGAAGGTCGAAAGAACCAAGAGAAGAATTATCCTTTTCATAGCTTGTGAGTAGATGGAATATTATCCTAAACTACAAATGTATAAATAAACTTTGCGAGAAACACGTAAGGAAAGTACGTATAAAATTCTACGTATTTCTCTAGCAACGCGCGACTACCACCAAACGGAACTGTAAGTTGTGAGCCAATGCGAGTTAAATTCAATACCCATTCACCACATTGATCATGTGGCAACCCATAAGACCGGCAGTCTCCGTGCGAAGGACATTTTTGCCTAAACTTACCGGCTTGCATCCTGCCTGTATGGCCAAATCCACTTCGTCCAATGAAAAATCACCCTCAGGGCCGATGAGCAAGAGCGTGTCTGAATTTGGCTTGGCCGAGCTGCCCAAGTAGGCATAATCAGCAGACACATGCGCGATGTACTTTTCTGTTTCAGTGCATTTTGAAATAAAGGATTGAAAATCGACAGGAGTATTAATCTGCATCAAAAAGGGACTACCTGACTGCTTCATGGCGCTGATCGCCTTCCTTTCTAACCGATCTAGCCGCAGTTTGGTACGTTCGGAATGTGCCGAGGTGATAAACGTAAGCGCATCCACCCCAATCTCACCCAGTTTTTCTACCATCCACTCCATTCGATCTACATTTGTGGTAGGGGCTATTGCCAAATGAATACGAAAGGGCTTGGTTGGTGCTTGAAATTCTTCCAAAACGTCAAAAGCACACTTTTTTTTGTCCACTTGGGTCAAAACAGCGCGGTAAATCCCGCCATTTCCGTCAACCACGCGGATACTATCCCCGGATTTTAGCCGTAAAACGATCAATGCGTGTTTGGCTTCCTCCTCTGACAGTTCAAAAATTGAGGATTTGATATTTTTTTCGTAAAAAGTGTTCATTTCGATAAAAAAATTACTCCGAAATCGATTCAAAAACAGAATCCAATAAAAAATTGGACTAAAAACGACTTGAATTTTTAATTCAATGCATAATTCACTTAGTTTTGGGTTCATAAATAAACCACAATCTTCATTCTTATGGCTCAGTTACGATTCAATGCCCTGCAGACATTGCAAAATAGGGCGAAAGTAGATGTAAAAGCACCCTCCAAAAAGATTTCAGACTATTTCGGGGAGTTAGTGTTCGATCAAAAGCAAATGCAGACACTCTTGGCGCCTGAAATGTACAAGCGTGTATCATATGCGATCAAGAACCGCAAGAAAATTGACATGGAGACAGCCGATGCAGTGGCTTCTGCCGTGAAAAACTGGGCCATGGATAAAGGTGTGACCCACTATACCCACTGGTTTCAACCGCTCACAGGTGCTACTGCCGAAAAGCACGACGCATTTTACGATCCACACAAAGGATTAGAAAATTTCAAAGGATCTGCGCTTGTGCAGCAAGAACCGGACGCCTCTTCATTCCCAAATGGTGGCATCCGTAGCACATTCGAGGCACGTGGATACTCCGCTTGGGACCCCTCTTCGAACATTTTCATCTATGGAAAAACACTCTGTATCCCCACCATCTTTGTGGCCTATACAGGCGAAGCATTGGATTATAAGGCGCCTTTGCTAAAAGCGCTAGATGCGGTAGATAAGGCCGCAGTGAAAGTGTGCAAGCTGTTCGATCGCAACATATCAAAAGTCACAGCATCGCTCGGATGGGAGCAAGAATATTTCTTGGTGGACAAGGCGCTGTACGCCGCTCGTCCTGACTTGGTAATGGGCGGACGCACCGTATTCGGCCACAACCCTGCCCGTGGACAGCAGTTGGAAGATCACTATTTCGGCTCCATTCCTACACGCATTTATGATTACATGAAGGAATTCGAGATCGAGTCGCACCGATTGGGCATTCCGTTGATGACGCGTCACAACGAAGTGGCACCTGGTCAGTACGAAGTGGCGCCCATGTTTGGCGAAGTGAATCAAGCAGCTGATCAAAACCAGTTGCTCAAAGATGTGATGGACAAAGTGGCCAATAAGCATGGATTGAAAGTGCTTTTCCATGAGAAGCCATTTGCAGGACTCAACGGTAGCGGTAAGCACAATAACTGGTCGCTGATTACCGATACAGGTGTGAATTTGTACCAGCCTACGAGCAGCGCCCGGGAAAATTTGCTTTTCCTAACGTTCCTCGTGACCACTGTCAAAGCTGTACACGAGTATGCAGATTTGCTTCGTGCCAGTATTGCGTCAGCAGGCAATGACTTCCGATTGGGTGCCAATGAAGCACCTCCGGCCATCGTCTCCGTATTCTTAGGTTCTACACTTTCAAAAGTGCTAGACAGATTGGAAAACACGGGTGATATCGAACTGGAAAAAGGGGAGAATCTCTACATGAAATTGGGTATCGATCAGATTCCTGAGATTATTCTGGACAATACTGACAGAAATCGTACCTCGCCATTTGCTTTCACCGGCAACAAGTTTGAGTTCCGTGCGGTAGGATCGGATGCCAACGTGGCTGACCCGATGATGGTGCTGAACCTGATCGTGGCAGACCAATTGACCGATTTTCACAAGCAGGTCACTAAGCTGATTGACAAAGGAGATGATCGCCGATTGGCTATCATTCAGGTGCTTCGCAAATACATTAAAGAATCGAAAGCGGTGCGATTTGAAGGCGATGGTTATTCTGCAGAATGGGCGAAAGAGGCAAAAAAGCGTGGGTTGTCTAATGTGAGCAATACGCCACGTGCGCTTGATTTCTCTACCAATGAAAAAGCTGTGAAACTCTTCGAGCGTCATAAAGTGTTGAGCCATGTGGAGATTGAAGCGCGTCATGAGATTCAGCTAGAGAATTACATCAAAAAAGTGCAAATCGAATCGCGAGTGATGGGCGATCTTATCTTAAATCACATCATTCCTACGGGCATCAATTATCAGAACAAATTGATCCAAAATGCCATGGGCTTGGAGTCGTTGGGCATTGATTCAAAGGAGATCAAAGCGACCATCAAAGAAGTGAGTGGACATATTAGCAAGATTCGCAAGTTGGTAGGTGACATGACCGAAGAGCGCAAGCGCATCAACAAAATAGAAGACGGACGCGAGCGAGCCATCGAGTATTGCGACAATGTGAAGGAGAAATTCTTTGATGACCTTCGCTATGCTGTAGACAAGCTGGAGTTGCTCGTGGACGATGAAGATTGGCCATTGGTAAAATACCGCGAAATGCTCTTCTTGAGATAGTTTTTGGTTAAACATCACAGAAAGCCGGCTTGATTGTCGGCTTTTTTATTGATAACCGAATTTGCTTGGTGATGACTTTAGAGCCAGTCCAACTATTCTCTATGTGGATAAATTCTCAAAGCGTTATTTGGTCAAGTCCCGATAAATCGGTTATTTCAAGGGATAAAAAATTTACTAACCTAACTATTTAAAAATTATGAGCGATAACAAGTATGCTGGATTTTGGCTGAGATTCGTGGCTTACATCATTGACTATGTAATCCTATATGTGATCAATTTGATAATTCTTGCCCCTATTATGGGTTTGATTGGGGTGGGAGTAGCCTCGTCAAGTTTTGATATGGCGTCCATGACAGAGGGTGACATTGTAACAATGATTAAGACGATAATGATGGCAGTAGTAGCCGGAAGCATCGTGCTGATGGTGGTCAATATTCTATACTACACGTTAATGGAGGCTAGTAAATTTCAGGGAACTGTGGGTAAAATTGCCCTTGGACTGAAAGTGACAGATGCCAATGGAGGGAAATTGGATATTGTAAAAGCCCTTCTTCGCAATGTAGGAAAAATCGTATCCGGATTGATTTTGATGATCGGCTACATCATGGCTGGTTTCACTGAAAAGAAGCAAGCCTTGCACGATATGTTTGTAGGTGCCCTTGTGGTAAAGAAGAAGTAAAAAGCGTATCTACTGTGAAATTTAAAACCCCTGATTTTTCGGGGGTTTTTTGTGTTTAAAGATTCGCTAGCTTCATCATTTACACTAAATGTAGTTGCCTTTTTTCTACCTTGTGCGCATGGATTTTACGGTCACATTAAGTCTGGTTCATCTGATCAGCATCGTCCTTGTTTTGGTTTTGATGTTCCTTGGTTTCAAGGTTTTGGAAATGGGGTGGTCCTACAAAATCAGCAAACCATATGCGTGGGAGGAGGCCGTGCGCCAAGGACGCATTTCTGAACTACTCAAACAAACCGAGCGATCGTATCGCGACAAGGTGAGGTTCTATACCATTTGGTTGCAGATTGAGCGACTAAAAGAAAATGGAATTGCAGGTGCATTTGCCGAGTTGGGCGTGTATCAAGGCGAGACAGCACGCTTCATTCATCACATGGATCCATCTCGTGAGCTGCATCTGTTTGATACGTTCGAAGGATTTGCGCCGGAAGATTTAGCCAAAGAATCTGCTACGGACAAGAAGTATAGCCCCACTAATTTCTCAGATACGTCTATAGAGGACGTGAGGGCATTTATTGAAGGAAATGAGCGGGTGAAGTTTCATCCCGGATTATTCCCCGATTCTGCCCAAGCGCTCGAAGAAATGACCTTTGCCTTTGTTAACCTTGATGCTGACTTGTATGCGCCTACCAAAGCAGGTTTGGACTATTTCTACCCCCGCATGTCAGCCGGAGGGGTAATCATTATTCATGATTATAACCACACATGGGACGGCTGCCGCAAAGCTGTGGACGAATTTGTACAGACGATCCAAGAACGACTCATTCCAGTGGCGGATTGGCAAGGAAGCGTGTTGTTGGTGAAATCTATTGGTTAAATCCGCACCTCTCCATACACCTGCATTTTTTCCAGTGTCGGTGATGTGCTGCCGCCTTTTGGCTCTATAGTCACGGCAAATGCATCGGCCTGCTCAAATGAGCGCATCTGTTGGAATTCGTCTTTCACCACATCAAATGTGCCTGCATCCACGGGCTGACCATCTATGAGCGCCCATAGTTGGTACTGCTGGTTTTCGCTGAGCGGTGGCAGGGTAGAAGAATTGAGATATACCTTTTGCTCGGATGGATTGAAATAGATGACTGCTTGATGAACGAACCCTGATTGTGTACTATTCATCACCACACGAGTATAAGCCGGATTGATCAACACGCTCAGGTCTTGTCGCATGCCTTCCATTCGTGAGTTCACCTGCCGGATATTGTCGGCCATTTCACTGTTTTGGGTTTCCATGACCAAGAGTTGATCATTGGTTGCGGTGTATTTTGAATAGAAGTAGAATGCCGCCATAGAGGAAAGTATCGCCAACGAAATACTTGCCGCTAAATAATAGATCATGCGACTCTTACGAGATCCTTTGGTGGCCAGCTTCATCAGCAGACTATAGCGCACATCTTGACCGGGCGAAACTGCACCCGCAAATGCCATTGCCTCCAGTTTTTGCTGAATGGTTTGGTATTCATTTCTAACAGCCAATTCCTTTAAATGCGCCTCCACCTCGACACGCTCAGAAGGTGACAGGTCATCTGTGATATAGGCTTCCAGTAAGCCGCTCGATATGATTTCTTCGCTAGTCAAAATCGCGTTGCAATTGTGTTTTTACATTTTTTAGGCAGTTTCGGATTTTTGTTTTTACCGATCCCAGCGCCATATTTTCTTTCTCACTTATTTCGGCATGGGAGAATCCAAGGAAGAAATTGAGCTTCAATAGTTTACGACACATTTCCTCCAGATTGTCCAACACTTTGTCTAGCCCAATAAAATCTTCTTTGCCTCCATCTACTGCCTGAGTATATACGACATGATCTAGCTCCGTGGATTTTTCACCGGCCTTAAAGTTTCGTGATCGCCGTGCATCTATGGCTTGATTGCGTGCGATGCGGTACATCCAGGTGAAGAGGGTGCCCTTGTCAGGATCGTATTTGTCTATCTGATCCCAGATTTTGAAGAACGTATCGGTGAGTGTTTCTTCGGCGGTTTCGGTGTGGTTGACTGTGCGTGCTATGATGCCGTAGAGTGCAGCGCTGTATTGGTCATACAAATACTCAAAAGCAGATTCATCTCGGTCTCTCAGCCGTGCTACAAGTAAGGGAGTGAAGTCTACTGTTTTGCTCACGCAATGGATTTGAGGGCTGAAGATAGTAAAATCAAGTGAGGTGCTCGCTTAAATACGTGCCAGCACGGTCTTAATAAGCCGATCCACCGTCTTGTTGGGGTCTTTGGAGAATTGTCCGGTCACACGATTGGCCAATATGGCATTGGTACTAATCATCTCGTGCCCAAGCAGACGAGCCATGGCATAATATCCGGCAGTTTCCATTTCGATGTTGGTCAGCCAAAAATCGCCCACATGAAAGTACATCAACTTGTCGGTGAGGTCAGGGTAGCGGATGCCCGTACGGATTTGGCGTCCTTGAGGTGCATAAAAGCCGTGACAGGTGAGGGTATTGCCTTTCGGTATATTCTCGAATTGCTTCATCAGTTCGTCAGATCCACGCACACAGTAGGGTAGGTAGGGCAGTTGCAATAGTTCTTGAAATTTCTGTGCTACCTCCAGTTCCAGTCCATTCTGCTCAAACTGATAGAAATGCATGAGCGAATCCAGCCCCAATCCATATTCAGACATAATCAGCGAGTCCACTTTTACATCTTGCTGAATGGTGCCTGACGTGCCTATGCGCACTATTTTTAGTTTTTTAGGATTGGCCTTAGGCTCGCGTTTTTTCAGATCAATGTTCACAATCGCATCCAGTTCGGTCATCAGGATTTCCACATTGTCAGTGCCCATGCCCGTGCTAATTACGGTGATGCGCTTTCCTTTGTATTTGCCGGTGTGGGTGATGAATTCGCGTTTGTTCATCTCAAATTCCACCTCATCAAAATACTTCGATACCCTGTGTACCCTACTGGGGTCTCCCACCGTGATGATTTTGTCGGCGATATGCTCCGGCTTTAAATTGAGATGGTAAATGCTCCCATCCGGATTGATGATAAGATCCGTTTCTGAGTAGGCCATAGGTGGTGTGAGTGAGCCGGAAATTTACGCGTTTTCTTCCTTTTGTCGTCGTTTCCAGCCCTTGTATGGGTTATAACCGTTGCTTTCTTTGGCATAATAGCCTGTGCCGTCATACGGTCGAGTGTCCGGATTGTGCATGCATTCCTCTGAACAGCAGCCGTTGTACACTTCACCGCCCTTTTCACTCATGGGTATGTGCAGGTTGCAGTGCGGATTGGCACAGTTGACCATACGAGTCGTGGGTTCACCTGTCACGTGGCATTTACTGATCACCTTTGGGTTCACTCGGTTTACCTCTGCCGCTATGCGGTTATCAAACACATAACAAGCGCCCTCAAAATCTTCACCTTCGGCTTCCAGGCCGTATTTGATAATGCCGCCGTGCAGTTGGTATACATTCTCAAATCCTTGTTCCAATAAGAAGGCACTGGCTTTTTCGCATTTGATGCCGCCGGTGCAGTAGGTCACTATTTTCTTGTCTTTGAATTGCTTCAGTTCGTCTACCTTATCCGGAAACTCACGGAAATTTTCAATGTCAAGTGTGATGGCATTCTTGAATTTGCCCAATTGATGCTCGTAGTTGGATCGCACATCTAGGATAATGGTGTCGTCCGCTTCTTGCTTCAATACCTCTCTGAATTCTGCTGGCTCCATGTATTTCCCGGTTCGCTTAGTTGGGTCAATCTGGTGGAGTCCGGCATGCACAATCTCAGGCTTCACACGCACATGCAGCTTGGCAAATGCCATGGTATCATGCGCTTCCACTTTGAATTCTGTATGGGCAAAACGTGGATCGGCCAGCACATGCGCCATGTACTTTTCACAGTCTTCTTTCAGGCCGGATACCGTGCCATTTAGACCTTCGTTTGCCACGATAATGCGTCCGCGCAAGTTGTTTTCAATACAAAATAGGTGATGCTCTTCGCGAAATTCCTCCGGATGCTCGATATGCGCATAGCAGTAATAGAGCAGGATGCTGTATTTTTTTTCTCCCATAAAACCAATGCCCTGTTTCAGCAGGGTGTTTTTTGTTGCTGGCGCAAAAGTAGTGATTAGTGATTAGTTAACTGGTTAACTGGTGGATTGGTGAATGATTGAATCATTTGTTTACCAAAACGCAGAATACTCTGGCACTACTTCACCGCCACGGCCGGATTGCCAAAGACCGTTTCGCCTTTTTTTACTTCGGCGATCACCACCGACCCTGCACCCACACGTGCATCTTTACCAATTTTTACACCACCTATCACAGTGACGCCAGATCCGATGAATGCGCCTTTTTCGATGGTCACATTTGCATTGATGATGGAGCCTGCCCCGATCTGCACGAAATCCTCCAGTTTGGCACCTGACTCGATGATAGCTCCCGTGTGGATGATGCAGTGCTGCCCAATCTCTACACCCGATCCGATGATCACGCCTGCATTGATAAAATTGCCATGTCCTATGGCCGCAGAGGTGGCAATGGTCGCCTTTTGATGCACTGCATTGGTGGGCATCACTTTACGTTTCTCGATCAGGTAATTCACCAATTCCTTGCGCAACTTATTGTCGTCATTGGCCACAAATGCCTCGCACTTTTGTCCGATGAGTTTGAGATAACCATGATCTTCTGTATCACCCAAAATGGGCACTTCGCTGATCTCTGTGCCGTGCAGCGTGGTGTCATCGTCCAGAAAACCATACACAACGATCGAATTGCTGTGGAAAATTTCAAGGGCGTCTTTGGCGATACCTTTTGCGCCGAATATCAGTACAGGTTTGTCCATTGTGTTTTTTTGATCAAGGTCGCAAAACTACCGATTCTGCTCGCGACTTTGATACTGCCAGCAAGGGAGAATCGTGAGCAGGGTAAAGAGAAAGGGCGTGATCACAGATTTGTAGCGGACCAATGCGCCAAAATTTGGAGCAGCAAGTGGCAGTGCAATGGCCAATGAAAAAATAAAAATGAGCGATGCTATGACTAGAATGTCGGGGCTGAAGAGTCTTTGCTGCCACAGTATGGTCAGTGAGTAGAGCGAGAGCAAGACGAGCAGGAGGTTCTCCAGTTTCGGGATCCAGCTCCACACCGAACCTTTATCAAAAATGGACGGACCGTACAGCCCAACAACCAATGCATGTGGAAGTGACCCGAGTAAACTTGGCCAAGTTGGTTGAATGCGCAGGTCAATGGAGCTAGCATCGGGCGTGGGTTCGAATGCTTCCTCTTGATTGCGATGTATGATTTCGGGCATGTGCCGCAGATTCAGATTAGGATTCACGGTCGGTGCAAACAGCAAGGTGCCCAAGATGATTACTCCATATACCACCGCACGGATACTTTTGTGCAGTCCATTTCTATGCGCTTTTTGGTCAAACCACGCATATAGCACCACAGGAAGCAAAGCGATCAATATGTAGTATTTGATTTCATATAGCAGTGTGATGGCCAGTGCGGTGAGTAGGATTTCTAGCAGGTAGATTTTTTTTCGATAAAAGACCTTCAAGGCAAAGGCACAGATGTAGACCACCGCGGCATTTGTGATCGTCTCTTTCATGATGCCTGACGACCAAAAAATGGTGGAGGGAACAAGCAAAAAGCCAATGACGACCGGCCATTTGAGATTAGGAAGGGTGGTTTTGATCTGTCGGTAAAAAAACCAGAACGCCAGGAAACTAATATATGAGAAATAGCAGGCTACCACCCAATAATCTCCACCCGTGACCCGAATGAAGCCACTGACGATCTTGGTAAACAAAATGGCGCGTGGTTGATTGACAAAATACCCGACTTCTGCTTGCCCGAGCATGTGCCACCATTCCAAAAAAGTGGAATCGGCCAGTGCTGAGGCCGCATGATAATAGGCGAAGGTATCGCCCCCCCAATAGTAGTTTTTGAAAATCAGCCCAAGCAGAATACCCGCAGCTAGTTTGAGTACCATCCCGATGTAAAAGAGTACTGCGTCGGGTTGTTTTCGACCAATCAGCCAGATGCCGAGTGCAAGAAGTGCAACGTGTAGTAGGTAGGTCATTTAGTAAAAATCGCAGTACCGATGGCGCAAGTAAGGCATTTTTTGCGATGGCAAAATTCCTTGACGAGCGTAATCTGGGCTTGTGAGTCAAACGCACTCTTGGGTGGAAGGTTCAGAGCCGTCCATTTTTCAGTGTAGCGGTTACGCTCAGGGGGTAATTTCTCCAAAAATCCTGTCGCGCGATCCATCAGTTCCGGCTGGTCAGTATGCTGCGCATAAGCTGCCAATGTGGCCACCACGGCATTGATAATAAGGATTTCGAGCGATGATGTGCCCATCTGATTGCTTCCTTTTTTCAATGGTTTGTCAAAATCATAGTACGTCTGCCAGTACTCGGGCAACTCCGTGTTGAGCATGCGCTTGAGGTCGGCCATTTTTTCTAACGCCAAAAAAGTTGAAAATAGCGCAGGATGTGCCGAAAGGATGGCTGAAAACTGCGCCAATCGGACCGTGGGGAAATTAGACGGACGCATTTTGCCAAACTTCCAATGGGCGCGATGGAGCTTTGGTTTCAAGTCGTATTTTTTGGTCAAAAAGGCATATTCTTCCTTCAGTTGAAGGCCGAAAGTATCTTTCACATCATCCAGAAATCCGGCCTGACCATAGATCAGTGCCTGCACCTGCAGTGGATTGTTACTGTGCTTGGCCACTACCATGAGCGGCAAGGATTCGGCGAGTGTTTCGAATGCATCAGCGTTGAGCGAAAAGCCAAAAGTGCGTGCCAATGTGCGATAGGCTGTTTCTTCCCAATCGTGGTGTAGCGCATCGGCAGTGGCCAATATCCGCTTTGATTTTTCTTGTAGGCGTAGTGCCAGCATTCTGTCCAGATTGGAGAGCCATGTGAGCGAAGGGATATCCGGCAAGTATTCAGCACACAAGATGTCTCGTGGAGCGGCTAGGTACTTCTTGTAGGTGGTCACCAAATCCAAATTCACTCGATCTTTCAGTTCAACCGTCGGAATCAGCGAATCATCTGATCGGCGGGCGGGGGCATCATTTTGCCAGACCACATGCAGTACCACATTGTCATACGCCGGATCTGCGGCATGGCGGTGATGGTGCCAATCGGACGCTCGCACGTGTATTTCCACATGGCCATTCCATTCCAACGAACCGATTTTGACTCGGGCACTGTGAAAATCAGGTCCTGAATCTTGATTGTGCATTCCTGGATGAAAGACGTGCACACTGTCACCTTCATCTGTTGCCAGATCGGTGGTGTTGAATTTTTGGAATTTCCAGATGAAATGTAGAAATGCTTCGTCCATGGGGGTATAAACGAATTTGCAATATTATCCCAGACTATGCAATAGAATAATTTGAAATAGCAAGAAAATTATTCTATTGCATATTGACGAAAAACTTCATTCAGTGAAGTTTTTGTCAGGGTTCATAGATTTAAAAACACCGCCATTTCTTGCTGGATTTTCTGCGCTTCATATGCAGCTACTTCCGCAAAGTCTTCACCGGATGAGGCATAAATAATCGCTCGGCTGTAGTTGATAAGCAGGCCACATTGGTCATTGAGCCCGGCAGCACACACGGCTTTCAAATCACCACCCTGCGCGCCCACACCGGGGATAAGCAAGAAATGATTAGGGATAAGTTGGCGAATTTCTTTGAGTGTTTCGGGGCGCGTGGCACCCACCACATACATCATATTGTCTGCTGATCCCCACGTCGCACTTTTCTTGATTACTTCTTCGAATAATTGCTCACCTGATGATAAGGTAAGTGACTGAAAATCAGCAAATCCGGGGTTGGATGTGGCCGCAAGTAGGATCACCCATTTATCCTTAAATTCCAGAAATGGCGTGACCGAATCAGCACCCATATAAGGCGCCACCGTGATCGAATCGAAGGACATTTCCTCAAAAAACGCCCGTGCATACATGCCCGATGTATTGCCAATGTCACCGCGCTTGGCATCTGCTATGGTGAATACATCCTTGGGTAGATAGTCAATGGTTTTTTTCAACGATTCCCAACCTTTGAGACCGTGTGCCTCATAGAATGCGATGTTGGGTTTGTATGCCACCGCATAGGGTAGTGTGGCATCAATGATCGCTTTGTTGAATTCAAAAATGGGATCATCCGAATCCAACAGATGCGTGGGTATTTTCTTGATGTCTGTATCTAAGCCTACACACAGAAACGATTGCTTTTTTTGGATTTGTTCAAAGAGTTCCGATCGGGTCATGGGGCGAAATTAGCAGTTTCAGTCATCAGGCAATCCATTCACTTCTTCCTAAACCGTCTGAAATTCTCGATTCGGTGAATGATCCTGCGCAGCACATCAAAATACAGTGTGATGCTGAATACCAAGCTGAAGAACCAAATCATGCCGATGTTGAAATACAGCGTATCGATGATTGATCCAAAAATATGCTTGGTAGGTGTGTAAAACTGCTGCCTGAAATCCAGCAGATGCGATGGGTTGGGATCTTGAAAAATCAAATTACTCTGCTGCACCAGTTTATTGCCTTCCTCCTGTATGCGGATCATACGTGTCTTGCCCGTCACGATATCGCTTATCGACTCGTTGTGATAGCGATTTTCTTTATCCATATAAGCGGCTTGCTTTTCAGGGGTATCCGTCATGGATTGCACCATCCTATTCTTTTCATCATTGGCCTCATTGAATCGGTTGTTGTACACTTTGCGCACGGTGGAGAGGAAAACGCGCGTCTTCCGATATAGCTCATCATTGAATTGCTCCGGTGTTAGTTGGTCTACTTCAGGGAACTGTTCGGCACCAAATATTTTCAGTTCGTTTTTGATCTCATTTCTGAGAGTGGCCAATGCCGCTTTGTATTCTTTCTTATTTGCTTTGTTTTCAGGTTTGGCACAATAGTCCAGTTTGCTCTCCAACGAAGGCAAATAGTACATTTTCTTGTACGATGCTTGCCCGATCTTTTTATCTAATTCATAAAACTCCCGCTCGAATTCATTGTCTTTAAAAAGCGTGACCATGCTTGCTTCGAATGCCCAGCGGGAAGCCATCACATCGCCGATGATAGGCACATAGCTGTAGCTAGTGATCTTTGGGTTGAGTTTGTCAAACTGCACCACCACTCCACTCAGGATTAGCTGCGGTATGATCAGGATAGGAATCAAAATGTAGATGGTCACGGCAGAATTGAACGCCGATGATATGTTGAGCCCTACGATATTGGCCAAACAGGATGCGGCAAAAAGTATGGCCCAATCCGTGAGTAGCATACCTTGCATTTCTAATATGCTGTTGCCCACCACCACAAACAGCAGCGTTTGTAGTGCCGAAATGGTAAAAAGAATCCCAATTTTAGAGAGCAGATAGCTGCTTCGGCTCAAATGCAGGAAAGCCTCCCGTTTCAGGATTTTTCGGTCTTTGATGATCTCCTCGGCGCTCACGGTGAGTCCCATGAAGAGCGCCACGATCACACTCATGAAGAGATATGCCGGTATGTTGATGTTTTTGCCGAATGTGTACGTCTCAGATTCGCTGTAGCGCAGGATAAACGCCAAGATGAAAGCGAGTAGGGGGGCTTCCAGCAAATTGATGATCAAATACTGCTTGTTGGACAATTTGGCCAGTACATCGCGCTTCACAAATACGCGGAATTGCTGCACTTTATTCGGTCTCTGGAAGGTAGATGCCGGTGGAGTGACAGGTGTATCTTCGTTTTCCTTTTCTCCATTGTAAAACTTAAAGAATTCGTGCCAGCGCTCGGGCGATATCTTGCGGTCAGTGGTCAGGTTGCCGTATTCATTCACCACCTTAGTCTCGATGATGTTGAATATCTGCTCAGGATTCACATTGCCACACTCGATGCACTCGCCTTGTTCGCTATTGATCAGGTCGATGAGTTTTTTGAAATAGACAATGGCCTCAATCGGGTTGCCATCATAGATCATCACACCTCCCACGTCCATAATGATGAGCTTATCAAACATCTTGAAAATGTCTGATGAGGGCTGGTGAATCACCACAAATATGAGCTTGCCTTTGAGGGTCAATTCCTTGAGCAAATCCATGATGTTTTCTGCATCGCGGGAGGACAGGCCGGAGGTAGGTTCATCCACAAAGAGCACAGACGGTTCGCGGAGCAATTCCAACCCAATATTTAATCGCTTGCGCTGACCACCACTGATGGTTTTGGTGAGGGGAGAACCAACCTTCAGATTTTTGATATCCAGAATCCCAAGACTAGTCAGCGTTTTGATCACCAATTGATCTATTTCTTCGTCTGAAAGCTGATCGAAGCAGAGTTTGGCGGCATAGAAGAGGTTTTCATAGGATGTCAAGTCTTCTATGAGTAGGTCATCTTGCGGTACAAAACCAATGAGTCCTTCTATCTTCTTGGCGTCTCGGTGAATGTCTATGCCATTGATCAATATCTGTCCTTTGGAAGGCTTCTCCATGCCATTGAGCACATTGCAAAGGGTGGATTTGCCGGCACCACTACTGCCCATTACGGCTATCAGATTGCCTGATGTCTCTCTGAGGTTGACGTCTCGCAATCCAACCTTACCACTCTGGAATCGGTATTCCACATCCTTTACTTCAAATACAATTGGCGCTGAATCACCAATACCCGAAAAAAGATTGACGATCGTGCCGTAATAGATGGGGCTTGATCCGTCTCGTCTTACCGTGCTTCCGGGCGCACAGGTCTTGATCTTGCCGGGTCTCAAAGGCACGCCGCTCAGGTAGACATTGGACTTGCCATGGTATTTCACAAAATAGGAATCGGCCTCCCCACCCACATGCAAAAAGGCAATGAAGCCTTTCATTTCTTCCTTATAAATGTGCTTAATGGTAGGGTCATCGTAGTGCTCTCCATTTACAATTACTACGTCATTTGATGCGATTTCCTCTACTGTCTTTGCCTTGGTGAATGACTCAATGCTGTCTATGATTTCATCATCAATATTGAAAGCTGCGCCGATAGACTGTACCAGCATTATTTCGCGATTGGATATTTCGCCATCGGCTAGCATGATACCCACTAGTTCCACAATCACGACTACTTTTTGCTGATAGGTGAGTTCCAGATTCACCTGCATGCACAGGTCTGTCAGTCGCTTTATTTCGTCGCGCAGTGTAGCTTGATCATTGGATATTTTCTCCACGTACTTGTCGAATTCCCGCATGAGTTCGGGCACAGCATTGGGATTGAGATTATCAAGGAGAAATGATTCGACGAGTTTACGCTCTTCTTTGTCTACACCGTCTTCTTTGGCCACAAGGGCAAATAGCTTGAGGATTACTTTTAGAAGAAGCCCGCTCATAGTGTGGTGATATTAGGTCAAAAAAAAGGATCAGGTAAAACCTGATCCTAGTAAGTCAAAGTTAGGTCATTCCGATCAATCAAGAAGTGATGTCCTGTCGCAAAGCAGCTACACCATCTGTGATTGGTTTGATCGTGGCGCCTGTAAGTTCGGCACTGTTATTTTTGATTTTTTCTTCAATTTTCAGGGCGTCATACTGCGCATAGATGGCTTCCAAACTAGCCAAAATAGATTTTGTTCGGTCATTTTGATCCACGCCCTTCAGCATAGCGATCAAATCTCCAAGAGGTTCTTTTTGATCTACAATCATTCGCACAAGTGGCGTAAGGATTAGATTGCGCGTTTCTGCAGGCAGATCGGTAGGATAATTTTCCACAATTTGAGTGGACAAATACATGCCCTCGATGAAGCTGCCCGTGATTAGCAATGCGGCCAAGTTGCCACGATCATCTTGCTTCAATAGGTCTTCAGCTTTTGCGATGGTTTCATTCACCAGATTGGCCAATGAATCACGGCTTTCGATGTTTTTCTCAAATTCCTCAATGAGATCAGGGCTGAATGAACTGCTCAATCCGAGGTTATCAGCCAGCTTGCGACATGAGCGCATGTAGGTAAGTGATTCCTGCGTCTTTTCGTACGAACTGAGGTATCCAATATCAGTAGAGTAGATGCCTAAATTGAGTACAGCTTTGTCATTCATGGCTGCATAGCCGTCTATTTTTTTGATGTCATTCACGAGCGCTCCGTCGAAATCAGCTCCGGCTGCTTGGAGCAAAAAGGGAATCTCGGCCGGTGATGGAATTTCGTACAATACTTTCTTCACATTCTCCTGAAGATCAGCTTTTGCTTTCTCAAACTCCTCGGAAGTCATGTTGCTTTCTTTCTTGCCGCCTCCGCCGCATGCACTCATAATAAGTACTATGAGCGCCAGACTTAAAAATCTTGTTAGGTTGTAATATTTCATGATATCTGATTGAAAAAAGTTGGTTCTGGGTTCAAACGTCAATTTTAATACATTTTCACCACAAAAAAGG
>CAZPST010000006.1:23005-26819 GCA_964589185.1 uncultured Roseivirgaceae bacterium | reverse complement strand
AGGAATGGCTATCAGTAAATGCCTATCAGCGTGTGGATATTCAGCACCCAAATGGCGCCTTAGGGATAGCGGCCATCCGCCTAGCGGTGGCAGATTTGAAGGAAAGCCGAAAGGAATTTAAAAAGATGGGCTTTGTAGAATTGGAGGCCACAGATACGGTAGCTCGATACAGCATCCTGCGCAATCAGGAGTTGCATTTGGTTGCATCCAACCATCCAACGAGTATCGTCACAGATTTCTTGCAGACACGCGGATCGGGCGTATTTGCCCTGCGATTTGAAGTGGGCAATTTGGATAGTACCTATCAGTATTTGAAGAAGCGCTTGCCTGCCAAGGCACTGCGTTTGGAAGGATCTCCGGCTCGTCTGACTGTGTTCAGTAGCTATGCGCGAGGCGTGCAGCTTGAGTTTGTAGCTGAACCTGAGGAGCGTGCGTTGATAGCCGCACGCGTGCAACCGAAGGAGGTGCTAGACAGTGCCACAGCGCAGTATGCCAGTGGCTTGTATACCAAATACTGTGCGCTCTGTCATGGAGCCGATCGGGAGGGATATGCCGCAGATAATGCGCCATCGTTGCGCTCCCATTCGCTATTGACCACTGCACAGGGAACCAACTTCATGCGATACACGATTCAATACGGCCGTGCCAATACAGCCATGGCGGGTTACCTGAAGCGGCAGGGCGGTCCGCTAGAGTATATCGAGATAGAGCTGCTGATGCAGTGGCTGTATGAGAAAAGTGGCGCGAAAGAACCCGTAGAATTGCCCCGCGACCCTATCGCCGGTGACGTGCAGGTGGGAGGTGAACTCTATGCGCAGAATTGTGCCGTATGTCATGGAACATCCGGCGAGGGCATTTCGGCTCCTGCGCTTGGCAATCCGATGCTATTGGCCACCGCCACAGATCATTTTCTGCGCTACGCCATTGCCGAGGGTAGAGACGGCACACCCATGGTGGCATTTAAGGATCAGCTGAGTGAAGAGAAGATTGATGCACTGGTGGCCTTTTTGAGAAGCCGCGCTTCGGGATGGGATATACCCGAGCGGAGCACCGTGACTGTGCCTACACCTGAGCAGTACGTATTGAACCCGACCGGCAAGGCGCCCACATTTGCCCTGCGCGAAAATAAGTACGTATCTGCCGCGCAAGTGGCACAGGCACTCAAGGATAGCGTGCGAATGATTATTCTAGATGCCCGATCGGAGGTGGCGTGGCGTCAGATGCACATACCGGGTTCGGTTCCCGTGCCGTACTACGAAGAGCCGGAGAAGTTCGTCAATGATATACCCAATGACAGCACCTGGATAGTGGTCTACTGTGCCTGTCCGCACGCCGCATCTCAGCGCGTGGTGAGCACACTGAATCGGCATGGCTTCAAAAGGAGCGTCATACTGGACGAAGGAATCCTGATATGGGCACAATTGGGTTTTCCGGTGGAGCATGGGGAGTAGGGAATCCTACGTTTCGGTATTGCAATGCATCGGCATCTAAGCGCAATTTCATTGATATCTTGTAAATATTTGACCGTGCTTGGATATATTTGAATTATGAGTAAGCGTGAGCCTTTTAGAAAAAAAAGAAGTGATACCAAGATCGGAACCATTGAGCAAAAGTATGGACGAGATTTCGGGGTTCGATCGGACAAGAAACTAGGTAACTATCTCAAGGACAAAGGGTATGGCTCACTAACTGAACTCCTGAATTCTAAAGATGGAAAATCTCAGCGAAAAGCTTAACAATATTCCAGAGATAGAATTTCTCGAAAATCGTTTCCATTTCATAAGAAATGCTGACCTAAGGACTAATCTTTCAATATCCTTTCAGTACGTAATTTTTCTAATTACCATCGAGGAAGAACTCACCCTTCAAGGGCCGGTATCCTACTCAATTTTCAAGAACATGGTACTGAATACAGCCGCAATTGTAGAGGGTTCTCTTCACTACTTACTTGATGAACTAATTAGAGAAAATCAAGTTGACCCGAATAAAATCTTTTCCAGAGAAGAAAAATACACCAATAAAAAGGTGCTATTTAAAACAGAGAAGGGGGTAGAAATTTGTGGAATTCATGTCACTAAGAAGCCTGCCAGACTTAGACCAAACACCAATTTTCAAGAAATCAATCGAGCGTCCAGGCGTGCCAAATTGTTGAGTCAAAAGCTGTTCGAAGATGTCGAGGAACTTCGTGAAAAAAGAAACAAAATTCACTTGGCCGGACTCAAGAAAGAGGACGATTTTTTTGACAAAAAAGATATTCAAAAAGCGTTTAACACCGCATCAAGTGTGCTTACGCTGGTTGAAAAGAAATTGGCCATAAATGAATGAAACTATAGTGATCATAGGCTCTCGCATTATTGCTACCGCTTCGAAAGAATAGCCTCAATTGAAGCCTATCCTGACCTCATGGTATTGCCATCCGCACAAATCATAGTAGTTTAGGCATTCCAACTATCCAATGATATGAAATACATCTCTCTCCTTATCCTTTTCAGTACAGTTGCGGTCATGGCACAGCCGGCCAAACTTGTCACAAAATCAGCCGTTTTGGCTAAAGAAGTGGAGCCCAAAGTGATCGAGTGGCGCCACCATTTCCATCAAAACCCGGAACTGTCGAATCGGGAATTTAACACAGCAGAGAAAATAGCAGCTCACCTGAGAAGCCTCGGACTAGAGGTGCAAACGGGTGTGGCTAAAACGGGCGTGGTGGCGATACTTCGTGGAGCCAAACCCGGTCCGGTGATTGGGCTAAGAGCGGATATGGACGCCCTACCGGTGACGGAGCGCGTACAACTGGATTGGGCATCAATGGTGACAACCACTTTTAATGAACAACCCACGGGTGTGATGCACGCCTGCGGACACGATACGCATGTGGCTATTCTCATGGGTGTAGCCGAGGTGCTTTCCAAAATGAAAGCCGATCTACAAGGCACGGTGAAGTTCGTCTTCCAACCTGCCGAAGAAGGGCCACCATTGGACGAAGAGGGTGGAGCCCCGCTCATGATCAAAGAAGGTGTGATGAAAAATCCCGATCTGGATGTAATGTTTGGCTTGCACATCAATGCGCAGACCAACGTGGGTCAGATCACCTACAAACCGGAAGGCACCATGGCTGCAGCTGACACATGGAGTGTTAAAATCAAAGGCAAGCAGTCGCATGGTAGTACACCGTGGACAAGCATTGACCCGATTGTGACTTCATCGCTCATCATCAACGGCATCCAGACTATCATTAGTCGTCAGACCGATTTGATTAAAGAACCAGCTGTGATCAGCGTAGGGATGATCCGTGGTGGCATCCGACAAAATATCATTCCCGAAGAGGTGGAATTGCTGGGCACCATGCGCACCTTAGATATCGAAATGCAAGACAAACTACATGCGCAGTTTCGCCGAACGGTAACGAACATTGCCGAAAGCCAAGGTGCCACGGTAGACATACAAATCACCAAAATAGCTCCGGTGGTGTACAATGACCCTGCCTTGACTGCCAGGGCAGTGAAGTGGCTAGAAAATGCTGCAGGATCGTCTAATGTAACTCTTAGAAAAGCCATGACGGGAGCAGAAGATTTTGCTTTTTATGCCAAGGAAGTGCCTTCATTCTTCTTCTTTGTAGGCGGTACGCCTGTGGGTCAGAATGCGCTTGAGGCGGCACCTCACCACACACCTGATTTCTACGTGGATGATGCAGCCATGCTCACAGGGATGAAGGCGCTATTGAACTGTACACTGGGGTATATGTACGAGGGGAACTAGTTTCAGAACTTTAACCACATAGCGACATAGTTTAATGTTGACAAAGAAATATTTGGAC
>CAZPST010000006.1:0-22905 GCA_964589185.1 uncultured Roseivirgaceae bacterium | reverse complement strand
TATTTTGTCTCAAATCTCACGTCTATTAAATATCTATTCAATCACTATTTTCACTTGTACGAGGGGAAGTAGTTCCAGAACTTTAACCACATAGCGACATAGTTTAATGTTGACAAAGAAATATTTGGACGACCTAACCTATGAGATAATTGGTGGTGCCATTGAGGTACATAAAATCATGGGCCGGGGACTGTTGGAAAGTGTGTATCATCAGTGTCTGAAAGAGGAGCTGAAACATAGGAAAATAAATTTCCTCACAGAGATGAAAATCCCTGTGATCTACAAAGGCAAGACCCTGGATATTGACTTCAGGTGCGATCTGTTCGTGGAAAATTGTGTGGTGGTGGAGCTAAAGGCCGTGCAAGAAATATCCACCGTTTATGAAGCGCAGCTTCTTACCTATATGAAACTATTGCAGTCTCCAAAAGGCCTCCTAATCAACTTCCACTGCTCAAACATTTTTCATGAAGGACAAAAGACTTTTGTTAATGAACATTTCAGCGCATTGCCCGCACGCTAATCTGACTATGTAACTATGTGGTTATCACAATACTAAGACCTGAGATTCAACCTATTTTGTCTCAAATCTCACGTCTATTAAATATCTATTCAATCACTATTTTCACTACTCGTCCTCCTCTTCCGCTGGCCCATCCAATACCGGATTGATGCATATTGATCGCCCAGTAGTTAGCTGAATCGAGTTGCGTCCACGATTGACCCATATCAGTGGTATAGTCAAGTCCATTGGGGCCACATGCCAGCGCGATTCCGTCGATGAAGCTGCCACCGTAGAAGGCGCCCTTGGTTACCGGACGTGCGGTTTCTTTCCACGTTTTGCCACCATCAGTCGAGAATGCACAGTTGGCCGTATAGGCGTCTGTCACCGCTAGATTTCCACCGGTAACGAATCCATTCATTTCATCCATAAATGCCACGGCCGTATGTCCTGCGGCTTCCCCTTTCACAATGGGCGAAAAAAAAGTACGCCATGTTTGTCCATAATCATCGGTGCGCAAGATGCGTGCAGTGCCACCTGCACCGGTGGCTATCCATGCCAGACCATTTGGCCCGGTGGTTACGCAAGAGCCACTTGCGGCAAAACCGCCTTCACCCACACCTGCTCTTGGCAAACCACCCCTGACGCGTGACCATGATTGGCCACCATCGGCGGTGATCAGGATATAGGGAAAGCGATCAATGGCATCACCATATGCCACACCGCGCTTATCATCCCAAAAATCAATGCAATCCAAGAAGCCAAGGGAATCCGGCATTACAAATGTTTCTGTCCATTCGCGTCCACCTGCCACTTTGAATATGCGCGACTGAGATCCGGTACCCGCACTCATGAGCACAATATTGTCGGCATCAAAGGCATGCACATCTCGAAACTGCAACGTGTCTCCCGTAGGGTGGCGAAAGACCTCCCACGATTGGCCGCCATCTTGTGTGCGGACAAATGTGGCCTTGTGTCCGCTGAGCCACACGGTGTTTTCATCTACTATGCTGATGGCTTGAAGCAGGGCATCTGTGCCCACAGGTTGCACGTCAAATGTGGGCGCTTTGGGAGACGCGCATGCAACTAGTAGGAGAAGTGGAAGAAGCTTTTTCATAGCCTACTAAAGTAATCACAAACACGCTCATCCGAAATTAACCCCTGATTTGATACAAAAAATGGCGAAAATAACCCCTGATTTGTGCAAAACATTCGATTCCTGCAATCTGAGAGGGGTGGCTCACTCCTTCACATCATTGACATAGTGCTCCCATTTGTCTAGCACCTGCACGAAATCATCCGGAAGGTCAGAGTCAAAATGTACCTTCTTTTTAGTGATAGGGTGAATAAATCCAAGTGTCTTGGCGTGCAGCGCTTGCCGAGGAATGATCTTGAAGCAATTCTGCACAAACTGCTTGTATTTGGTGAATACCGTGCCCTTCACCACTTCATTGCCACCATAGGTAGCATCATTGAACAGCGGGTGACCGAGGTATTTCATGTGCGCTCGTATCTGGTGGGTACGTCCTGTTTCCAGGTTGCACTTGAGCAAACTCACATAGCGCAGATTGCGGAGCACTTCGTAGTGGGTGATGGCGTCTTTGCCAAAATCCCCTTCAGGAAAACAAGTAGTAACACGTCGATCCTTCAGACTTCTTCCCACATTCACATGGATGGTGCCCTGTTCTTCCAACGGCTCGCCCCACACAAGCGCGTAGTATGTCCGTTCGATGCTGTGATCAAAAAACTGTTTGGCTAGGCCGTTCATGGCCTCCTCCGTTTTGGCAATCACCAATAAACCGGAGGTGTCTTTGTCAATGCGGTGTACCAATCCGGGGCGTCCATCATTCCCTTTCATTTCGGGGAGATTTTGAAAATGATAGGTGAGGGCATTCACTAACGTGCCGCTCCAATTTTGATAGGCCGGATGCACCACCATGCCGGCTTCCTTATTTACTACCAGCAAGTGATCGTCTTCAAAGACAATATTCAAGGGGATATTCTCAGGCACCACGTTTTCGTCACGTGGGGGCTGAGTGAGGTAAATGTGGATATCATCTGCCGGGCGTACCTTATAGTTAGGCTTCACCTCCTCACCATTCACTTTCACCAGTCCATCTCGGATGCCATTCTGCACTTTGTTGCGGGTGACATTGGGCAAGCGATCCATCAGGAATTTGTCAATCCGAAGCAAGGTCTGCTTGGGGTCGGCGATTATGTGGTGATGTTCAAAAAGTTCATCATCCTGAAGGTCTTGTTCCTCTGTCATGACACAAAATTACCTATTTTGGCGGCCATGTATCAGCTCCCCTCACCACTTGAAAAAATAAATCACCCCTTGCTGCAAGCACATGGCATAACACTCTGGGTGAAACGCGATGACCTAATTGACCCGGACGTATCGGGCAATAAATGGCGCAAATTGAAATACCATCTGGAAGAAATGAAGAAAACAGGTTTCGGAAAGATGGTGACGTTTGGCGGAGCATTCTCAAACCACATAGCGGCCGTCGCAGCAGCCTCTCATCAGCTGGGCTACCATGCCATTGGTGTGATACGTGGTGAAGAATTGCACGCGGGGATCAATCCTACGCTTACTCGAGCCAGCGAATTAGGCATGGAGTTTCGGTTTGTCTCAAGGCATCAATACCGTGATTGGCAAAAGAATGATTATGCCTTTGTGCATGAGCAATGTCCGGACGGATTTGTGATTCCTGAAGGAGGTGCCAGCGCATTTGGGATGCGAGGAGTGGCAGAAATAATTGATGAAATTGACGCCCCTTTTGATACGATCATTACACCTATTGGCACGGGCACTACAATGGCCGGTTTGATTGCCGGTTTGAAAGGCACGGCACATGTACTGGGCGTGTCCACACTGAAGGGATCTTTTGTGCCTGATACAGTAGCTGACCTACTGACCCGTCAAGGCGTTGATTACTCAAATTATGCTGTGAGCGCGGAGTATCATTTTGGCGGATATGGCAAAACAACCCCCGCACTAATCGAATTTATCAACCAAATAAACGTCGAACTATCCATCACACTAGACCCTATTTATACAGGAAAGGCATTTTTCGGCGTTTGGGATATGATTAAAAGCGGTAAATTTGATCACCAAACCTTAATATTTCTACACACGGGCGGCTTGCAGGGAATAGCCGGCTTCAATCAAAAAAGCCCACAAAAAATTCATAATTAGGAACATTTTTAGCAATTTCAAACCGTGAGAAATTTTTGTTATGCTGTTTTTGGGGTTTTCCTGCTCCTAGTGGGATGTAATATATCCGACGTGGACTTCTCTAATTTGAAGTTAGAGGACGGTAAAGCAGGCCTTGCTATTCCTTTTGGGACGGCCTCCTACACCATGCGTGAGCTGCTGGAAGGCGCCAGCCCTGATCTGAATCTTGAAGAAAATGAAGCAGGCGAAATGTGGTTCTCGTATTCCACATCTGACTCCTATACATTCGATGGGTCCATCATTACTATTCTACCTACAGACAATTCTACTACACAAACTTTTCCTGCCACTCCGGCTGATGTGGCACCTCAATCGGTTCCCTTTTCGTTTTCATTCACGCAAGAATACTCCGGCCAAGATGGCGAGTTTGTAGACTCAGTATACTACGATGCAGGCGATTTGATTCTGGATATTAGCACCACACTTACACACACAATCTCCTCCTACACCGTCACCATAGATGATACGGAAGAAATAGCCACAGGCACCACACTTGCACTAAGTGGAACAAACATCACCAGTGGAAGTCCGGATAACCAAACCGTGAGTGTGGCCGGTTACAAATCCAAATTTGTAAACAATGCAGGCACGAGCAGCTACACCGTCACAGTCACAGGTGTGGTTGAATTGCCGGCAAACGAGGCACTGCTAGGATCAGAGCAACTCACTGTCCGATTGCAATTTATTAATCAAGACTATGAAGTCATTTTTGGTCGATTCGGACAAGATGTGGTGGACATTGCCTCACAAAGTATTGCAATAGATTTCTTTGAAGATTTCACCATTGACGGGGTTGAATTTGGTGCCGCACACATTGATTTTGACATTCGCAGCTCCTTTGGCATACCCTTCGGACTCGGCCTGAGCGGTGTATATGGTCAAGATGCGGATGGGGTTCAGACTCCTCTTACCGGCTCGGTGGTCAATACACCACGCATAGTGCAGAGTTCCCCTACCACCCACCCTGTGACAGGCGCAGTACAGCAGACATTGATCTCTGTGACGAGACAAAATTCGAATTTATCAACCATACTAGCGGCTTCACCTACTTCGCTCAATTTCAATGTACAAGGCTTAGTAAACCATGGCAATGCAAATGCACTCAACTTCGTGACGGACACCAGTTCCATTAGAAGTTTTGTGGAAATGGTGATTCCTATGGAAGTGCGTCTCAGCAATGTGCAGTATGAACTTGAATTTGATATTGCCGGTCAGGCAGATTTTAGCAACGTAGATTCGGCCGCCTTGCGCGTAGTGACACTCAATGAATTGCCCTTTGGGGGTACCTTTGATTTGCACATAATAGATGCTTCAGATGCCATTGTTCATACCATTGCTAACAACCGAGCCTTTGATCAGCCCTTTTTAAATTTTGACAGATCGGTTCGCGAACCTAAACTAAGCACGGACGATGTGCCACTAAGCAAGGCCGGGCTGGACGCAATGGCCGCCGGCGAAAAAATTCGAATTGTCTTCACACTGAATTCGCCAACCAGCCAAACGTCTGAAGATATTTTTGTGAAAATATTGGCTGGTGCCAAAATGCAAGTAACACTGGGTGCCCGCATCATAATCACTACGGACCTATGAGAAATGTTTACCTGATTGCTTTTCTCCTGTTGGGTAGTATTGCGGCACACGCGCAAACAAGTCTATCCTTTTACCATCTTGGGGATGCAACTTTTCAGAACTCGTTATTGAATCCTGCCTACATGCCCGACGGCAGAATATTTATCGGGCTGCCTGTGATCTCAGGTGTACATGTGCATTACAATAACAAATTCAGCTACAATCAGGGCATCAAAACGGAGGGCGCTGATCAAGTGCTGTCGTTTGGTCGGATCATATCCGAACTCCAGACGAACAATATACTGAGTGCCCATGCAAATGTGAGTCTTTTCCACTTTGGCTATCGACTCAAGCAAGGCCCTGTCATAAGTCTGTCTGTCAATGAGCGGATGGAAGGGGATTTTCTGTATCCCAAGCAGCTAATGGAATTTGTATGGCAAGGCAATGGTGCCGCGCTTGGCGATGTAGTGGAGCTAGGAGCTACAGGCATCAATGTGAGTCACTTTAGAGAATTTGGACTAGGTGTGGCACATCAGTTAAACAATCAACTGAAGGTAGGTGCACGATTGAAAATGTACCAAGGTTTTTTAAATATCAGCACCCATCGAAATATGACTGCCAATTTGGAGGTGAATCCGCAGACCTATGCATGGCAGTTAGAAACTCAGAATACCATGTTGCGCTCATCCGGTCTGAACATCTATGGCGGAGATGGTGATATGGGCAAGCATCTTATGTCGCCGGGCAACTCGGGTTTCGGATTGGATCTGGGCTTTGAATACGATGTAAATAAGTATTTGAGCTTTGCTGCGTCTGTTACCGATTTGGGATTTATTAGTTGGAATACAGACATAGAAAACAAGCAATTCAGCGATACCACATTTAACTACACAGGGGTAAACATCAAGAATATTGATAACCTGCAGCAGGCGTTGCAAGATTCGCTCTTCGATAAATTTTCGACGAGTACCAACGCTGACGGATACAAAACATGGGTGCCCACCAAGGCATATGCTAGCATCATTTGGAAGTACACCGAAAATACCCATTTCATCGGGTCAGCAGGTGCCCGCTACATTCATGGGCAAATGAAAATGCTCTACGGCGGAGGTATTCGTCATAAGGTTGGGCCACTCACTGCGTCAGTGAATGCGGTGAAACTACCCCAGCAATTCTTCAATGTAGGTGCGGCCTTGGCCGTAAGAGGCGGACCTGTGCAGTATTATCTAGCAGCTGATCAGATGCTCAATTTCTCAGTGCCGGATATGCGTGCCTTTGAGGTGCGCACGGGTGTCAACATTATCATTGGCAGATCTTCATCCGGCGGACAAGGCGGTGGTGCCGGGTCTACGTTTGATTCGTCCCGATTGCGAGAAGGAAAAGCCAAGGGAATATCGACCGGTAGTTTCTTGGGTGAACAAGTGAAGCAAAAAGGTAAAGAAGGAATTTATGGTGTGATTAAAAAGCAAGAACGCCGTAAAGTACCAAAATCACAGAAAAAGCCTAAGCAAAAGTACCCATCGAAGCGAAGACGCTACTAAGCTTACCGCATGGCACCACTTCGAGCTTGGCCCGCTTAGCCGCTTCACTTTTTTGCTGATGGCGTGAGATAAATATTTTATCGAATCCTAGTTTTTCGGCTTCCATAATGCGGCTATCTATTTGTGTGACGGAGCGAACCTCACCTCCTAGCCCTATCTCACCGGCAAAGCAAATCTTCTCCGAAATTGGCTGCTCCTCGTAGGACGAATACAATGCCGCACAGATGGCCATATCCAGACTGGGGTCTTGAATGCGCAAACCACCGGCAATGTTGAGAAACACATCTTGCTGACTCAATCGTAATCCCATCCGCTTTTCTAGCACAGCCAGTAACATGTTCAATCGCTTGGCATCATAGCCCGTGGTGCTTCGCTGTGGCGTGCCATAGGTTGCCGGACTCACCAATGCCTGCGCTTCGATGAGCAAAGGTCTGTTGCCCTCCATGGTGGCACCTATGGCTATGCCACTCATGTTTTCATCACGCGGCAAAATCAAGATTTCGGATGGATTGGTCACCTCTCGCAAGCCTGATCCCTGCATTTCAAAAATGCCCAATTCGGCCGTGGAGCCAAATCGATTCTTCACTGTACGCAAGATGCGATACACCATGTTGCGATCGCCTTCAAACTGTAGCACAGTATCCACCATGTGTTCCAATACCTTCGGGCCGGCTATGGCACCATCCTTATTGATGTGGCCTACCAGGAAAATAGGCACGTGCGTCTGCTTGGCATACTTCATAAGCTGAGCAGTGCATTCTTTCACTTGCGATACACTACCGGGAGTAGCCTCAAGTCGGTCAGAGTATAAAGTTTGGATGGAATCGATCACCAAAATATCGGGGCGTAATTTTTCGGCATTTGCAAAAACAACATCAAGGGATGTTTCGGCTAGCAAGTAGCATGAATCTGATTGTATGCCGATGCGTTCCGCGCGTAGCTTGATTTGCTCGGCACTTTCTTCACCGGATACATACAGGATTTTTTTAGGCAAACGAATGGCTACTTGTAAGAGCAAGGTGGACTTGCCTATGCCAGGCTCTCCACCCAAAAGAATCAAAGAACCCGGGACAATTCCTCCTCCTAGCACGCGATCTACTTCACCATTGCCGGAGGGTATCCGATTGACTAGCGCCGGACTCACATCCTGAATCAACCGTGGCTCGCCTGTGACCGGACGAAAATTACCGATAGGTTCATTGACCTTGCGCACCACTTCCTCCACGTAGGTATTCCACTCTCCACACGAACCACACTTACCCACCCATTTGGCAGATTCTGTCCCGCAGTTTTGACAATAGAAAATGGTTTTTTGTTTGGCCATAGGGCGAATGTAAAGAACCAACCCAAATATTACGCCCTCTCTCAGCCATCTTATCTACTTTTGCCGCCATGCAACGAGACAAGCAAATTTTTGACCTTATCCAGCGCGAAAAACAGCGCCAAGTTGAAGGAATTGAACTCATCGCTTCAGAGAATTTCACCTCTCCGCAGGTGATGGAAGCAGCCGGTAGTGTGCTCACCAATAAATATGCAGAAGGCCTCCCCGGCAAGCGCTACTACGGCGGCTGTGAAGTGGTGGATGAAGTGGAGCAAATCGCTATCGACCGAGCGAAGGAATTGTTTGGGGCTACCTGGGCAAACGTGCAGCCCCACTCCGGCGCACAAGCCAATGCAGCCGTGATGCTGGCCTTGCTCAATGCAGGTGACAAAATATTGGGATTCGACCTGTCGCATGGTGGACACCTGACACACGGATCGCCGGTGAATTTCTCAGGTAAATTGTACCAGCCAAGCTTCTACGGTGTGGATCAGGAGACAGGCACCATCGATTATGAGGCGATGGAGGCCACCGCACGCAAGGAAAAACCAAAATTGATCATTACGGGTGCATCCGCCTATAGCCGTGATTGGGATTATGCCCGCTTCCGCGAAATAGCCGATGAAGTGGGTGCGCTCCTTATGGCAGATATATCGCATCCTGCCGGGCTCATTGCCCGAGGATTGCTGAATGATCCACTGGAGCATTGCCACCTGATCACTACCACCACACACAAGACCCTGCGCGGACCAAGAGGTGGGATGATATTGGTGAGAGAAGATATTGAAAATCCATTCGGCATCAAGACGCCCAAGGGTGTGCTTCGCACGATCAGTTCGCTACTCGATTCGGGCGTATTCCCGGGCACACAAGGCGGGCCGCTAGAGCATATTATTGCAGCAAAAGCAGTAGCCTATGGTGAGGCACTCACGGATGAGTATATGAGCTACATCATGCAGGTGCAGAAAAACGCGCAAACTATGGCTCGGGCGCTAGTGGCCAGAGGATATCACCTCATTTCCGGTGGCACAGACAATCACTTGATGTTGATTGATCTGCGCAACAAAGGCATCACCGGCAAGGAAGCAGAAAATACATTGATCAAGACGGACATCACCGTAAACAAAAACATGGTGCCATTTGACGATCAGTCGCCATTCACCACATCGGGCATACGTGTGGGCACAGCTGCTGTGACTACCCGTGGCATGAAAGAAGGAGACATGGAGCGCATTGTGCAACTGATCGATGATACATTAATGGCTCGTGAAAACGAAACCAAGCTCGGTGCAATCAAGTCTGAAGTGCATGCCTGGATGAAGGATTTTCCACTATACGTCTAATAATCGGCTATGGCATTGGATCAAATGGGTGATGGGGATGAGAAGGAGATGTCATTCATTGACCATCTTGAGGAGCTGAGGTGGCATATCATACGAGGGGTCATTGCAATTTTGGTGGTTACCATTGCTGCATTCATTGCCAAAGATTTTGTGATCGGCACGCTGCTGATGGGTCCATCCAAGTCAGATTTCTGGACATATCGGGCGCTGTGTGAATTGGCACAGTTGGTTAATACGCCTTCATTGTGCATTGAAGAACTACCCTTTGAACTGGTGAGCCGAAAACTCAGCAGTCAGTTCATGACCCATATTTCAGTATCGTTTGCCGCCGGCATGATCGTAGGGTTTCCGTATCTTTTCTGGGAGATTTGGCGCTTTGTCAAGCCGGGCCTGTACAGTAAAGAACGCAAAGCCTCTCGTGGTGCTACGTTTTCTGTGAGCATCCTATTCATGTCCGGTGTACTGTTTGGGTACTACATCATCACACCCATTTCTGTGCACTTTTTCTCCACGTATGTGGTGTACGAGGGCTTACAAAATCTCTTCGATTTGTCCTCATACATCTCCATGATCACCATGATTGTGTTTGGCAGTGGGTTTCTGTTCCAATTGCCCGTGATCGTATATTTTCTCACCAAAGCGGGACTCATCAGCTCCGCTTGGATGAAAAAATACCAGCGCCATGCCATCATTGTGATCCTGATCATAGGTGCCATGATCACCCCGCCCGATCCATTTAGCCAGCTGTTAGTTGCACTTCCTTTGATGATTTTGTATCAAATTAGTATCATGATTGCCAAGCGCATTGAAAAACGAAAGGCAAAAAAAGAAAAAGAAGGAAAATGAAAGTAGCAATAGGTGGCGATCATGCCGGATTCGCATATAAGCAGCGATTGATTGATTTTCTCAAAAAAGCAGGACATGAAGTCCAGGATTTTGGTCCGGGATCAGATGCATCTGTAGACTATCCGGATCATGTGCATCCGCTGGCCGAGGCTGTGGAGAAGAAAGAGGCAGACTTGGGCATCTTGATTTGCGGCAGTGCCAATGGCGTGGCTATGGCTGCCAACAAGCACCAAGGAATCCGTGCGGCTATCTGCTGGAACAAAGACCTAGCTGCTCTGGCGCGTCAGCACAATGATGCCAATGTGATTTGTCTGGGAGCACGCTTCCTAGCCTATGAATATGCCGAAGGAATAGTGGATGTCTTCTTGACCACCGCATTCGAAGGTGGCCGTCATCAAGTGCGGGTAGATAAAATCAGCTGCTAGTCAAGTACGCGCAGATGCATCGCCTCCACATCAGGTAAGCGGTGCTCGATGCGATCCATCTGGCGCCACGTGTCCACTACTATTTCGGGTTGGGCTTTTTTGATAATCTCAAGGAATACGGGAGCTTCATGATAATAATCTAGTCCCTGCAACCGCTCCCTACTGATGCCCTCATCAATAAATGGGCTCGAAATAGTGCCCTGCAGATACCGATCGTCTATCGGGCCGATGATCATAATACGCTTATCGGCTATTTGGGAATCGGATTCCGACTGGCGTACCACCAAATTTTCTTGAATGCTTTCATATTTCAAGCTCAAATACGGAACGATCAACGCACCAATAATCAGCACATTGGGCGTAATCACGCGCCAAATCTTTCGGCGAATTTTGAAGATGTAGTTTGAAATAAAAAAGGTGAAAACAGGCACGAAAAATATCACCTCTATGCCCGATAATGTGCCACTCAGTAGCATCACACTACCTGAGGCCATAAATACCAATAGCATGAATTGCTGTGTCTTGGCGTGCAAACTGCCTTCTCTTTTGCCCAATGCATTGAACAGCGCCACCAAGAAAATCACGGTGGGCAATGCACCCCACACCAGCAAATCGAGGTACGAAAAGTAAAAAAGCTTTTCTCTGGTCAGTTCGATGAAGTATACGTTCCAAAATTCGGCAAGCGAACCCGAGAAATACAACAGCACAATTACGATCAAAAACGCCGTGACATAGCCAAAAACAAACAGCATGATTCGACGCAATTGCGCCTGTGTGATGACTATAAGCGCCAGCAAAAACACCACGAAAAAGGCAGAGGCAGGAAAATAAAACAAGGCCGCAACACCTAAGTAAAAGCCGGGAAACAGGAAGAGCTCGTCACCAGCTTCATTGTCCATCTTTCGGATCAAATGATCAATAGATATCACCACCCACGTGAGGCTCATCAGTTGGGGCGAAAGTGCAAAAAAATCAAACGTAGCTACAGAGAAAACCACATACAGAAAGGACGGCACATAGTTAGACTCTGCAAATACCTTATTATTAATTAAGGAACGATTGAACCAAGCTGCTTGAAAAAATACCAGAACTGTGGATACCACCCAGTGGCTCGTGCGACTTCTGCCGAAGACCTCATCCAGCAATTGGTACGTCCACGCTGATAGTGGCGCTGTGTAATCAAATGTCTCGGTGTACATGGCAAATCCCTGCCCCAGCCACTCTCCCAGCAGCAGGTGCTTGAGTTCGGGATACGACAATGGAAGGCCAATCGCTCCGTAGATCACACGCACGATCACCAAAATGAGCAACACAAACACCAAGCGGTACGGATCATTGACCCTGAAAAATCGAATCACAGGCGAAAAGAAGATTTGAAGTGTCGAAATTAACCCAGAATTATCATTCGTATATTTGCGGTATGGAAAGCATGCGTCAGCAAAAAATGGGAAGGCAACTCCAAAAGGAGCTCAGCGATATTTTTCTTCGCCATGGTCGTGATTATTTTGGCAACCACATGGTCACTATCACACAAGTGAAAGTGTCACCTGACTTGGGACTTGCAAAAATCTATCTGAGTGTATTTCCCAACAAAGACACGGACGCCCTCTTTGAGAAATTGGATCACAAAAAAAGTGAAGTACGCAAGCATCTAGGCAATCAGATTGGCAAGCGCACGCGCATTATTCCCGAATTGGCCTTCTTCCATGACGAGGTAGAAGAATACGCATCCAGCATTGACCGCCTGATCAGCGGCTTACACATACCACCGGCAGACAAATCGGAGTGAACCTACCCTATTTCATCGCCAAGCGCTATTTTTTCTCGCGCAAGAAGAAGACGTTTATCAATGTAATATCTATTATTAGCATGCTGGTGGTGGGTCTCAGCACTATGGCACTCATCATCGTACTCTCCGTTTTCAATGGATTGGAGGGCTTGCTGCGCAATCTCTATGGCACGTTCGAAGCAGATGTGGTGGTGCAACCGGCAGCAGGTAAAACATTCCTGCTCACACCGGATCTGTATCAAAAAATCAGTGACACGCCCGGCGTGGTGTCGGTGGTGGATGTGATTGAGGACAATGTGCTGGTGAAATACAACGGCGCTCAGCGAGTGGTCAGACTCAAGGGTGTGGGAGATGCCTTCTTGGAGCAAAATAGATTTGAGCAAGCCTTGGCCCTTGGTGATTTAGCGCTCAAAAAAGACAGTGTAGCCTATGCGCTCGTGGGCAGGGGCATTCAATATGACCTTTCGATACGTATTCAGGATGATTTTCAGCCTTTAGTGGTGTTTTACCCCAAGGATATTGATCCGGGCCAGTTGAATCCGGAGCGGTTGTTTGTGCAAAGACCCATTCTAGTAGGGGGCGTATTTGCAGTGGAAAAATACTTTGATGAAAACTACATCTTCGTGCCCATTGAGTTTTCGCAAGACTTGTTTCAATACACAGCGCAGCGCTCATCACTGGAGCTCCAACTTCAAGCGGGTCAGGATCCCGAGACTGTGAAGCAAGATTTACAAAAGACCCTTGGGGCGGACTTCACCGTGAAACTCAACGAAGAATTGCACGGAAGTCTCTACCGTATTTTGAAATGGGAAAAACTTTTCGTGTTCCTGACCTTCGGCATCATCATTGCCATTGGGTCTATCAATATTTATTTTTCTCTGAGTATGCTGGTGATTAGCAAAAAGAAGGATTGGGCCGTCTTGAAAGCACTCGGTTCTCCAGCGCAGCTCCTCGCCAAGATTGTATTGGCCAATGGCGCACTCATCGCCTTTGGAGGTGCATTCTCTGGGTTGGTGCTTGGCTTGCTCATTGCGTGGCTGCAGCAGCAATATGGCCTAGTAAGTATGGGTGTAGCCGGGTCGCTGACGGAGGCCTATCCTGTAGACATTCAGACCGGAGATGTGGTGTACACCGTGCTGCTGGTTATTCTCATTACCATTTTGTCATCCTTGCAGCCGGCACGCAAAGCCTCGCGCACGTTTGATCTGAGCCATTTAAATTAATAGGCACTGCACCCATCGAAATTGGTTTGGTAGCTCCGGCCAGTTTAGGTAGTTTCGTCCTTTTATCGTTAAGCCAAAATTCCATGAACGTCTCTCCGGAGAAGCCTTTTGAAATCATCTATTCTGTCTTCGAACATGAGTATTTAGGATTCATGTTCGAGTCATTTGCGGTGCAATTGGATGCCAAGGGACGGCTTTCGTTTTCACATCAAAACATTTCTTCACTTAATGCCCGAGAATTTAGCGCGAAAATAGACGAGCACGATCTGGTGCTGATCAAACTAATGGACAGCATGCAGCAGGAGCCGGTGGTGAACCATTTTCAAAAGCGCAAAGTGAAGCCGGAGGAATTTTTCCTGAAAGTCTTTGACAAAGAAAAAGGCGATCCTACGCTACAAGTGGAGATTCATAACTACATGGAGCGCAGACGAAAGGCTATCTGCGAGAAGCTCAGTGGCAAGCGACTCTTTGAAATGGGTAAAGATGGCGAGCCTACATGGAAAGAGCTGAAAGTGGCTGATGAGAAGGCGTCTGTACTTTTTCATTTTTATAGAAACGAAAGCAACACCCATTATTTCCCTACCATCAAGCTGTTTGGAGAAAAACTGGACATTTACCAAAATGGCAGCTACTTACTCGCCGAGGAGCCCGCTTGGATCGTGTCACAAGACACCCTGTTTAGTTTTGATAAAGTGGTGAATGGCAAGAAGATCAAGCCCTTTTTCAATAAGAAATTTATAGAAGTACCGCCCGCAGTGGAGGACACCTATTACGAAAAATTCATAGCTCCGCTTATTGCGTCTTTTCCAGTCTATGCCAAAGGATTTGAAATCAAGACGATAGCCATCACGCCCAAGCCGGTGATTTCCTTCAGCTCCATAGCCACGGGCACTACCACACTATTTGGCGAGCAGGAAGAAGTATCAGGCGACAAAGTGCTCTTCGAACTGAAGTTTCAATACAATGGAGAAAGTTTCTCGGCGGACAAACTGAAAGATGTAGGTGTCTCTTTACAAAAAGAGAATGGCAATTTCATCTTTCACAAAATAATCCGAGACACCACACAGGAGAAATCCATACTTGGTCATTTGGCTGATTCCGGACTGTCGTTACGCAATTCACGCGCTACGCTACCAAAAAATCAAGCATTTGACTGGCTCTATCGCAATCAAAAAGCACTTGAAGGCAAAGGCTACACCATTCGACAAATTGGTGATGTAGGCACCAAATACTTCGTAGGGGAGGCCGTGATCAACATTGAAATCAATGAAGGAATCGATTGGTTTGACATCAAGTCCAAGATCCGATTTGGTGAATTTGAGATTCCCTTTTCGGTCATTCGAAAAAACATCCTCAATAAGAAGTTTGAAATTACGCTTCCTGATGGTTCGATTGCCGTTATTCCGGCCACTTGGGTCACGGAGTATGCCGATCTCTTTTCATTTTCTGAGGACACAGATGATCAGCCACGTCTGAACAAAATGCATCTGGCGCTAGTGAAAGAATTGCAGGCGGGTGAACATGCCCAAGTGACCATGTCACGTAAACTGGAGCGCTTGGCGACCTTCGAAAAAATAGATGAATATCCTGTGCCAAACGCATTCAAAGGCACCTTGCGCAGCTATCAGCATGCGGGTTACAATTGGCTGAAATTCTTAGATGAATATGGTTTTGGCGGCTGCCTAGCCGATGACATGGGTCTGGGCAAAACGGTACAAACATTGGCGATGCTTCAAAGCCAGCAAGAGCTATATCCCGGCACGACCAATTTGCTAATCATGCCCACTTCGCTAGTGTACAACTGGGTGATGGAAGCTGAAAAATTTGCACCAAAACTGAAAATACTCACTTACACAGGTAGCTTCAGAGAAAAGGATGTGGAGCAATTTCAGAAGTATGATCTGGTGATTACCAGCTACGGTATTGCGCGGATGGACATTGAGATGCTGGCGGGATATTACTTCAACTATATCATTTTGGACGAATCGCAGGCCATCAAAAATCCTGATTCGCTCATTGCCAAATCGGTGAAGCAGCTGCGCTCTAGACGCAAGCTCATATTGACAGGTACGCCTATTGAAAACAGCACCATGGACCTGTGGTCGCAGATGTCGTTTGTCAATCCGGGATTATTGGGCAACAAGCAGTTCTTTACCAAAGAATTTCTTGTGCCAATCGAAAAGCGAAAGGAATTTGCCAAAACAGAGAAGCTGAACCGACTGGTCAAGCCCTTTCTACTACGCCGTGAAAAATCACAAGTGGCCAAAGATCTTCCTGAGAAGGTAGAGAACATAAAGTATTGTGAAATGTCTGCTGCTCAGCAGGAATATTATGACAGTGAAAAGAGTGCCTTCCGAAATAAGATATTCGATGTAATAGAGAAAGAGGGCATTCAGAAATCACACATGATTTTGCTTCAAGGATTGACTCGCCTGCGACAGATCGCTAACCACCCGCTGATGGTAGATGAGATGTACAGTGGAGATTCAGGAAAGTTTGAAGACATCACCTACATGATCCAAAATGCGCTGGTTGAAAATCATAAATTGCTCATTTTCAGCCAATTTGTAAAACACCTGGATCTTATCCGAACATACCTCAAGAAGCACAACATACCGCATGCATATTTAGATGGATCAACACGGGATCGCCAAAAGGAAGTGGAAAGCTTCCAAGCTGACAACACCATTAATACCTTCCTGATATCGCTAAAAGCCGGTGGATTGGGACTGAATCTCACCAATGCAGACTATGTCTTTATACTCGACCCTTGGTGGAATCCGGCAGCAGAAGCACAAGCCATTGATAGGGCTCATCGCATAGGACAAAAGCAGAAAGTATTCACGTATAAATTTATCGCCCGCAACACGGTAGAGGAAAAGATACTGAAGCTGCAAGCCTCCAAACTGCAACTCGCACGAGACATAGTGACCATCGAGGAAAACTTCATGAAACAACTCACTCCTGAAGATATTTCCAGTCTATTTGAGTAGATTCATACAGGCGCATTAAGGGAAGAGATATATCCCGTTGTTCCTTGACCGATGAATCGAACGACTGTACTTACTCTTCTTCTTCTCATTGGACTTTCCAATCCAAGGTATTCCAAAGGTCAGATGACGTTTGGCTTCACTATGCCAAAGGATGTCAATCGAGTAGAGATTCCATTTACAGAAGTAAATAATTTGATCGTAGTACCTGTAGTCGTTAACAATTTCCTCAAGCTCAATTTTATAGTTGACACTGGTGTAGAAACACCCATTCTTACAGAAATCGCTTACGCCAATTTATTGGGAATTGAATATGTACGGGAAGTGATCGTATCGGGTGTAGGATTGCAAGACTCCATTCGCGCATTTATTGGTCAAAAGGTCAATATTAAATTACCCGGAAATGTTGTAGGTAATAATCTGAATCTCCTTGTATTGCAAGAAGATTATCTCAAGCTCACAGAGAAAATGGGCATGGATGTTCATGGAATTATCGGTTATGATATATTCAAAACATTTGTAGTGGAGCTCGACTATGACAATAAAATGCTCGTGCTGCACCGACCGGAAAAATATAAAGTTCGTAAGAAATTTTGCTCAATACCAATGGAAGTGGATCGCACTAAACCGTATATAATTTCGGTGTTGAATCAAGACAATTATACAGACACGGTGCGACTAATGATTGACACTGGGGCCAGCCATGCTGTGCTACTGGATGTGCACGAGACCACCCTCATCACTCCTAGTAAAACAATAAGCGCAAGGTTGGGTACGGGAATTGGCGGAGAAATTCCAGGGCAGATGGGTAGAATTAACGCCTTCCAATTAAGTGAATTCGAATTCAAAAATATTATTGTATCTATACCTGAGCCTGATGCATACAATCAGTTGATTAAGCGAGGGTCAAGGCAGGGAACAGTAGGTGGCGATGTACTGTCAAGGCTTTATCCAATATTTGATTACCCACACCAAAAACTATACGTGAGCAAGTCTTCTGCATATAAAATGAAGTTCGACATTGATATGAGTGGTTTGTCAATTGCAATGAAGGGACTATTCTTAGATTCAATACATGTGGAACATGTGCGCGAAAACTCCCCTGCCGAAGAGGCAGATATTAGACCCGATGATGTCATACTTACTATCAACGGCAGAACTCCTTACAATTCTTCACTTTCGGCAATTCATCAGCTACTTCGCAAAAAACCCAACTATAAAATACGTTTAAAAATTCTCAGACGAAATGAAAAAATTCGCAAGCAATTCCGTCTAAGGAGAGCGATTTAAGTAAAATTATAGTTCAAACATAAGTTTGGCATTCTATCGCCTTATTGTCAATTTAAACGTAGACAGTATTTCTCCATTTGATGCATCGAGTACATTCATAATGTACAGTCCTCCATTCAATTCATCGACAGGAATTTCAAGTTTGTTGGCCGTTGATCTAGGCATTGCCACTTCTTTCACAATCTTTCCGTTTATATCAAATAAGCGTAAACGAATATGATTAGATGTCAAATCAAGATAAGAAACAGTCAATCGATCTGAGGCCGGATTTGGGTACACAGCTATATCGCCTAATATCTTCTCTGCTGAAAGCGGAAGCACTTGCTGCACTGTAATCACGCCATTATCGGCAAGGGCATCTAGATTGATAATACTATTGTCTCCATCTGTTCCAATTTCAAACTCCACGAAACTGTTTTGATCCATTGGCACACCGGGATATTCAATATTGAATCGATAGAAACCGGGAGGAAGCTGCGGGATATCAAACTCACCATTCTCATTTGTAACTACCGAAGCTATTAGCACATATTCAGGCTCATTTTGCTCACGACCACCAGTGACCCGTCTACGCACATGGCATCTCACATTAGCTGCGCGTCTTCGGGCATCTACTCGCGCATTTATACCATCTTCTACGAAGAACGTACCGATGATGCGATTGACGTCAGCCGGATTGCGCGGACCCGGCACAGGTGTCAATGTGATTTCCACGCGTTGTGTAATCTCACGGAATAGGATGATATCAGCATCTTCCCACAGGAATGTATTGCCTAAATACGTTGGCAAAAAGGCCGTAGGATTGCCGTACATGGTAATCAGATAATCACCCAAAATAGTGATATCAAAAAGCAGCTCGCTATCTGTAAACTCAACTACCATGGCCGTGTCATACGCCTGTCCGGGTTCGCTTATCTTCAGTAGGTAACCAATCCCTTCAGGTATATTTTGACCACCCGGGCCTGTCACAACCACCTCGATTCCTCCAGTGGCTAATACCGTTTGATTTGCGGAAATTAACGTAAGACCGGGCACATCGGCTGCAGTCATTTGGAGAGTAAAATCACCCATGGTAGTATAACTGATATCAACAATATTCAGCGTAGTGGAAGACTCTCCTATCAAGGATTCTCCATTACGTGACCATAAATAGGTGTCCGCTACCACCTCATCAAATGATATGCTCGTGTTACTTCCTCTAGGGATCAACACATAAGAAGGGGTTCCAAACTGCTTTTGGGGTGCATATACCAATTCTGCATAGTTGCCCATATACGGTCGTATATCATCAAAATTCAAGCGGTTGTTTGAAATATCGAGCGACTGAAGACTAACCAAATCACCGATTGCTCCCAAGTCATGTATCTCATTATTGCTAAGATTAAGTAAGCTCAATTGATCTAAAGCCGTCCCATCAAAAGTTGATGGTAGATTGCCTGTAACTCCTCTTCCGCTTAAATCAACTGCTGTGACTCTAGTGCCCGTCATGGTCACGCCCGCCCAGGTCTCTAGTCTTCTGTTCAGCACTTTCCAACCGTCTTTGTTACTCCATTGATTTCCCCCATTAGTGTCATATATGCTCACAAGAGCCAACGAATCCAGCGCGGTAGTTTGGTCACGCAATGTTTGGACAATCACAGTATTGGAACTAGGCGCAATTCCAGCTGCATAAACGGCTCTAACTCTATAGAAATACAGTTTGTCATACTTCAAGCCTTGGTTTACTACGTAGGTATTAGTCGCCACACCCACGTTACTTAAAATGAGCTTATTAAAATTTGGATCCTCTGCCACATCCAAACGATAGAATTGGGCTCCCGGACTTGATGCCCAATTGGCTCTAAAACTGAAATAGCTAACATCAGTCGCTTCAAATGCCGGTACCGCTCCCGTTTCACTAGCAGCATTTATCTCATAAGTATTTTGAATTGTACAACCGGTTACATTATCCGTGACTACCACTGTATACTCACCCGGGCTTAAATTGGCCACAGATGGAGGTCCTGAAAGTAGCAGCGTGCCTGTACTTGCACCGATATACCACTCATACAAATTGTCCCCGCTTCCACCCAAAATGGCAAAAGACAAGTTGATAGCTCCATCATTTGCACCCACCGCAGATTCATTTTGAAGACCAACAAGCGCACCATCAAACGCAATTGAATTTATATTATCCACTATACTAGCAGACAGTAGCTCGGTACAACTTGTCTCATTATTAATCACTTCTACTGTATAATCTCCGGCTGATAGGCTAGTGCCTGTAAGGCCAATCGCACCGTCTAATACTGACCCATTTTGAGCTACAATTGATCCGGTCATTCCAATGCCTTCATATATCCGTATGGTATAGCCCGTGACCGGTTCACCTGACAAAGTACTCACCGTGGCTGTAAGTGTTCCGTCGGCATCCACACAATACGTATTCGGAGTAGAATTAAGATTTACTTGTAGTCCGGTACAACTCACAATGGCAAATTGAGTGGCTTCATCGTTCGGATTAGTGGCCGCATCAAATGCAACCCCGGCAGCCACATCCACTGTAACTAAACCATCTCCTGAAGGTAGGACATCCACAGAATAACTCTGCCCATTTGAGGTAACCAAATTGGAAGGCACCCCATTCGTCACGGCGATTTCTCCCAAGGTGAAATCAAAGACAACTTCCGAAAACAGAAGATCAACAGTAAATGACGTTGAGCTGCTTGGATTCGATTCCAGACTTGATATAAGTACGGTCGGATTCGTTTGATCTGCAATGAGTGTAAACGGAGCTGATGCAATATTCAGATTGCTCGCCGCATCACTCGCTACTGCCCCAATGCTTACAGTCACCACCCCGTCTATTATCGGCGTGATGTCCACTGTATAATTCTGTCCATTCAAATTGACAAAGTTGCTCGGCGTGCCATTATCAATCGTCACTCCGCCTATGCCAAAACCGGTCACAACTTCAGTGAAATCAATAAGCACGGTGAACGTTGTGGCGTTCGTAGGATTAGGCTCAATACTGGATAGTGCCACCGTAGGAGCTGTCTGATCACTTGTGATAGTAAACTGTGCGGCTGGCGTATTCAAATTACCCGCTGCGTCGCTAGCCACAGAGCTTACATCTACTGTCACTAGGCCGTCAATCGAAGGTGTAATGTCTACTGTGTAATTTTGACCATTTACATTGACAAAGTTGCTTGGCGTACCATTGCTCACACTCAATCCACCAATGGTGAAATTGGCCACAGGTTCTGAAAAATCAATATTTACCGTGAATGTAGCTGCGTTTGTAGGATTGGGTTGACCACTCGTGATGACTAGCGTTGGGGCCGTCTGATCACTTGTCATGCCAAATTGCAAAGCAGGCGCATTCAAATTATTGGCCGCATCAATCGCCACAGCGCCTACATCTACCGTAACTAAGCCGTCAATCGTAGGTGAAATGTCTACCGTGTAATTTTGACCATTTACATTGACAAAATTGCTTGGCGTACCATTGCCCACTACCACTCCGCCGATGGTAAACCCTGAAACCGGTTCTGAAAAATCAATGTTAACCGTAAAAATGGTTGCGTTCGTTGGATTAGGCTCAAGACTACTTATCGTAACGATTGGCGCTGAAGAATCACTTGTGAAGGCAAACTGTGCGGGTGAATTCAGATTGCCCGCTGCATCACTCGCCACCGCACCTACATCCACAGTAACTAAACCATCGATTGTTGGGGTGATGTCTACTGTGTAGTTCTGACCATTTACATTGACAAAATTGCTCGGGGTGCCATTGCTCACCACTACGTCTCCGATAGCAAAGCCTGTAACCGATTCAGAAAAATCAATATTAACAGTAATCAATGTTGCGTTTGTCGGATTAGGTTCAAGGCTGCTAATCGCGACAGTTGGCACTGTCTGATCACTGAAGCGGCTGAATTGTGCGGCTGGTATATTCAAATTGCTCGCTGCATCACTGGCTACCGAGCCTACATCTACGGTAACTAAACCGTCGATTATAGGTGTAATGTCTACCGTATAGTTCTGGCCATTTAGGTTAACAAAATTGCTAGGTGTGCCATTACCTACACTCACTCCTCCTATCGTAAAGCCCGTCACCACTTCACTGAAGTCTATATTCACAGTGAACACGGCTGAATTACTCGGATCCGGTTCGACGCTAGTAATAGTAACAGTTGGGGCGGTTCGGTCACTGAAAATGCTGAATTGTGGGGCTGGTGCGTTAAAATTATTGGCGGCATCTAGGGTTGAGAAAGCAGGAACATCAATAGTGACAAGGCCGTCACTTGATGGCGTAATATTCACCGTATAATTGGCGCCACTGCCCAATAGCAGGCTTCTTGTGCCATTTACTACAATCACTTCTCCCAAGGTGAAATCAGTAACCGGTTCACTAAAATCAATGTTCACCGTAAAGACTGCTGCATTTGTTGGATCCGGCTGAATTGTGCTAATGGCAACTGTTGGGGCGGTTCTATCGGACAGTGTGGTGAATTGAGATGCAGGCGCGTTCGGATTGTTGGCCGCATCAAACGCAGCAGCTGAATTCACATCTACCGTAACCAAGCCATCGGCAGTAGGACTGATAGTCACTGTATAATTGGCACCCGAACCCAATAGGTTTGATGGTGTTCCATTGCCTACTAACACATCACCTAAAACAAAACCTGTTACAGGTTCTGAGAAATTAATGTTCACTGTGAAGCTATTCGCATTTGTAGGGTTAGGTATGCCGCTCGTAATCGCTACGGTCGGGGCTGTCTGATCCGATTGGATCGTAAACTGGGTGGCCGGGGTGTTCAAATTGCTCGCGCCATCGCTGGCTACT
>CAZPST010000005.1:0-28560 GCA_964589185.1 uncultured Roseivirgaceae bacterium | reverse complement strand
TCGCGCCTTTACTACGTGCCGGCTTGATCGAGGCTAGGTTGATACTTCATGGGCTATTTAGCCATTTTACTTCCACCCCTCAGCGTCATCGGCACGAGACGCTGAGATTTTCTATCTTTCAAAATTCTGTATACCGGTAAAGCATGCGTGCTACTCAGCGTCCTCTCCCGCGCCAAGCCAAAACTCGAGTGACGCTGAGGGAGGGAAATCCAAATTTTATTCAAAAATGACTGTATTCCATGACCCACCTCTTTATTCTCCTCCAGGGAGGAGACTAGCTGAGTCATTTTTGAATAAAATTGGTAGTTCTATAGTCGAACTCAGGTTAATAGGAAATGTCACTACGTAAGGTTTGCAAGTACATATCAAAAAATCTTCCGATTTTAACGTTTTTTAAGGATTTAGAGGCCATTTTTAGTTGCATTTGCCTACCTGAATTCCCTATATTACTACTGTCTAGTAGATACACCGACGCGCAACGGTAAGCCCTCGCCAGATGGGTCTCAAATTCTGGCAAAACAATTAATTATTTTATTAACAATTTAAATTTTTTTAACCATGGCAATATTATATAAAGCCGTGCCTAAAGGTCAGCCGGGAGTGGCTGGCGGAGGCCAAATGAAGTATTACGCATCTATCGTTCGTGAGCAACCGGTGAACCTTCGAAAGTTCGCCGAGGACATCTCAGAAATGAGTACCATGACCACAGGCGATGTGTATGGAGTACTGGAGTTGTTTATGAGACGTCTTCACAATTATTTGGAAGACGGGAAGATCGTACGAATGGGTGATTTCGGAAGTTTCTCACCTGCTATAGGCAGCACAGGGACTGACACACCTGAGGGAGTGAATAGAACGTCTATCACCCGTTTGAAGGTCAACTTTCGTCCGAGCATCGTGCTTTCAAAAAGGTTGTCCTATGTTGAATTTCATAAAGTAAATTATGGTACCACAACTGAGGAAGAACAACTGTAATCGAAGGCGTGCGCTGCGCACGATTCACTGTCCGAAGCGTAAGCGTAGGACAGGTTAAAACCTCCCGGCATCAAACACCGGGAGGTTTTTTTATATCCTTTTCATTCATCTATTACATCTCCCAATGTCAATGGGTCTCCGCCCCGGCTCGTCTCTCCACGAAACGGAAGGAATGGGTGTAAAGAAGAAGGTTCGTGAGGATAGGAACCTTGGCAAAAAAGGCGATGGGTTCTTTTTTCGGGTCCCATTCTGAGCGATCAGATAGCATACAAAACGCGTGAGCATAATGTCATCGATTTCCTTTTCTGCACCTTTGGGCATTGGGATCGTTTTGTTGACATCAACAAAATGATCAGAGACACTATTTTCGGTGGTTTCACAGGTAATTTTTGCCTTTACAATTACTTTCTGGAAGTTTCTCCATTCGGAATATCCAAGTAAATGCTGTAAGTCCCTTAATCGCTTAATTTTCTCCGAAATTTTTTGTGCGGATTTCTCTATGGCAAACTGAGCTGCGGCCTCTAATGATAGCCCCGATAGAATGCCGTGCATAGCACAAGTGAAAGCGGGAGTACAGTCCCTAAACTGCCGTACAGCGTCGCTCCAAATCAATTGAAAACCTGCGGCTGAAAGGAACCGCTTGCAAACACATGCAATGCGCTAATTTTGCGGCATGATTGACAAGCTAGAAGCGATCAAGCACCGGTTTGGTGAAGTAGGGCAACTGATAGTGCAGCCGGATGCCATGTCTGATATGAAGCGATATGGGCAGCTGAACAAGGAATATCGTGACTTGGAGAAAATAGTGTCCAAGTACGATGCATACATGCTGGTGCGGGCGAACCTAAAGAATGCCAAGCACGTGCTGGAGACGGAAAAGGATCCTGAGTTTCGGGAAATGGCCAAAGAGGAGATAGACACGCTCACACCTCAGGTGGAGGCGCTGGAAGCGGAGCTGAAATACATGCTGATACCGCGCGACCCGAACGACAGCAAAAATGTGATCTTGGAAATACGCGCCGGCACGGGCGGTGACGAGGCGGCCATCTTTGCGGGTGACCTCTTCAGGATGTATAAAAACTACGCCGATGAGATGGGCTGGAGTTTTTCGCTGCTCAATGCCAATGAGGGATCAGCCGGAGGCTACAAGGAAATCATCAGCCAGATAGAGGGAGAGGATGTGTACGGTCAGATGAAATTTGAGTCGGGGGTGCACCGGGTACAGCGCGTGCCTGCCACTGAGGCACAAGGGCGTGTGCATACATCGGCGGCTACAGTGGCGGTATTGCCGGAGGCCGAAGAAGTGGACGTGCAGCTCAACATGGGCGACATCCGCAAGGACGTATTTCGAGCGTCGGGTGCGGGTGGTCAGCATATCAACAAGACCGAATCGGCGGTACGCTTGACACACTATCCATCGGGCTTGGTGGTGGAGTGCCAAGACGGTAGATCACAGCATGCCAACTATGATCAGGCGCTGAAAGTGCTGCGCTCACGCATCTACGAGATGGAATTGAAGAAGCACAATGATGCCATCAGTGCCGACCGCAAGTCGATGGTGGGCACGGGTGACAGGTCGGACAAGATACGCACCTACAACTATCCGCAGGGGCGGGTGACGGATCACCGCATTGGTATGAGCGTGCACAACTTACCCACGGTGATGGAGGGACAGATTGGGCAGTTTATAGAGGCACTGCGCATAGCAGAAAATGCCGACAAATTAAAAGATGGAACGGCGTAGTGCGTTATCCTCCCGAAATGAAGAGTCTTTCGTCTTTGGTGGTGCTTGTGCTCGTGCTGGCGGCTTGTCAGCCGGAGGTGGAGTTGGTGTCGGGCAGTGGGGCGCTGCACCTGCGTGTGAGCACCGACACGGTGCTGTTTGATACGCTACTGACCAACAGAGGGAGTATCACCCGCCGATTCAAAATCTACAACCCCAACAGCAGTGCGATCAAATTTGACGCCATCCGATTGGGCAAAGGAGATGCCTCTCCCTATGACTTGATCATCAATGGCAGGCAGGGGCAGGAGCTTCAAAATGAGGTGCTCTTTGGCAAAGACAGTTTGCAGGTGTTGGTGACGGTTTTCATTGACCCACAGGATGAAAATGCGCCTTTTTTAGTCAAAGATTCGGTGGTGTTTGATTGGAATGGCAACAGCGGACATGTGAAACTGGTGGCCTACGGGCAGGATGCCATCTATGTGAATGCCGATACACTTTGTGATGTAACGTGGACCTCTGAGCGGCCTTATGTCATCTACAATTATGCGCTCGTGGACACGCTCTGTACCCTCACGATTGATCCCGGGGCGAGGATTTATTTGGACAATGGCGCTTCGCTGCTTTTCAAAGGAAACCTGCATGCAATAGGGAGTCCTACTGAGAGAATAACATTTCGAAATACACGGTTCGATGCAAAATACGATATAGCGCCCGGTCAATGGAATAGCCTGGTTTTTCTGGAGTCAAGCGCCAATAACCAAATACACTACGCAGATATTTTGAATGGTCAAATTGGCATTGCAGCGGGCTACACTATTGCATCGTCTGGCGAAGGAATTGCCCTAATCCCGGAGAATGGCGATTTGACCACTAGTATTGACATTCAGCATACCACCATCAGCCACATGTCATATGCTGGGATTCTAGGGTTCAGTTCCGAGATGTATGTTAGCAACACGGCCGTCTATAATTGTGGCCAATATGTAGTGGGCAATTTTGCCGGAGGCACGTATCAATATGACCACTGCACGTTGGTGAATTTTCCGAACTTCTTTGTGCGTGATGAGCCGTCGGTGCAATTTTCGGATAACGTGGTGGTGGGTACGCAGACTTTTTCAGACAATCTGTCTATCACGTTGCGCAACACCATCATTTGGGGCAACCAATCCAATGAGTTGCTCATAGCCGAAGGGGGATTTGGGTCAGTGACAAAACAATTTCTGACGGGTATTGTGCGCTCTACCTTGCCGGTGAGCAATCACTTTATTTCACAGGAATTTAATTTCCCGGGTTTCTTGAGTCCCCAGACCTTTGATTATCGGTTGGATTCGCTGGCTTTTGCGCGTGACAAAGGGAGCGTAATAGGCATCACGACAGACCTGAGCGGCATACTACGTGACGTGAAGCCCGACATAGGTGCATATGAATATGTGCCGGAAGAGGAGGAGTAGGGGTAAAAAACTGCGCATTTTGCGTATCAGCAAGTAACAATTTCTACGTGATTTTTGCGTTTGGCCTGTTTTTTGTCAACTAGGCGAAGGTTTTTCACTTGAATTTTTGGAACTTACCATCGGAAAGTGAAATACCGCACCTATGGTATTGAAAGTGTCCCATCAGGTGATGTTATTTTACCAACCTATTGCGTCCTAATTGCCACCACTATGAAATATCTAACCTTGGGGAAAAGTCTATTCTTATTGGGCTTACTAAATACGTGTCTGCTGTTTCCGGCAATTGCACAACCACCTAGCGTACAAGCTTCAAACATTCTTGCCACAGACGACACACCTACTGAGATTACGCTCAATTGGACGCGGGGTAATGGTCAAGGGCTGTATGTGCTAATGTCAGCTAACCCGGTGGCAAGCACACCGACAATGTCGGGTACATACACGGCAAATTCAGTATTTGGCTTAGGACAAAATGTGAGTACGGATTGGTATGTGGTGTATTCAGGTACAGGCACATTTGTGACTGTTACTGGATTGGCATCCAATACCGAGTACAAAATATATGCAAATGAGTGGGACTTCCCCTCGGACTATCACAATGGTACGAATACAGGAAACCCGATCAATCATACCACACTTTCGGCAGGAAATAGTTCATTAGATTTCGATGGAGTTGACGATCATATTTTAGTTGGAAACCTCGGCACTATGCCCGCACAGGGCACGTTTGAAGCGTGGGTATGGTCAGATGTCAATGACAACAACCATGGGGTGTTTGAAACAAGTCCCTCGAATACATCCAGTGGGTTCCGAATAGAGACCGATGGTGCAAATAACCTGTACTTGTATATCGATGATAATCCGGGTTTAAATAATTTTTATACAAATTCCTTTCCCACCAGCCAATGGGTGCACATCGCCTTCACGTGGGATACCAGTCTAGGGAGGGTTGTCGGATATGCCAATGGTGTGGAGGTATTTAATAACGCTGTGACTACTTGGCCTACCAATCTGCCGGAGGTGGTGCTGGCGCAGGCATACAATTTTGACAATACCAGAAAATGGGACGGACAGCTAGACGAAGTACGGTTGTGGCAGACAGAACGCACATCTGAGCAAATCAACACTTTCATGGGAGTTGAACTCACGGGCGCTGAGCCCGGTCTGATGCTGTATTATGACTTTTCGGAGAGTACAGGTACGAATACGGCTGACGATTCAGGAAACGGATTTTTGGGGACTTTACAAAACGGAACTGCGTGGGTAACGACCGGCCCCACACTAGGTGCCGCCTCACTCGACACCACACCTCCTACGCCAAGTATTACTTTCTCGCCGGGCTTTGGACCCAATGATTCGCCTACTTTGGTGGAAATTGACTTCAATGAACCGGTAGTAGGTTTTGAGCAGGCTGATCTTTCTGTGACCAACGCTGTGGTGGCAGATTTCACGAATGTGAACGGCCAATTGTACACCGCCCTGTTATATCCCTTAACCGATGGCGTCCTCACAGTGGACATATCCGGTGCAGCGGCGCAAGATCTTACGGGCAATGCGAGTAATGCGGCTGCACAGTTTGCACCTACCATGTCCATTCCTCAAAATGCCGTCACTTTTGACGGCACGGGAGATTACATAGCGGTAGCCAATGCGGCCAACATAGATAACCTGTCTGTGGGCACAGTAGAAGCATGGATCCGTACCTCTGATGCATCGGCTGGATTCAAGTCCATTTTGTCTAATGATCCGATGTATGGATTGTTTATTGAGAGTGGAGTATTGGTGACATGGGACGCCACTGCAGTAGAGACATCCGGAACATTTGTGGCAGATGGCCAGTGGCATCATGTAGCTATGGTTTTCCAACATGGCGTCACCAATGGAGCGCAATTTTATGTAGATGGCGTGCCGGCAGGGCCTGCCTTTACGCATAATGGCAACACAGGGATTACAGGCCAATTGAATATTGGACGAAATGGTAATCAACAATATTTCACGGGTGAAATAGATGAAGTGAGGATTTGGAACGATGTGCGTACGCCATCGGAAATTTTGAATACTACCTACACCGAGTTGAACCTGTTGTCCGAATCGAATTTGGTCTTGTATTTCACCTTCAATCAGGACGCGGGATCGGGAGCTCCGATAGACCTTTCAGGAGCAGGTGCTGTGGCCACTTTGTTTGCAGATGCAGATTATTTTCCATCTGGTGCCTTGGCGGATATATCTGGCCCCACCGTCACCATCTCCAGTTCTGAATCGGGATCAACTGCTCTTGCGCCTTTCCCAATTACAATTACTTTCAATGAATCAGTATCAGGCTTCATCAGTTCTGCTATTACGGTATCGAATGGAACAGTTGCAAACTTTTCAGGATCAGGAACCACTTACACGGCTGATATCTATCCTGTTACGAATGGAAGTGTAACAGTGGACGTGTTTGCTGGTGTTGCATTTGATGCTGCAACCAATTCAAATTCCGCTTCTAATACATTCAGCATCAATGCCACTATACCACAGAATGCGGCATTCTTTGATGGTACCACGGGTCAATTTAACCTTGGCGATTCCTTTGATAATTTAGGCGCTCTCACCATAGAAGCCTGGATTTACTGGAATGGAGTAGGAGGCACGTTCAATGAAATATGGAGCAAGGAAACGATTAACTCATTTGCCATTCTGAAGTCGGGCGGCAAGTTGTCCGTCAATTTCGGAAATGGTGCAAGTTGGTCTGGTTCTGCCGTGGCTTCAGCTACAACCATCCCGACCAATCAATGGGTGCATGTTGCAGCAACACGTGATGGTTCTGGAAACGTAAAAATGTATATCAATGGCGTATTGGATGCCAATACAGTCGTGAACAATCAGACCGGAAACAATGCCAACCAAAGAGGTATAGGTTACAAACCAGGAGCCACCATGGCAAATGGCGGATTCAATGGACGTATAGACGAACTGAGAATTTGGAATGTTGAGCGCACACGGCAACAGATCATTGACAATGCGTATTCCTCATTGAGTGCTGCTACCGGACTAGTCGCTTCCTATACCTTCAACAATAGTTCTGGATCAGCAATTGATGCAATTGGTGCAGTCAATGGAACTTTGACCGGAGGTGTAACCTATGCCGCATCTACTGCTTTTTCTGCCGATGTTTTTGCACCTGTTGTCTCAATCTCCAGTACCGAATCAGGGTCAACATCTCTTGCACCTTTCCCAATTACCATTGAGTTCAGCGAATCAGTTGCTGATTTCGTCCTTGCAGATATCACGGTCACGAACGGAACAGCCGCGAATTTCGCCGGATCAGGCACATCGTATACCGCAGATATTTATCCTACTGCCGATGGACAGGTAGATGTAGATGTAGCAGCTGGAGTGGCGACTGATGCAAGCGCCAATGGAAATTTTGCAGCGACGACATTTAGTGTTACTGCGACCTTGCCAGAGAATGCCTTAACGCTGGATGGAACAGGAGATTATGTGACCGTTCCTTTTGACGCATCCTATAACACCGCTGTTTTCACTGTTGAGGTATGGGCGAAGGTTTCCGGGAACGCCAATAACTATCGGTCGATAATTTCTTCCAGGAACAGAAATGCCGGAACCTCGGGAGAAGGATTTGTTCTGTATGCAAGCAGCACCAATACATGGGAATTCTGGACTGGAAACGGAGGTTCAGGAGGTACCGGCTGGAATATCATTGCCGGACCCGCTGTTGTAACTGATACTTGGACTCATCTGGCTGGAGTCTATGATGGCTCTGAGATGCGATTTTATGTGAACGGTCAACTGATTGATTCGCAAACAGTGACTTATGTTCCTCAGGATGCCATTGATGCAGTTATCGGAGCAGGAAATGAGCCAATAGACTTTCCTTTTAATGGCCAAATTGATGAATTACGGATTTGGAGCACGGCGCGAACCCAGCAACAGATTATCGATAATGCTTATATGACGGTTACATCGGGTCCGGTAGCATCATATACTTTCAACAATTCATCAGGGCCCGCGATAGATGCAGCTGGAACATTCGATGGCACCTTGATGGGTGGAGTGGCGTATGTGGCTTCTGCAGCATTTACTACAGACGTGTTGGCTCCTCTTTTCGAAGCAGGCTATCCATTGGCGCTGAACATCGCCCATGACAAATTTGACCTGACTATACAGCTAAATGAGATTGGGTCGGTGTACTTCGTGGTAGTGCCCGATGCGGCACCAGCGCCTACCGTGAATGAAATTTTAGCCGGAACCGGAAGTGGTGGCACAGGAGAAGTGACTGCAGGCACCTTTGCCATTCCTGTTGCATTATCCAACGAAACAGTCATGGTTGCAGGTTTGGCGCCTTCTACGGCATATGATGTGTATATCGTAGCTCAAGATGATGAGATCACTCCGAATGTGCAGAATGCCGCCGTGAAATTGGATGTGATCACCACTTCACCACCGAATTATGCGCTGGATTTTGATGGAGCGGATGACTATGTGAATCTAGGCAATAGCATGAACGCAGTAATTGGAGGCACGAATCAACTCACTGTGGAGGCTTGGGTGTATCGAACTTCAGGTAAAACTTTCCATACTGTAGTAGGAAATTACACATCAGGCGGTATTCAATTTTTGCTTCGTTTGGACAGTGACAAGCCAACTTTCTGGGTGTCAAGTACAGGCACACCTTCACTTAATGCCAGCGGCGCTACCTCAGTTCCATTAAACACATGGACGCACGTGGCAGGCACCTACGATGGAGCTACCCTTCGGGTGTATATGAATGGCGTGTTGGACGGAACCACGGCCATGTCTAGCCTTATTGCTTCTTCAGGAATCGTTTCTTCTTCGGTGACGATTGGCGGTAATCCTGGAGCCCCGGCTGGTGAACTGATGCAAGGCGCCATTGATGAACTGCGCATCTGGACAGTGGCCAGATCAGAGGAACAAATCGTAGCGTTCAAGGATGTTGAATTATCCGGATCGGAAGTAGGTCTGCTGGCCTATCATGATTTCTCAGCAGGGCCTAATTCAGGAGTCACATTTGATCAAACTCCGAATGGCTTCAATGGCCCTTTGCAAAATATGGATGTGGCCAACGATTGGGTGGTAGCTGGTCATGGTGTGGCAGGTGCAGGTACTCTTGACACTACTCCACCTGCAGTCGTTGGCATCACCTCCGGAGAAACTGACCCAACTACCACTTCTCCTTTCAGCATTACCATCACATTCGATGAGGCCGTCTATGGCTTGACGGATGCAGATTTTACCGTTACCAATGGTACAGCATCTAATGTCACCACAGGAAACAACATTTCCTGGACAGTCGACATCACACCAACTGTTCCTGGTCCGGTGATTGTAGATTTTGAAGCAGGCAAAGTAACTGACCTGACGGGTAATCCGAATACTGCCGTGAGCACGCCATTTTCGATTGAGTATCAGTTGCCTAATTACGCCTTGGCATTTGACGGATCCGGAGAATATGTAAACATTCCGCATAATTCACTTTTCAATTTTGGCGGAGGTGATTTTACGATCTCATTTTGGGTAAATCCAAGTGGTACAAATGCAGAAATTGTTAGCAAGCGAGCAAATGCGTCTGCTACAGGATTATTGATAGGTATAATGGGTGGAAGCTATACCATCTGGGCTAGCGATGCAGGTGGCAGCTGGAATATATTCAATACTATAGCTTTTGCTAGCGTCGACAATAATACATGGACGCACATTTCTGTGGTAAAGGAGGGATCCAATTGGAAGTTCTATAAAAACGGGTCATTAGTAAACACCTTTGCGGGTGGTAGCCTAGTTGATACTACCGAGCCAATTTCTTTAGGTCGTGATTTGGCAGGTGTAGGCCCCCTAGCTGGTCAATTGGATGAAGTACGAATTTGGAATGTAGCCAGAAGCAGCAGTCAAATCAATGCTTTCAAAGATGTTGAATTGAATGGAGGCGAGCCGAATCTTGTCGCTTATTACGATTTCTCAGATGGCCCGAATCAGAGTGTTTTAACTGACCGCACCGCCAACTTACTGGACGGAACACTACAAGGCATGGAGGTTGCCACAGATTGGATCGTTGCAACGCATGGGGTAGCGGATGCAGGCATTCCAGATACTACTCCTCCTGTTGTCGTTGGCATCACCTCCGGAGAAACAGACCCGACAACCACTTCTCCTTTCAGCATCACCATCACATTCGATGAAGCCGTTTATGGTTTGACCGATGCAGATTTTACGGTCAGCAATGGAGTGGCGTCAAATGTCACGACAGGAAACAATATCACCTGGACGGCCGACATCACACCTGCAGCTCCCGGCATTGTATCTGTAGATTTTGAGGCCGGTAAAGTCATAGACCTGACGGGCAATCCGAATACGGCAGTGAGTGTGCCATTTACCATTGAGTATCAGTTGCCTAATTACGCGCTCGATTTTGATGGGGTTAATGATATTGTTTCCATTCCTAGTAGCCCAGGTGTCAAGCCTGCTGGCGAGTTTACGGTGGAGGCATGGTTTTTTGCAGATTCGTATACCAATAGCCCCTCTATTATCAGGGCAAGGGATAATCTCAGCCAATATGCTGGTTTTAATGTAGGTTTTAGTTCGGGTGGTCAAGTTGCTTATGTCGCGTCTTCTACTGGTTTTAGTTGGAATATCTCTTTAGCAAGTGATGGCGCTGTGAGTGCGGGAGCTTGGCATCATATTGCAATTACCATGGATAATTCGCAAACGAGAATGTATGTAGATGGGGTGTTACAATCAGGCAGTTCCGGTGCAGCTTCGTTGGTGTATAACTCAGGAAACGTGTTTATCGGAGGCGATTCTGATGGGTTTAGATGGGATGGCAAATTGGATGAAATTCGGATTTGGAATTATGCACGGAGTGGTGCCGAAATATTGGCCGATTTCAATAATGAACTCAATGGAGCTGAACTTGGCTTGACAGCTTACTACAACTTCAATCAAACAACAGGCACGATCCTGCCAGACGAAAGCGTAAACACCAACAACGGAGCACTTAACAATTTCGCCCTCACAGGGAGCACGTCCAATTGGGTAGGAACGGGTCCAACACTTGGAGGTGCGCCTACAGATGTTACACCCCCTACTTTCAATGCCCTTGCAGTAAATACGGTCGGCACAACAACCATTGACGTGGATTATGACATTAGTGAGACTAGTACACTTTATTATCTGGTTATCAATGATATCAGCGCTACCGTTCCCACCATCAACAATGTCATCAACTTCGGCACCTACAGCGATGAGCCGAATTTAGTGCTCAGCGGATCGGTTGGTTCAGCATCTCTTGGGACACTCAACCTTACAGGACTTGTAGGTGGTAGTATGTATGACCTCTACTTTGTAGCAGTAGATGGAGCAGGCAATCCGTCTGTGCTTGGGTCGCAAGTAGATATAATGACCCTAATGCCAAACTATGCGCTGGCATTTGATGGGGTGGATGATTACGTGGCTATTCCGGCCATGAATATCAATAGCAACACAGTGACCATGGAGGCATGGATCAAACCGAGCGGAACGCAAGAGGATTATGACGCTATACTCATGTCGGTCAACGGTAGTGATTATCACGCCGGGATGAACTTCATGACAGGTCATAGATTGGGCTATCATTGGAATGGAAACGATGGATCAACATGGGGATTTGCCGGTGGGCCGGTGATTGCGACTGACACTTGGCAGCATGTTGCCATGGTTATAGAGCCCACGCAAGTAACCTTTTATTTGAACGGAGTTCCGACCGTATATGTAAACAATCATATTCCTGCACCATTTGATACCGAAACGCAAATCGCGCATCATCCTCTTAGTGGTGGACGATTTTTCACTGGTGAAATAGATGAAGTCAGGATATGGAATGTGAGCCGGACGAATGAACAAATAAATGCCTTCAAAGACGTGGAGCTAGCCGGTAATGAGCCTGGTCTTATAGGTTACTGGAACTTCTCTGATGGATCGGGAGACAATGTAGTGCCGGATGTAGCGGGAAATGGTTTTATCGGAACCATGACCGACATGGACAATGCCACTGATTACGTAGCGGCTAGTCATGGCGTCACTGAAGCAGGTGCAGCAGATGTTGCGGCTCCAGCGGTTGTTAGTATCACTTCCCTAGAAACAGACCCAACTACCACTTCTCCTTTCAGTATCACCATCACATTTGATGAAGCAGTGTATGGCTTGACAGACGCAGATTTTACTGTTACTAATGGAACCGCATCAAATGTCACGACAGGAAACAATATCACTTATACTGCTGATATCACTCCGACAGCTGTTGGTACAGTAACTGTGGACTTTGAAGCTGGAAAAGTGACCGACTTGACAGGTAATCCGAATACGGCGGTGAGTGTACCATTTACGATTGAGTATCAGTTGCCGGAGAATGCGCTGGATTTTGATGGGGTGGATGACTTTGTTACCATTCCAAGGACAGCTCTACCTACCGGGTTGACATTTGAAGCGTGGATAAACACAACATCTACAGATGCAACGTCTACGTATGGTGGAAGCCCCGCTTTGACAGTAGTTGGGGATCAGCACAACAACACAAGAGGCGGTTTTGGGGTGCACAACGGTGTGGTGCAATACACACATTGGTCCGGATCAGGGTTGGTATTCGACAAAATCAATGGATCAACATTGGTGAATGATGGAAACTGGCATCATATAGCAGTGACGCACGATCCAATATCAACTGAAGTAAACGTGTATGTGGATGGAATATTAGATGGCACAGGAACCACCACCACGTATTTCACGGTATATTCTTTCAATCGCATAGGTGGCGGATATCTTGACAATACAGGTACGGCCGATTTCTTTGATGGTCAAATGGATCGTGTGCGTATGTGGGGAGACGTTCGTACGCAGGCCGAGATTATTGGAAGTGCGCTGGAGGATATTGGTAGTGGGGATGCCTTGATAGCTGCTTACGATTTCAATGCAGCTCCGGGTACCTCTTTACTCGTTGATATTTCTGGAAATGTACTGAATGGCACATTGACCAACTTCAACTTCTCAGGTACTAGCTCCGATTGGGTGGCTTCTACAGTACCTGCTTGTCTACAAGGGCTTACATTCACGGCTGCTGCTGACAATAACTGGTTCAACTCCGCCAACTGGTGTGGAGGTATAGCGCCGGACATTGCCGAGCCGCAAACCAATACCATCATCATTGAAGCAGGAACGATCAGCCTAGGTGCGGTGAATGCGCTTGGTGAGTTTGAACTTACCAATGCGGATATCATTATTATGCCGGGAGCCACACTGGATCTCAATTTTGCAGGAACAGGCATGACACTGGCGGGAACGGCGCGTATTGTCAATTATGGCACATTGAACTTGCAGAAGAGCGTCACCTTCCTTGATAATTCGGACATCCTCAACTACGGTCAGTTGAATATAGCGAGTGCGATTTTCTTTAGTGGGGTGAACAATACGCTTAGTGTGCCTTCAGGTGCCGTGTTGAGAGGTACCAATACCATTAACGGATCGCTGGTGGTGGCCATAGGTGCCACGTTTGCACCGGGCGCATCTCCGGGATGTACGCCTATCACAGGTGATTATACAAATGCCGGAACATTAGAAATAGAACTTGGCGGAACCATCGCGTGTACCGAATACGATCAGGTACAAGTGTCAGGAACGGCTTTTCTGGGCGGCACACTGAATGCATTACTTTTTGGCGGGTTTATTCCGACGCATTTGGATGAGTTTATAATTATAGATGCTGCGGCCCTTAACGGCACATTCGATGTGGTCAATTTACCGGATACTGACTGGAGCATAGAGTACAATTATCCGAATACCGGTGAAGTATCGCTGGTTTATTCTATCATGAATGACGCCATTAGTTTTGATGGAATAAACGATTTTGTGAATCTAGGGAATGATGCTTCTCTCAGTACGGGCAACATTCAAACAATGGAAGCATGGGTTCAGTGGAACACCCTTAGCGGTGTTCAGGAAATCCTTAGCAAAGCGGGATCAAGCGCAGGAATTGAACTGGTTTCGAATGGATCCAACTTAGGCCTTTATGTGATGAGCCCGGGGAATGTATTGTCCGCGCTCTACAGCTTGACAAACCTGAGTGCGGGTCAATGGTATCATATTGCAGGAACTTGGAACAACGAAGTGGGAGAGGACGCCCAACTCAAGCTTTATGTGAATGGCGTTGAGGTAGCTTCTAATCACAACACACTAGCGGCAACAATTAGTGATCCAGCCAATTTTTACATTGGTACATTAGGGGGCACACAGCGATTTTTTAATGGATTGGTAGATGAAGTGAAGTTGTGGAACCGCATCCGGTCAGCGACTGAAATTGCGAATTCCTATGATAAATCCTTTTTTGGTAACGAGAATGGATTGATAGCCTATTATGACGGGTCAATAGATGTTGCCGCTTTGGATGATTTGGTTGCAACAAATGATGGAACGATCAGCGGTGCGACAATTGTGGATGGCGGACTAGTACTTAATCCTCCGGCTAACCCATCCATCACAGTCACCTACCCGAACGGTGGTGAAACACTCACGGAAGGTCAGATAGAAACAATCACTTGGGATGAGCAGAGCATTCCTTCTTCTGATTTGATCGAGATTCGCTTGAGCACAGATGGGGGTTCTACATTCCCAATCATTCTCAATGACGGTAACTTCAGCATGTTCAATGGTTCTTACGATTGGACGGTCTCCAACAATTATTCATCGAATGCTCGTATACGGGTGGTGAATACATCGCAAGTAGTCAGTGATGACAGTGATGCTGATTTTACAATTGAAGAGGTCTTCCCGCCCGCTGCACCTACTGACTTGATAGCGTATTCGTTTAGCGCCACGGGCATTGGCTTGGAATGGACAGATGTGGCTACTGACAACACCGGCTACCTAATAGAGAGTGCAAGTGATTATGCGTTTACTTCACCCGTTCTAATCAATAATGTGGGTGATGTAAATAATGTCACGTTTGATATCAACCCGAATGAAGGTCGCTTCTTCCGAGTGACTGCAACAAATGGTGCTGAGGATGCCTCTAGTATTTCGTCTGTTGAATTCGCCAATACCACACCGTTTCCGGGTTATGCGCTCGATTTTGACGGAGTGGATGATTATGTGGAAGTACCCTTTAGTGCTGATTTAAATCCTACCACCTTCACATTAGAAGCTTGGGCACATGTGACGGGTGGTGAGAATACCTATCGTTCTGTGGTGACTTCAAGAAACAATGCGATTGGCTATTTGATTTATGCCAACGCCGACAACAACTGGGAATTTACGGCGGGTAATGGTAGTACCTGGGTCAGTATTATTGGTCCACCTGTGGTGTTGAATGAATGGGTGCATGTGGCCTTGAGTGTAGACAATTCTACGAGTACGGGCTATATCAATGGCGTTATGGTGGGATCATTGCCAATTGCGTATGTACCTAATACCTCTCAGCCCTTGCGCATTGGTGCCGGCGCTACTGAAGGAGCAGCGCTTTTTCACTTTCCCGGTATAATAGATGAAGTGAAGATTTGGAGCAGTGTAAAAACAGACTTTTCGGATCGTTTTGCACAGACACTAGGTAATGAGTCTGGTTTAGTAGCCTATTTCCCATTGGATGAGAATGTGGGAATTAATACGGTAAATAGAAGCAGACTCACTACTGATGGCGATTTGATAAACGGTCCTACATGGGTAGCCAGCAATGCCGCCAATGCACCTCCAACACCCGTGATTTCAAGTACTACCACTACGGTGAGTAGCCTTGATCCATTCCAGATTACCATCACATTTGATGAAGAAGTGACAGGTTTTGATATCAGTGATATCACCGTGGTGAATGGTGCACCGTCTAACCTCCAAACCATTGACAATATTACGTTCACAGCGGATATTACACCTACCACGGCCTATTCGCTCACTGTGGACGTGAATGCCGGTGTAGCGGTTGATTTGTCTGCCAATACCAACGTGGCTTCCAATCAATGGGTAGTCGGTTTCAATTACAATTCAATCAATATATTGGGAACAGGTATTGTCGGGGAAATTGGTCTTAATAATTTCTTGCCTAATACCTTCGAAGCGGTGGTTGATTTCACAGGGGGCAACTACTACTTCAAGATTAACAATGATGCCGCTATCACCTATGGGGATAATGAGCCGGATGGGTTTGGCGATTTCGGTGGAATCCCGATAAACGCTCCGACAGGATTGTACCATCTATCCTTGAATGTCATCAATTATCAGTACACACTCACAGAAATCACTACGCTTGGCCTGCTTGGAGATGCCTTACCGGGCGGATGGACCGCAGACGTGGATATGATTTACCAAGGAAACGGGGTGTTTACATTGACGGATGTGGAATTCATGAATGGATTCTGGAAAGTACGCGCCAATGATGCATGGGCACAAAACTGGGGCGATAATGAACCTGATGGATTTTTAGAAACAGATGGTTCCAATATTGCAGTTCCTGCTGGTACGTTCGATCTGTATGTAGACTTAATCAATCGCAACTACGCTGTAACAGGGAATTACGCATTAAACTTTGATGATACAAACGATTACGTCACAGTAGCAGGATTAGGTTCACCTGCAGGTGATTTTACACTTGAAGCATGGGTATGGAGCAATGGAGTTCCGGATACATGGGACGCTATTTTAGAATTTGATGGTGACAGTCCATGGTTTGGATTGCAGAATGGTATTTTGGAATTGTATAGCGGAATTGTTGTTGATCCTAATCCTCTTCCTACCAATGAATGGGTACATGTGGCGGTCACATTTAATGATCTCACCGACAATGTATATCTGTATGTAAATGGAATAGAAGTAGCAGCCGGCACCTATGCCGGCACATTTACCGGCGGACCTAATTTGGGAATTGGATCTCAGTCTGACGGAGTTTTTGAAGCATGGAATGGCCGAATTGATGAAGTACGAATTTGGAATATAGCCCGATCAGAGGGAGACATACAGTCTACAATGGGAGGCGAATTGATAGGTAATGAAGCGGGATTGATCGCTTATTACAATTTCAATGAAGGAACAGGCTCTACGATCGCGGATGTCAGTGGCAATGGGTTTGTTGGATCACTTGTCGGTTTTAATGTTGCCACTGACTGGATTGGTGGATTCGAATTTACCCAGACAGTGCTAACGCCGGAAATTAATGTAAAGGGTACACTTTCTAATGTGCCAATTGGTAGTGGCTCAGTCACTATTTCAGCAGGCAATGACACTGACTTTGGTGTGGTGAATGCAAGTCAATTGATAAGCGCCACATTTACGATTGAGAATACGGGTAATGGAGATTTAGATGTTACTAACATTACTGTAGACGGTGACTTTGGCATTGACGGAGTTACACTTCCCGTGACCATTCTCTCAGGCAATAGTTTAAACTTCGCGGTAACGTTCCAATCTAGTGTGGCTGGTCCTCAGCAAGGCACTGTCAGTATCTTCAACAATGACGCAGATGAAAATCCGTACACGTTTGTGGTTGGAGCGGAAGTGAGCGGAGATGGCTCGATTACAGAAGATTTCGAGACATTAGTTACTGCAGGATATATCGGAAAATATACGCTTCCTTCAGGTGGTTGGGAATTGGAGGCATATGGTGAAGATATCACGGTACTGTCAGGCGCGTTCGCTCTTGGTCTTGATCACACATCCGGTGGCTTTGCTATTGCACCTGCTGTTAATGGTGATGGCACGGATGTGTCATTCTCCTATGCTACAAATGGTGGAGAATCCCACTTCACTGTTTGGAAATCAGTCAATGGAGGAAGTGAAGTTCAAATTGGAGGATTGAACACATCTACTAGTAGCAACTATGTGTTGTATCAAACTACGCTGAATGAAGGGCCCGGTTCCTATGTATACATTCGGATACAGTCTGAGACAGGAAGTGACGGCAATTTATTTATTGATGACTTCAGCTTCGTGCCGGGCAATGATCCATGTGTGAATGCACCATATTTAAATATCGGTGCTGTGGTAGTGTTAAATGAATCTGCCCCAGGAGCCGGAGATGGATCAATTGATGCCAATGGGCAAGTATTAGGCGGAAGCGGCTCTCATGAATATGATTGGTATGTAGGTACAGGGACCGGCACGTATTATGCCTCTGGATTGACTATTACTGGGCTCAATGCGGGCACCTATACATTTGTGATTACTGATTTGATTTCGGGATGCACGAGTGATGAACATTATTTCGTCATAAACTCAGGATCTGGTGATACTGCACCCATCAATCAAGCATACGAAATCGTATTTACCAATGTGCAGCAGAATACGGCAGACATGTCTTGGACCAACGGAGATGGATCAGCGCGTGTAGTGCTAATGACGCAAGGCACTGCGGTTCGACCTGCATTGGCGAATGATTTTACATACACACCTAATTCACAATTTGGGTTTGGTGATAATGTAGATGGATGGTTTGTCATCTATAATGGAACTGACAACTTAACAGGGGTAGTAGGTCTTGCGGATAATACAGAATACACTGCTGCGGTGTATGAATACAATGGAGCCTCGGGTCAGGAGAAGTATTTGAACGTGGATGCTTCAAATAATCCGAATAGTTTTATTACTACTACCAGTGGCTTCACAAATCCTGCATTATCATTTACAGCTGGCGGACAGTCAGGAATTATTAATGGTGTAGGCAATTTGTTTGAAAATCAGACGCTTACTGTAGAGGCATGGGTACGACCGGCAAATACAGAAAGTTTAATTCTGTCTTCTGAATCTAATGGTGGATGGGGTTTCTATGTAACTGGCGGCTTGCTGGCTGCTACTAACATGGGCTTCTCTGGTGACGTCAGTAGTATCAGCGTGCCTTCGGGAGTATGGTCGCATGTGGCTATTAGCTATAATAATGGAACACTGAGATACTATCTGGATGGTCAGTTTGTAGAAGAGGTTCCGTTCACACTATTTTCCGGTTCAGGAAACGGTGCATATACAGTAGGTGCTCGGACGACTTCAGGCCAATATACTCAGCAAGACATTGATGAATTGCGGGTGTGGAATACCGTGCGACCAGATGGAGACATACTGGCGGATTATGACAATTTCTTAGTCGGAAATGAGCCGGGTCTAATTGCCTATTTCAAGATGAGTGAAGCGGGCGGATTGGGCATTGGTGATTCTTCTCCAAGTGGTTTGAGTGCCACGCTATTGAATGGGGTCACGTGGGTGGAGGGCCCTGTACTTTCCGGTGGTGGACCAGCTCCTGTTATAAGTAACTTCTCAATATATAATATAACAAGTTCTACACTAGATGTTGACATTAGTGTTGATCAGAATGCCACGCTCTATTATGTGATATCAGAGAACGGAACTGCGCCTACGCCTGTCCAAATTCAATCGGGGTTAGATGGAGTGGGAGCCGCGGCATTCAATAGTCTTTCATTTGGAGTAAATGTAGGCTTCCATAATTTCCAGCTAGGTAATGGGACATTTACACCACCTGCACTTGCGCCAAATACAGGCTACTATATTTTCTGGGTGGCCGAAGCTGGCGGGCAGTTTTCTGATGTCGTAGGGCAGTCATTCACCACGCTTGGGGAGCCGGTCATAACTGTGCTTGCACCGAACGGAGGTGAATCTGTTGAGCAAAATGCACTCGTGCCTATCACTTGGACACTTAGCAATTTTGTAGCAGATCCATACCTTGTTATAGAGTACTCAAACGATGGGGGTACTGCAGACTGGTTCCAAATTGCCGAGGGGAATTCATACGAATTCAATGGTAGCTTCTACTGGTTTGTGGATGTAGCTACAGGCGCCAATTATAAGGTGCGTGTTCGTACCGATGATGGACAAATAGCAGATGATAGTGATGGTATCTTTGAGGTGTCGGCACAAGGTGCACCTTCTATCACATTGCTGTATCCAAATGGCGGTGAAGAATTCCAACTTTCGGATTTCTTTGATGTGGAATTCACCACTACCGGACTGCCACTTACTACTGAACTGGTATTTGAGTACTCAGCAAATGCAGGGACAGATTGGGCTATAATAAATAGCGGATTGTTATCTGAATATGCAGGTAAGTTTCCGTGGTATTTGGATCCGCTTACATTCCCTTCTTCTACGCAGTATATGGTGCGAGTACGCACTGTTGATGGCACTTTCTCTGACGCGAGTGACAATGTGTTTACAGTTAATCCCGCACCGCCGGCAGAATTATTTATTAGCGCACCTACAGACAATGATCAACTAGAGCAAAACACGATTGTTCAGGTAAACATTGGGTACAACAATTTCTTTGATTTTGAAACACCGCTTGTCTTGGAATATGCCACAGATGGAGGTTTCGATTGGTTCACTGTAACTAGTGGAACACTTGATTCATTTGGATCAGGCTACTTGTGGTTTATAGATGCTGCCACGTATCCGACAAGTACCAATTATAAACTACGTCTGAGAACGGTCGATAGCAGTGTGTCATTTGAAACATTCGGAACCTTCACCGTGAATGCGCCTGTGAGTGCGCCCACCGTGTCACTACTTGCGCCGAACGGTGAAAATAACTTTAGACGGGGTGACACTGTTCCAATTCGATTTACTACTGCGGGTCTTGCCGGTACGAGTCAGATAGAGATTAGCTATTCTAACGATGGCATAGACTTTTTCTTAATTACCCAAGATCTTCTTTCCAATTTACAGGGAGTATACGATTGGGTGCTGAATGATACGTATCTGGAAGGCAGCTATTTTGTACGTGTGATGGACGTAGGAAGCAGCACACTTGATGTGAGCGATGCGCCATTTACGTTGACTGTGCCGTCTAAGGTGACACTTACTACGCAGACCATTTCGGGAGGAAATGTTGCCCCTGGAGCCTCAGACGTGCTCATGTATGTATTGGAGGTGATGGTAGAAGAAAAGGACGCAAATCTAGAAGGGATGGTACTCACATTGGGAGGTACTGCACAGCCTACTGATTTCGTAGAGTTAGTATTACTTGAAAATACGGTCAACGATTTTGGTTCAGCTACACCTGTGGCCACTGCAGATTATCCTACCACCATGCAGGATTTCCCTCCGAATAGTGCACTGTGGTTGTATTCGAGTACCTATCCCGCGGGTACCACGCGCTATTTATTTGTAAGTGGCACATTAGCACCTGACGCTACACCGGGCGCTACATTCTCCATCTTGCAGCCAAACCAAGAACAATTTGGATTTGGTCAAGCGCAAGTGGATATTACCGGGGTTACATCTGGCCCGAGCTTTACAGTTAACACACTTCCTGCAATTACGGTCATTACACCGAATGGAGGAGAAATTATACAGGCGGGAGAGCCTTTTGAAATCACTTGGTCTACAACGGGAATCGATGGAGCAGACTTGATTGAAATTGGCCTGAGTACAAATGGGGGCGCTACCTATTCAGTGATTGATGATGGCACATTTGACACCTACAATGGAGTATACAATTGGATAATTCCGGCATTGCCGAGTGCAGAGTGTCTCATCCGAGTACGAAATGTAACCTTGGATATTTCTGATGTGAGTGATGCCATCTTTACTATTCAGGAGCCTCAGGTACTTACGGCTCCTACCGAGCAAGCATCGGCTATCCAAGTATCTGGTATCAGTGATGATGGAGCAGCTATCTCTTGGACTAATGGTAATGGATCAGCGCGAATAGTAGCTGTGCGCCAAGGAACCGGGCAATTTCCGGCTACAGCAAATGACGTGAGTTATACAGCCAATACGCAGTTTGGTCAAGGCGATCAAGCAGGACAGGGTTGGTTTGTAGTGTACAATGGCACAGGCACTTCTGTGAATATCACCGGCTTGGCATATGCCACTGTTTATTCCGTGGCTGTTTTGGAGTACAATTCCAACATCTCCGATGAAGTACGATATAATATTGATCAGGCCACTCAGAATCCGCGATCATTCACTTCAGCACCGGTACCTAATTCGGTCATGCATTTTGACGGAGTGGATGACTATGTGCAGATTCCTGATAACTCGTTCTTGAATCTTGGTGCCACGTTCTCCATAGAAGCCTATGTGAAGCCGGGAGCTGCTAACTCCGGTTTTAGAGCCATCATTGATAAGCGTGATGCGGTCACCAACAATTCCAACTTCAGCATGTCGGTCATCAACGGGACTGATTTCGGTATGTTTATCAAGAACGGCGCACAGGAGTTGTTCCAAGTAGTGCCGGGTGTATTGCAAGAAGGCAGATGGAATCTACTGACTGCCACATATGATGGCACTAATCTGAAGATGTACGTGGATGGGCATTTGGTGCATACGTTCCAATCGGCTGTGTCATTTACCAACTTGACTGTGCCCATTCAGATTGGTCGGGTATCAAACAATACGGAGTTGTTCAATGGCGAATTGGATGAAGTGCGTATTTGGACGAATGTGTTGAAGCCGGATGAAATTGCGGCCAATACGGGAAAGCAACTCAATGGACTTGAATTTGGTCTGATCGCGTATTATAATTTCAATAATGGCGTACCGTCCGGCAATAACACAGCCGTGACAAGCGTAACCAACTCAGCTCAAATTACGGCTCCATTGGGCATAAATGGTAGTTTGCAAAATTTTGCATTGACGGGGAACACGTCTAACTTCTTGCTGTCCGCAGCATTTGACGTGCAAGTGGTGGCTCCTACTATCCAAGCAACAAGTGTGTCAGCTCCCACCAGTACCACCACGAGTTTGGATGTGGAGTGGACGAATGGCAATGGCGCAAGACGAATAGTGGCTATCTATCCGGGCACGATTGGCGGCATGCCGGATGTCTCTCAAAACACGTATTATTTACCGAATTCGGTACTAGGCCAAGGCGCTCGCACGCCAAACGGATGGTATGTAGTGTATAATGGAACCGGAAGCGCAGTGACCATCACTGGGCTTACGCCGGGCATACTGTACACGCTAGCGGTAGTAGAGTCAAATGGGCCTGCAAGGGCTGAGCAATATAACCTCACCACAAGTACAGGCAATCCGGCGCAGATATCCACTCCTGTTCCTACTCCGGATGTTACTTTGACCACATTGACGCTCCCAAGTGCCAATTTGCGTCAAGGCAAGCTGGATAATTTGGTGTATAAGTTCAAAATGAATGTGGTGGGTGGTAGTGTTACAGTTAACTCCATCACTATGCCAATTTCTGGTACGGTAAATCAAGACGATTTTGTCACAACAGGATTCAAATTGTATCAGTCAGTAGGCGTTGACAATTTTGCCGCTGCGACACTGATTGCAACCAATACGTATTTCGCAGGAATGACCAATTATACGGTGAACCGGGCGTATGCGAGTGGTGATGTATATTACTATCTCACGACTTCCATCAATACAGCGGCCGTTCCTGAAAATACCTTCCTAGTACAGCCACTTCTGAATGACGTGAACATCGCAGCACCGCGCAACATTATCGATGGAGGATTTGGTGCGGGCGCTACCTACACTATCGAGCAAACACCGAATGTCACCTTTACGGGTAGTCCGACATTCGGAATTTCACAGGAGATAGATCCAGGAGATATTGATAAGACGATTTATCGATTCAATGTGCGAATAGACAGAGGAGTTAATATGACGAGTTTAACGCTTCCTTATAGTGGTGACCTAGTTGCCAGTGATGTAGAAAAGGTTTCATTGTTGGTAGGTTTGGATGAAAATGAGGTGACGCATCCGCATTTGGGTGATTTCATCGTAGGGACTGGTACTGTTGGTGTGTCTGAATTGCGATTCAATTTTAACCGGACATTTGAAGGACCAACCATCAACGCCGATACCCTTCTCCAATTCTGGGTCGATATTGATTTGAAAACTACGGCGGTTGCAGGAAGAACCTTCCAGGCCACTCCGGCTGCTAATAAGTTGGTCTTCAATGATATAGTTGTATTCAATGGATTGCCTACGACAGGGCTAACCGTAACAGTTGTTACTCCAGATGTTTATTGTAATCCTAATGGACAAAACCCGGGAGTGGTTGGCCCAGCTATCAATAATGTTGACTTCTTGACTATACAGAACAATACAACTGGTGCTAATACAAAATACTATAATTTATATCAGCATTTAGCAGCGGGTGTTATATCTAATACAACTGTACCCGTAACTATTACCAGTGATGGGACGCCAGGCGCAATGCTCAGGGTTTGGGTGGATTGGAATCAAGATTTGGATTTTTCAGATCAGGGTGAATGGGTAATTCAGGATGTGGCCTTTAATGGTAGCGATCCCCTCACTGTTAATGTGGCAATTCCGGCTGCAGCCACTCCAGGATTGACGCGAATGAGAATATACGTTTATACCGGTGTGGGCAGAAGCGATGGGGCTTGCGTTGGAGGTACTCCATTTACTCCTAAAACTGGACAGATTGAGGACTATGGTTTGAGCATCGTGGAGCCAAATGGACCTACACGGACATTGCCTGCCACACAGGTGGCGTTCTTCGGATTTAGAGCCAATTGGGTAGCACAACCGGGAGCTAATTTCTATCGATTGGATATTGCGGATAATCCTTCGTTCAACAACCCGATTGTTGCTGATAGAGGAGTAACCGCTACTTCTTTTGAGTTGACAGGATTGAAGTATGACAAGCCATATTATTACCGAGTGCGCGTGGCATACCCAGCCGGGTTGTCAGCGAATTCCAATGTGACTATGGTACGAACGCTACGAGATCAGTTTACAGCACAGGATTCATTGGCGTTGGTAAATATCTATGACGCCACCGGAGGCAACTCGTGGACTCGTAAGGAAAACTGGAAGGCAGTAGGCAAACGTCTTGAAACATGGCAAGGAGTGACCATGACAGGCACACGCGTGACTGCCGTGAATCTGGCTACCAATAAATTGACCGGAAGTATACCGCAGGCGTTTGTTCATGCCAATGCACTCCAGCAAATGACCTCCCTAGACCTTTCAGGAAACGAATTGTATGGTATTAAAGCCATCGAAGGTTTGACGGGTGTTACGGACTTGAATGTGTCTGACAATTACTTGGTGTTTGATGATCTGGAACCATTAGTAGGCACAATCGCCACGCTGAACTATGCGCCACAAAAGCCAGTGGGCGAAAGCACACGTGTGATAGTGCCGAGAGGAAGTAATTATACGGTCTCTTTCACGGCACAACCGGCGGATACGTATCAATGGAATAGAAATGGTGAAGAAGTAGTAGGGCAAACTAATACTACCTATGAGGTGTTGGACATTCGTTTTGAGACCATGGGCGACTTCACCCTGAGTATGACGGACAATGATGTTCCGGGACTTACACTTGTTTCTGCCAATCAGACCGTATTGGCATCAGGAGGTATCGAAATTAACGTGCGAGATCTGAATGGCTTGCCGCTCAATGAGGGTACCGGATATCTCATGAAGATTGGAGCTCCGGGTGTGAAATTTGATACCACATTGGTTGTCGACTTTGTGGATGGTGATCTGTTCTTTGATGTCACCATTTTGGGCGATTACCTCATCTCCGTAGAAGCAGATGAGACACTGTATTTGCCAACCTACTATGAACAGACATTCTTGTGGGAAGAGGCCGACACGCTCTTCTTCCGTGATGTAGCTATCCGATCCGAAATGGCTATGACGGTGTTACCGGGTGAGCGCGATCCGGAGGACATTGGATTGATCAGTGGCTATTTTGAAATTGAAGTCCCAGATGAAGGTGCCCGAGTAGATGCCCGAAGACGTGCAGCTAATGTAAGGTGTCATGTGCGCAGACGCGTCACCGGCGGTCGTGAGATGGAGGAACCGCAATACGTGCTTATCGCATCCGTAACTACGAATGAAAATGGAGAGTTTGATATACCTAACCTTGCTCCGGGATTCTACCGACTGAACATTGAGTACCCGGGTGTACCGATGGATCAAAACAGCTTTGTAGAGTTTGAAATAGGTGCTGATGGTGACAATAGTGTGGTACAATTGGCTGCTGCAGCTACTGAAAATGGTGTGATCACTGTAGAACAAATATTGCCATTGCCTGTGAGTGCGGCGCTCCGCGAAATGAAGGTATATCCTAATCCGGCCACCGACAGATTGAGCATTCAGTACGAAGGGTTGAATTCAAATGATATTCGTCTTGCTTTGTATGATATCAATGGTCGCATGGTGAAAGAAATGCCACTGCCACGCGCTGAAAGAAATGTGCTGGTAATGCCGCTAGATGAGCTGAATGGAGGCTTGTACTTCTTGAATGTAATTGATACTTCAAAAGGGCAGCTTGTTACTACGTTCAAAGTGGTGGTGAAGCGGTAGCGTGCACTGATGTAACGACTGAAAGGAGCCTTATAAAAATGGGGCTCCTTTTTTTTGTTATGGAGGCATAAGGAACGATCTAAAAATTGGAAATCTTTCTTTTTTTACTCAAATTGCTAGATGCTTTAATTTGGATCGGTTTCGTTGCATTGCTTGTTGCACTGAATTTGTCCAATTTTGCACTCACCACTGACAACCTACCTATGAGTCTTCGCTTAGGGAACCACGTATCCCACGTTCAGGGAATACCGCATTCGATTACTTTGTATAAAGAGGTTGGATTGAGTCAGTTTGATACTTTCCATCTTTCTTTTTTACAACCTAATCCCTCCCCACTATGGCGTGTCATGTAGATACCTCCGAGTACCAATTACACCTCTATGAAAATTATCCGGCCGATGCGCCCGATTGCTGGTCAAATCCAAATGTATACTTGGTAGCACCGGATGCAAACGGAAAATTTTCAGCACAATCACCAGAAGTGACTGACCCAGAACTACATACGGAGTACTATTTTGTAGCCCGAGTGAAAAATAGGTCTGCAGACAACAATTCCGCGATACAAGAAATGCAATTTGGTATTCCATCATTTATGCTGGTGAATGGCGAACAGCAAAAGACCGTAGGACACGCTCCGGCACGTATTTCAAGGGACAGCTCGGGTCTTGTTCATTCCAAGTACCCAATTCAATTCATCCATCCGGGCAATTATGAAATCTACGCACAGCTAAAGTCTTGGAGCAATAATGACGAGAACGTGGGGCAGGCACCACCCGATGATTGGCCATCGAAAGGGCCACTCTATGCCCGCGATAGTGTGATGGTGAAAAATAGCTAACCCACACCACGCACAGTTTATTCAATAATCATCACCACTATGAAACGCCTACTCAGTCTTCTTCTTTTTACACTCGGATCTGTTGCCACTGCACAAGAGGGCAGCATCATTGCCGGTTGGACAGATCCTTCTATCGTCTCACAAGTCAACGTAGTGACGGAAGCTCCGGATGGGTCTTTACTCGTGGGGATTGCAGCATCCCCTTACCTAGTGAGACTAGATGCTGATGGCACGGCCTATTCTGGCGGTATTTGGTCACCCGTGGCACTGAATGGGCCTGTTTTGGACATTGTGGTCACGGCCGGTGGTGACATATTCGTAGGGGGGTATTTTACCTCCCCGGCAAATGGTCTGGTGAAATTGACTAACCAAGGTGCCCAAGTAGGTGGTTTCAGCATCGGTATGGGATTTTTTACCAGTAGTGTTTCTGGTGTAAGAGTAGGTGCTTTGGCGCTGAATGGGGATGGTAACTTGTTGGTTGGAGGTGCAAATGATTCTTTCAATAGCTCTCCAAGTGAAGCCATGGTATTGCTCGATGCTACATCGGGCGCATTGCTTCAAGAATATGAATTCACAGGTTCGCTCACTCCAATTGTCAGTTCAATTGAAATGACAACCGGTGGCGACATTTTAGTGGGTGGAAGATTTGATAATTATACGTATAGTGCCGTTCCGTACTCTTACCAAAACGTCATACGACTCCTGGCTAATGGAGCTCCGGATGCTACATTTTCTGATGCTATTGTTTTTAACGGAACTATTAAGGATGTGCAAATGGCCACTGAATTGGCTAACGGGCGCATAGCTGTAGGTGGTGATTTTGAGAATGTAAATGGCAATACCAACTATGTCAGCTTTGTGATATTAAACGATGACGGTACGGTCTATAGTGGCTATACCGGTGGTAATTTGAATGGAGGAAATTTTGATTTTGTCAATACCATTTTACCACTTCCGGATGGCAACATGTGGGTGGGCGGCCAGTTTGCGAATTGGGGTGGTGGTGCCCCTGTCAATAACATTGTGAAGATTGATCAGAGTGGTGCCAAACTTACGAATGTAAATGGTGCAACGGGAGTTTCTGCCCGAATAATTGATCTCACCTTACTTTCACTTTCAAATAACAATGTGGCTGTTGGAGGTGTGTTTACCGGTTACAATGGCCTGACACGAGATAATATCGTGGTTGTGACCAATACGGTATTTCCGGTCATACTTTCGTCCACGCCAACCTTGAATCAAATTAACGTTGCTGCAAATACGAATATCACACTTGATTTAAGTGA
>CAZPST010000004.1:0-30939 GCA_964589185.1 uncultured Roseivirgaceae bacterium | reverse complement strand
AAAAAATCAAAAAGAAAAGGCTGTCTCTTTTAACTTTTGAGACAGCCTCTTTTTTCATTATTTTCGTCCAATGCAGACAAGTCATCCATGTGTGAATTGCGGGAATAACGTTCAATCCAATTTCTGTTCTGAGTGCGGCCAAAGCACGCGAGTGCTCCCGATTACCTGGAAAGGACTAATCACTGAGCTATCGTCCCGCTGGCTAGGCATGGACAACAGGTTTGCTCGCACTTTTGTCAATTTAAGTGTTCGTCCGGCAAGGGTTGTCATTGAATATTTGTCTGGGAACCGTGTGAAATACATTGGCCCCTTGTCTTATCTGGTAGTAATGTCGGCCTTGTATCTACTGTCATTTGGACTGTTTGGTGTGAGCCCGGAAGAATTCATGGACAAAGCAGTGAATTACTTTGACACGGTACAACTGAATGAAGATCCGGAAATAGCGAAGCGTCAGCTTGAATTCATGGATGCGTACATGCGCGTTTTTTCAAACAATATGCGTGTTCTAGTTGGCGCCATGATTCCTTTTTTGGCTATCGGACTTAGCATATTCTATCGGGAGAAAAACTACTTGCAGTATTTTCTAATGGCCACTTACGCTACCACCCATATGTTGTGGGTGAGTATTATTTTACTTGGCATCTTTGCCTTTACAGGCTCGCCGATGTTCATTGTGAGTCTAGTGACAAGTATTGGTTATTTTGCGTGGATCGTTGGTACCATACATGCAGAGGGCCATGTCATTTGGCGGTACTTTCGGGCGCTAGTATGTTGGACTATTTCTTACAGCTTGTTTGTTATCTTCATGGCAGTGGTGGCCTTGGTGACAGTAATAATACTGTTGGTCTAGCAATGTAATTGTTTCAAAAAGCATCTCCTTCAAAACAGTCTTTAGCGCTTCATTTATCAATTCAGTAGAAGACGTAGAAGAAATTTTCACGCTCTTAAATGGGTCCTGATAACGCGAATTAAGAAGCCTGCTTCAATTCCAGCTCGGCTTGCATCTCTTTGGCTGTTTGTTGGCTACCATCGGGGCTCCAGCCCGGAGGCCCAAATATGTACATCCACGCTTCTCTGAAGGAATCGGCTTGTTTTACATCATGATAAATGGCTACAAATTCATGTGTGTTTAGCTTTATCGGATTGTATGTGCCCGGATCTTTCAATATGCCATATTTTGGCTCCACACCTTCTATAACATCCTGATACGTGCCAAACAGATGATCCCAAAACATAAAAATGCCGCCGTGATTTTTGTCTAGGTATTCCAGATTGCTGGAGTGATGCACCTGATGCACGTAGGGATTGTTGAATATCTTCCCCAACCAACCCAATGACTTTACTTTTTTGGTATGGAGGAAATATTGATAGGTGCTATTGATAACAAGGGCATAGCCGATCATTATCGGTTCAAAGCCGACAGCCGCCAACCACAACCAAAAAATAGGTTTGTAAAAGGCGATGAACCAGCCATTGCGAATGCTTACGGCTAGGTTGAAATTTGATGACGAATGGTGAGGTACATGTGCGGCCCACAGCAGCCGGATGGTATGCGAAAACCGATGATGCCAATAAAAATTGAAGTCATCCCCAAGGATGCATAGTGCCCATATCCACCAAGCCCAACCTAATGATGAATAGCCAAATACACTATTGCGAAGCGGCTCAAACAGATCAAAAACACTTTGGAATACGACAGTGATAGTAAATACCAGTGTGAACGCCGCAATCACGGAGGCACCTAGTGCAATGCCAAAGCCTGCTAGTGTGTCTTTCAGATGATAATCTTCCTTGGCGGTAAGGTATTCCAGTATCATAAACCCAAATAGGACTGGATATAGATACTTCATGCTTTCGCTTGGATTAAACTCGATCATAATAAAGGACAATATTTTCGGTGAACTCGTAAGGTAATAACCGTAGCGAGTACCTGTCCACTAATGTGGGATTTTTGCAAATTAAAGCTCCCCAACGTCTGACAAACGGCTTCCCACATTCGAATCAAGCCCTATGCACCATGATCGCGTCTTGTTAAAAACTGTTAAGACTAAACCTTTTTCACTGTATCTTCGTTACTTCACCGAAACCTAGAAACGCTGAAACATCTTTCCATCATATTGCTTTTGCTTCTCATGTCCACTACGGCATGGGCAATGACCGATCCAAGTGAGCGTAAGGATAAGCCGAAAGTGGTATTATCAGATGTTGAGGAAAATGAAACTGACAAGAAACCGGACACCACTCCGGCCACCAAACAAGAGGAGACTTCAAAGAAATCTGATACGAGTAGACCGGAGCAGTTTGAAGATCAAGACTCTACCTCCAACTCCTTGAATAAATACAACTTCATCTTCTACTTTATCTACAAGTACAAGTATGAATCTCCTGGAGAATCTTTCAAAAAGATGTTTGAGTAATTTATTTTACGAATTCCTCTATTTCCTGCAACGTAATCTTCCCTTCGTAATACGCGCGTCCGAAGATGGCACCATAGATGCCCATGTCTTGCAGCGCTTTGATATCGTCCATGGAGCGAATACCGCCACTGGCATAGATGCAAATACCGGAAAACTCACGCATGATTTCCTTATAGAAACTAAACGCCGGCCCTTCCAGCACGCCATCACGGGAGATTTCGGTTGATTTTAGGTATTTCAAGCCCCTGTCATAGAAATGAGCCACATGCTCCATGATCTCTACTTTGGTTTCTTTTTGCCAGCCGGATACACGGATAAATCCATTCTGCACATCGGCACTTAGCATGATTTTTTCGCGTCCGTAAGACATGATCCATGATGAAAACAGATCTCTATTGGTCACAGAAACAGTAGCTGCGGCTATGGTATCGGCACCATGTTCAAATGCCTTGATGATGTCTCCGTCTGTCTGGATACCTCCTGCAAAATTGACTTCCAGTTTGGTATATCCCCTGATCAACTGCAGGGTATCATAGTTCATGGGTGCGCCTCGCTTAGCACCATCTAGGTCGATCAAATGCACCTGATGAATGCCGTGATCTTCAAATTGCTTGGCTACATCTATCGGACTGACGTCATAGACTTTTTCAGATGAAAAATCACCTTGCTTGAGTCGGGCGGTACGTCCGCCGATTACCGAAATGGATGGTAGGAGCTGCATTGCCCAAAGATAAGCAGCTGTCAATTTACTTGCACCATGCGGAAGCCTTCTCCATGGATAGTCAGTATTTTTAATTTTTCTTCGTCCTTGAGGTGCTTGCGCAATTTAGCTATGTATACATCCATAGAGCGGGCATTGAAGTAGCTGTCGTCCTTCCAGATTTTTTTCAATGCCATACTTCTGTCTAGTGTTTGGTTTAGGTTTTCAAAGAAGAGCTTCAGGAGTTCATTTTCTTTAGTGGTCAATTTTACCTCACCACTTGGCATCATCAGGCGATTTTCTTTGTAATAGTACGTGAGGTTCCCCAAGGTGAACTCAACGGGAAATTCTTCTTCTCTCTGCTGAGGCACGGACCGCTTGAGCACGGCTTTGATGCGCAGCAGCAATTCTTCCATGCTGAATGGCTTGGTCATGTAATCGTCTCCGCCCACTTTGAATCCATTCAGCACATCTTCTTGCATCGACTTTGCGGTGAGGAAAATGATCGGTGTTTTTTCATCCTTTTGCCGTATTTCTGTCGCTAGCGTGAATCCGTCCTTTTTTGGCATCATCAGATCTAGGATGCACAGATCAAATTTTTCCTCAAAAAATCGCTTCAACCCAACTTCACCATCGGGACAAAGCACGGTTTGATATCCCTTCAGCGTAAGGTATTCGCTCAATATTTGACCCAAGTTGGGATCGTCTTCAGTGATAAGAATTTTGATGGATTCCATGGGTCAATTGAGTGGAAGGGTGATAGTAAATGTACTGCCTTTTCCGGGCGTACTGTCTACGGATACTGTGCCTTGGTGAGCCTCTACCATACTTTTTACATAGGACAGCCCAAGGCCAAAGCCTTTTACATCGTGTCTGTTGCCCGTTGGCAGGCGATAGAATTTTTCAAATACGTGCTTCTGTGTTTCCTTAGACATACCCATTCCGTGATCTTGGACAGAGATTATCAAACTTGTGTGGTTGCTCTCGGTGCGCACGATAATGTTGGGTGAGTCGGGTGAATATTTGTTGGCATTGTCGAGCAAATTCAAAATGCAATTGGTGATGTGTGTCTCGTCTCCTTTGATTTCACATACGGCCGCACTCAGCACTGCAGCGATGCGTCCGCCCCTGCTTTCCACTTGAATCTTCATGTTTTCGATAAGCGATTGAATGAGCGAATGGATATCCAATACCTCCAGATTGAGATTGAAGTCTTGCTTTTCGATTGCGGCGATCTGAAGAACCCGCTCCACTTGCGTGCCTAGTCGGCGGTTTTCTTCTTGGATCATTTTTATGTAGCGCTTGCGCATATCATCTGACTGACTCACTTCTCGGTCTTGTAGCGCTTCTGTGGCCAATGACACGGTGGCTATAGGTGTTTTGAATTCATGCGTCATGTTATTGATAAAATCATTCTTCATGAGAGAGAGCTTCTTTTGTTGAAGAATTATTTTGATAGAATACCCAAAGCACAAGACAATGACCAATACGAGCACGCCAGAGCTCACCATGGTCAGCCATATTTTCTGCAACAAATACTGCGATTTGCCCGGAAAATCTACGACTAAAAACGCCCGATTGCCATGTAGATCATTTGGGAAGAGACCTGCTCGAAGGGTGCTGTTTTCCAGCTGCTCTTTTACTTCCGGTTTTTTCAGCACCACAAATTGCTGCAGTGCAGGAGACACCACACCATAGTCATATGAAAGTTCGATACCTTTCTCGCGCAGCTCCATCCTGAGCAAAGAATCCAATTGTTCAGGATTGAATCGGTTAGCAAGCTTGCGCCCGGGCGTGAGCAGGTCATCCAATACACTTGCGGTCATTTCGTATTTTTTAGAAATCCACTCAAGTTGATCTTCCAATTGGTCTATTTCCGATTGCTTTTGTTCCAATTCGATTTCCAAATCTGCGTTGGCAGACGTACTGGCAAAGACAGGAGGTGGGCCAAAGTCTGTAAACTCATAATTGAACACCACCTGAAATCCATCGCCCATTTGCAGTGTATCCATCACGAAGATTTGATGACCCATGTTGGGTGAATGCCTGTTTGGGTTGGTCCGTGCCATCCTCAATTGGCTCTTTTTTAATTGCTCAATTGCGTCGCGTTTTAAACCAGCTTCCTCTGCTCGTGAGGTTTGAAGTTTTGGGTTGATGGCTGACACATTTCTGAACTTATTGAAGGCGGCTACCGTCTCCTGTTTTTCCAGTTTAAGTGCCACGTTGTTCATAGCTTCCAGCACATCTTTAGTGAAGCGCTCCTCATTGGCCTTGATCACCGTATCTATCCAATAGAGCTGAAACCCCACCAGCCCTACCAGTGATAGCCCCATCAGGGCGATGATCCATTTGAGTGTCGATTTTTTCATTCGTGCCGTGGCAATGAGCCCACAAATTTAGGTGTGAAACCCCCCTTGGATGCTGGTTTAACCATTTTTAACAAGGCTTAACGCGCGCGTTAACGCCCTTTAACACTAGCTAGCCGTACGTTTGAAAAAAATTTACAAACATGAAAAATGTAATCAAAACATCCGTAATCGCCCTGCTGCTGGTAGGCACGGCCTGCACAGGACAAGCGCAGGAAGAAGAAAAGAAGATCAAAGTCCAGGTATCAAAATATGTGGATGGTGAAGAAAAGGTATTCAAAGGCGAATACGCCAATGAAGAAGAAATGCGCAATGATCCGGCCTATCGCGAGTTTGCCGGTGACGAAGATGATTTTTCATTTTTCTTCAAAGGAGATGATTTTGACAAAGTGATCCAACTGCACAGAGGTCCCGGAGTAGGCGCATTTTCGTTCGGATTTAATGATGAAGATTTCGCGCCAATGAAGCATTTGAAGCGACTACATTTTGATGGCGGGAGACCGGGTGTGTTCATGTTTGGAGATGAAGAAGCCATGGGGCGTATGCACATGTTTGACGCCAAAGAATATGAAGCTAAAATGGAAGCAAAAATGAAAGAGCTCGAAGAGAAAATGAAAGGGCTGGATATAACATTGCAAGAGGACATCATGCGATCTATGCGGGAGATAGAAGAGATGAACAGCAATTTGATACCTCGTATGACGAAACGAGGAGGCATCAGCGTGGAAGAAGTAGGTGCTGATTTTGGCAAGCGCGGTGCGGTAGAGGAAAAGGACAAATTGGAACTAGAAGACATCAACTACATGGTGATGCACAAGCGACTGAATCTGCGCTTTCGCTTGCAAGATGCGGGTGAACTGACCGTGAAGATTTCTACTGAAGCAGGCAAGGACATTTATAGCCGATATTTTGAAAACTTCAACGGTACCTTCAGTGACCAGATTGATTTCAACACCTATTCATCCGGAAAGTATTTGCTTGAAATATCCCAAGGAAGGAAACGATTGACCAAAAAACTTGTCATTGAGTAGGTGATGCTTACGCCCCCGCAAGGGGGTTACTGAAAGCCGGATCTCGCAAGTGGTTCGGCTTTCTATTTTCTATTTTAAACAAATACTTCTTAAATTGACACACATAATACGTGGGCTTATGAAAAATGTAACACTCTCCATGCCTGAGGATCTTATTGAAAAATCTAGAAGGTATGCACAAGCCAATGGCACTTCAATGAATGAATTAATCCGTGAATTACTCAGAAGAACGGTGGAGAAGAGTGACGATTCATTTATTGAGGGGCTGAAAAAAGCGCAGGAAAACATAAAAATTGACACCAGAATAAAAATATCACGAAACGAATTGTATGACAGGTAAGGTATTCATTGACACAAATGTGTTGTGTTATCTCTACTCTGATACTGAGCAATTGAAGCGTGATGAATGCTTGAATTTGATTGATGAGTTGAGAAAATCTACCCAACTCGTTTGGTCTACACAAGTAGTTCAGGAATTTTATAACACACTTTCTCAAAAGAGGAAAATCTCACCCTACTTAGTGAAATTAGAGATTGAGCGATTCTCCAGATTTGAACTTGTTATAAATACAATGGATACTATTTTGAGAGCCATAGATATTCAGCAAATGAATCAGCTTTCATTTTGGGATAGCCTAATTGTAAGTGCTGCAAAACAAGCGAAGTGCAGTTATATTTTAAGTGAAGATCTGAATGCGGGTCAGGTGATAGAAGGTATGCAAATCAAAACTCCTTTTAATTTCTAGCTGCCAGTACAAATCCCACCCCGTGATGGTTTTTGATTTCTACTGTGTCATCCTCTTTCAAATACTTGCGCAGACGCGAGATGAATACATCCAAACTGCGCCCCATGAAGTAGTCATTGGCGCCCCAAATTTTCAGTAGAATGTCTTCCCGCTTGACCAGCTCATTTTTATGCTGTACCAGCAGATGCAGCAGTTCACCCTCACGTTGCGTGAGCAGTTGGGTGCTTTCACACACTACGAGTTGCAGATTGGCTTTGTCAAAAGTGCACCGACCAAAAGAGAGTTCATGTGAGTTGCCCACAGTGAAGTGTTGTCTTTTGAGCGAAACCTGCAGCCGATAGACCAATTCCTTCATAGAAAAGGGCTTGGCGATGTAGTCATCGCCCCCAATTTCAAACCCCTTCAATCGGTCTTCCTCGCGCGATTTGGCCGTGAGAAACAAGATCGGAATGTCTGCATCTTTCTCCCTAATTTTCTCCGCCAAGGTGAAGCCATCCATCTTGGGCATCATAATGTCAATGAGACAAATGTCTTGTCCGCCGAATGCTCGCCACGCTTCCTCCCCATTTTGACACCACTGTACCTGAAATCCGGCAACCTCCAAACCTTCCTTGGTCATGAATCCCAAATTATGATCATCTTCGGCAAATAGGATTGTGGCTTTCATGTTATCGGCAATGAAATGATAAATTCGGTTCCTGAACTGTCCGATGTTAAGCTAATCGTTCCGTTGATCCGGCGCAAATGCTCCTGTACTAAATACATCCCCAGTCCATAGCCTTTTACGTCATGCACATTGGACGTGGGTACACGGAAGAACTTCTTAAAAATTTTCTTGTGATACATTTTCGGAATTCCCCTTCCATTGTCTTTTATCGTTAGCTGCACATGCCTTCCTATCACCTGACTTTTCATGCTAATTTTTCCATTCCCGTATTTCACAGCATTATCCACCACATTTAGCACAATGGTTTCCAATGACTGTTGGTTTGTTTTGATTTTGGGCAATACCTCAAGCTGAAAATCCCAGTTCACACGCGTGTGAACATCTGAAAGCTGCGCTTGAATCCGAGCAAAAAACTCCGAGAGGTCAATGATTTCAAGTGGTTTGTTTTCCGGACTGTCCATAAGCGAGGAAGCCAATATTTGCTCTATCTGCTGCTCTAGTCGGGAAGTTTCCTGCCTGATGATGGAGGCGTATTTTTCGACCTTAGCAGGATCACCATTTGCCATTATGGCTTCTGCCGAAAGCTTTAAAGTAGCCAGTGGAGTTTTCAATTCATGTGTCACATTGTCAATGAAATCGCGCTGAATTTCGCTCAATCGTCGCTGCTTTAGCACCACCACTAGTCCATAGGTGAAAAATACAAGAATGAGCAACGTGGCTGCCGTCATATATTTCCAAAGCATTAGATTGGTTAACAGTCCACCGGTTTTGTTTGGAAAATATACCCCGAAGTAATATTCGTCAGCAGCTAGCTTGGGAAGTGATATCCGATTGGCCTTGTTGTCTGATGATTGTGAAACCTGACTTCCAAACACCATTCGATCGGACTCACAATTGTACACACCATATTCAAAATCTTGATGGATACCTCGACGTTCAAATTGATATTTGATCAATGAATCCAGCACCGATACATCAATATTGTATTGCAATCTTGCCACGAAGTAATTGCGTGAGATTCGGTCTATTGGCTTGTCAGCAATCAATTCATTTCCGTCTATTTGGCACATATTGTCGGCCACTGCCCGCATAGACATGCGCACATTATGATCAAAGATTTCTTCTTCGGCAGTCACCGAGATAGACACCCAATACACCTGCACAGCTATGAGGCCAATGAGGGCAAGCACGCCCATGATGATCATGATTTGAATAGGTCGATTCTTTGTCACGGATTAAAAGTACGCTGATTTTGAGTGTCCGTTTCAGGCTTTAACGTATCGTTAACAATTGTTTGAAATCCATTAACACACGCCCTTGTTTCTCTTCCCCATGTTTGGCGAAACAAACAATTCAAACAAATGAAAAAACCATTTTCAATTCTTTTCTTGGGAATCGCAGTAGCTGTGATGGCCCATGTAAGTACCATCAGCTGGAAATCCACTAGCGTTGATGTAGGTGAAGTAAAGGTGAATGAAGTAAAGGAACTGAGCTTCGAATTTACCAATGACGGACAAGCCCCCGTGACGATTCTGGAAGCCAAAGGATCGTGTGGATGCACAGTGGTTGATTTTCCGAAGGGTGAGATTCAGCCCGGTGAAAAGGCCACTATTGCGGCCAATTTCAAATCGGCCAAAGTGGGTGCATTTATGAAGACTGTCAAAGTAAAGACGACTGCCTCTGATGAGTATGTGATGCTGCAGTTCAAGGGAGAGGTAGTCGAATAAATTTGTCAAATTACTAAGCAGAGAGGCCATCGAGCGATTGATGGCCTTTTTTAGTAAATCCCTTATTTGAATTATTAATCATAGCGCCTTTGGAGGTTTAATTTGGTAAGCCCGATAGTTTTTAGGAGATTAACCTATCAAATTGAAAACCATGGAAATCAAACATATTCTGGTGCCGATCGATTTTTCGGAATCATCCAAGAATGCACTGAAGGCGGCCATCCGGATTGCCAAAAGATCGGATGCCAGAATAACCCTCGTAAACGCCGTGCATGTGCATACCCCACTACCACATCTGAAAGGCGGCAAATTGGTAGAGGCTGTGTTGGCTGATTATGAGTATCAAGTGCGCGAGTCGTTTCATGAACTGGAATCTGAAATTGTAGAGCTCAAAGACGTGCCTCATGACGAAGATCGATTCATTGCCTACCTCACAGATGCCATTTTCACCGAAACGCAGACACGCAGTATTGATTTGATCGTGATGGGCGCTCGCTCGGAGCTTTCTATGGGCGAGCGACTGCTGGGCTCCAATTCTACTGAAATCATTCGCACATCTGAGGTGCCTGTGTTGGTCATCCCCGAAAATGTCAAAGATTTCGAGCCCAAGCGGATCGGATTTGCATCTGATTTTATGAAAGTGCAGGATTACGGCACCATGCGCATTTTGAATGTCTTATCGGTGCTCTTCAATGCCGAATTGGCTGTTTTTCATGTTGCAGATAGTATTGATCAAGAAAAACAGGCACAGATTGACCGGATCAAAAAGAACCTCATGCCGCTTGATAAATTCTCTGTTCGTATTATATCTGCCGAGTCTGTGATCAAGGGCATCATGGATTTCACCCGCTCACATGAGCTGGACGTGCTGGCGCTGATGCCTCGCAAGCACAACCTCTTTGAGCGCTTGTTTGCCACATCAGTCACCAAAGCCATCTCCATAGATATTGACATTCCTTTGCTCACTTTTCATGAGTAATGGAGGTAGAATGGCCTAATTTCGAGTATGCGTTTTTCTGATCTGGCGGCTATCACAGGAGGCTCCATACTCCACCAAATTGACGATGCGTCCGTCACCAAATACAGCATTGATTCGCGCAAGATTTCCGGCAGGCCTGCAGAGGCATTCATCGCCATTGTGGGCAAGCAGCACGATGGACATGTATATCTGCAAAGTGCGTTCGATGCAGGTGTTCGGAATTTCATCGTGGAGCGAGCGGATATACCCAAGTTAGAGGCGAATATGCTTTTGGTTGAATCCGCCGTATCAGCCCTTCAACAAATAGCAGCTGCCCATCGATCCCACTTCAGATATCCGGTAGTGGGCGTCACAGGCAGCAATGGCAAAACCACTGTAAAAGAGTGGCTGGCCGAACTCCTAAGCCTTGAAATGAAGGTGGTGAAAAGCCCCAAGAGCTTCAACTCACAAGTGGGTGTGCCTTTGTCGGTTTTGGAAATGGGTGCACATGATGTGGCCGTTTTTGAAGCTGGCATTTCAGAACAAAATGAAATGGGAAATTTGGCCTCTGTGATTCAACCCACCCTTGGCATTTTTACCAATATCGGCGAAGCACATGGAGAAGGATTTGATTCCTTAAGCCAAAAAATAAAAGAAAAGAGTCTTCTGTTTGCGACTGCCGAAAAGATCATCTGCCGCGCCGAACATACGGAAATTGTGGGATTGCTGACGGCCAAGTATCCTGGCAAAATAATTACTTGGTCATTGACGGATACACAAGCAGATTACTTCTATAAAGCATCAGAGCAGACTTTTTCACTGGCGCAACTAGGTCTTACATTCACTTTGCCTTTTACCAATGAAAATCAAACAGAAAATGCCCTGCATGCCATCACAGTGGCATTGTTACTAGGCGTCTCTACAGCGTCAATTGAAAAGGGTGTCACAGCCTTTCGGTCTGTACCCATGCGTTTGGAATTGAAGCGTGCTATCAACGGATGCTACCTCATCGACGATAGTTACAACAATGATGTTGTAGGGCTGGAAGTGGCGCTCGACTTTATGAATCAGCAAAATCCACATCAGCCCAAAACAGTCATTCTATCGGATATTTTGCAATCGTCGCTTCCTGATACGGAGCTGTATTCGAGAATAAAAGCATTACTTAAAAACAAGGGCGTCACCCGTACATTTACCATTGGCAAGCGTATCAGTGGGCACTTCCCTGATCACTCGTTTCTCACCACAGAAGCCTTTTTGCAGCAGCTTCCATCATTCGAAAATGAGACCATTTTGGTGAAAGGTGCCCGCTCGTATGCCTTTGAACGCATCGTTTCGCGCTTGCAGGATCAATCGCATGGTACCGTGCTCGAAATCAATTTTGAAGCGCTCCGAAACAACCTGAATGCACACCGCCAATTGCTCAAGGCACAGACCAAACTGATGGTGATGGTCAAGGCATTTGCCTATGGCGCAGGTCTGTCTGAGATCGCTAGTTTGCTACAGCATGAGCGCGTGGATTACCTGGGCGTGGCATATGTGGATGAGGCGGTGCAGTTGCGCAAGAAAGGCATCACATTGCCCATCATGATCATGAATCCGGAGGAAACGGATTTTGAGTTATTTGAACGATTCGATCTGGAGGCAGAGGTGTATCATGTGGACGTGCTCCGTCGATTGATCGCCAGCGAAGCAAACGTGAAAATTCACCTCAAAATGGAAACCGGCATGAATCGACTAGGTTTTGCCGAACGTGAACTGCCCGAATTGATTGACGCGCTGCGCTCCCAACCTGACTTACGCATACAAGGCATTTTCACACATTTTTCATCAAGTGATAGTGCTGCCGAAGATGCATATACTCACCGACAGGCAGCCACCTTTGCACGCATGGTGGAGCAAATTTCCACGGCCATCGGCTACATACCCATGCGCCATGCGGTGAACTCTCCAGGCATGATTCGCTTCCCTGAATACCACTTCGAAATGGTGCGATTGGGCATTGGGCTGCACGGATTTGACCCCACCGGAAAACTGAAACTGGATGTGGTAGGCACACTCAGAACCCATGTATCACAAGTTAAGAAATTGGCTGCTGGAGAGAGTATAGGCTACAGCAGAAAGGGACAGGTGGCTCGAGATAGTGAAATCGCCATCATCCCTATTGGCTATGCCGACGGCTATTTACGGGTATTTGGAAATGGACGTGGCAAAGTGAACATCAAAGGACAGCTCGCACCCACCATCGGCAACATCTGCATGGACATGACCATGGTGGATGTGACAGGCATGGGCGTACAGCTCGGAGATGAGGTGATTCTCTTTGGGACACACCCTACGATAAAAGATCTGGCCGATTGGGCAGGCACCATTCCGTACGAAATCCTGACCACCATTAGCCAACGGGTGAAGCGTATCTACGTAAGTGAATAAAAAAATTTGGACAATAATATACCGATCGGTATATTTGTGCCGATACTATGCGAAATCCAGAACTAACACGCGAATTGATTGTCTCGAAGGCATTGCCCATCTTCAATACAAAGGGGTATCATGCCACGTCATTGTCAGATATCACCAAAGCCACCGGCATCACCAAGGGGGCTATTTATGGTAATTTCAAAAACAAAGACGAGGTAGCTGCTGCGGCATTTGATATGGGTCATCAGATCGTGATGGAGCGACTAGCTAGCGTCATTAGAGAACAACCTACGGCCCCTGCCAAGCTAAAAGGGATCGTCAATTATTTTGCTGAATATGTATTGAACCCGCCAATTGAAGGTGGTTGCCCCATTTTGAATACATCTGTAGAGGCTGATGACAATCATCCATCCCTTCGGTCAAAAGTGATTCGAAGCATTGCCATGATCAAAGAGGGTATTGCCAAGATTGTATACAGAGGCATAAGCGAAGGACAACTGAAACCGGGCATAAACGTTGAAGAGTTTGCTCTGACCTTTTATGCCACAATAGATGGCGGGATATTGATCTCACGAGCTGAGGGTGACAATCGATCATTCAGAATTATCCAGCGCGCACTTGACCGTACGATTGATGAAATGACTGCTTAAAAAAATTTGCTAACTAAAATACCGATTGGTATGAAAAATATTACCTACATATCCGTTGAATTGGAAGATCGCAGCAGACCTTCCGAACGACCACCCAAGACAAACTGGAAAGTGGAGATGATCAAAAAGGGACTGAAAGCCCTGCAATATGCATCGCCGCGAAAGGCAGCTGCTGTAGTGTGGCATTACTTCACCATGCCCGGCCAAACGCGCTTCACTGAGCCACAATTGGAACTCATCAGTAGAGCCGAAATGGGTGAGGCGGTATACAAGGGAAACAAACTGGCCACTTACCGCTGGGGGCAAGATGGGCCAAAGGTGCTGCTAGCACACGGCTGGCGCTCCAAATCGGCTGACTTTAGACGGATGGTGGAAGCGTATTTAGCTGCCGGATTTGTAATAGAAGCGTTGGACATGCGCGCGCATGGCAAGTCGGAAGGTACGCACACTGCTCTGCCGGAGTATGTAGAAATATTGAAGGACTTTATGGCCAAAAATGGCCCGTATCACACCATTGTGGGGTACTCTATCGGGGGCATGGCAGCCGGAATTGCCGTCAGTGAGTTGGGGGCGTATATGCAGCCGAGCAATCAATTTTTCATAGCGGCTCCTCCTTACATCCGCTATTTTTTCAAAGACATCATCACCGAAGTGGGGCTGAACGAACCCGTGTATCACAAGATGGCAGCAATGGTGGAGGAGTACTATTTCAAACCGATTGACTATTTCGATTTACGGTCAAAAACCAGCGAGTTAGCCGATATCACGAAGCACTTCATCTATTGCGAAGACGATGAAACCATTCCGTTTGAAAAAGGAATGGAGCTATTTGAGGCGCATCCCGATAGTCATTTTGTGCAAGCGCGTGGCTTTGGTCATTACAAAATCATTTCACACGAGGAGGTGATCAATTATGTGGTGACACACTCAAAAGCGCAAGTGAAGGAGACGGCTCTTTCCTGATCCGTCCACAAAAATCACGATTAGGTTGCCATAGTCGGCATCCGAAAAATCAGTGAATTTTTGCTCTCCCAGCAAGGCATTGGCAAGTGCGGGGATGGTATTGGAATGGCCACTAATAAGCACCGTACCCTCGGTATGTTTGGCAATCAGCATGGCCGCAAAGGCCTCCGGGTTTGTTGGCGCATACTCTGTCACAGTTAGGCTATTCATCTTAGCGATTGGTAGCACCGTATTCATTGTACGCTTATATGGAGTCGAATATACAGCTGTGATTTTCGTTCGTTCGAGCAATCCTGCTAATTCCGCTGATCGCGCTATTCCTGCATCTGAAAGATTGGGGTCTCTCGGGTCATCTGTGGCTTTTTGGGCATGGCGAACGAGGATGTAGGTGGCGCCCTCTTGAGCGAAAGTGATGAGCGAAACCAAGACAAGCGAAAGAAATAGGAGCTTTTTCATGACAGGAAATAAGGGAATTTCAGGCGAAGAAGCAAAGCATCAAGGCAGTGAATAGTGCGCTGCAAGGGTAGGAAAGTAAAATAAGTAAATTCTTATGTTACTTTGATTACCTCAAAATAACATATAAGAATTCTTATGTTACTTTTGTATCAAAGGGAAGATCCATGATACAACTTGAAACCTACCAATCAGGGACATTTGAAAGGCACCAAACAGGTTATACCTATTTCTTGCCTTCAACCATTAATAAACCTTGGAAATGGGAGGATCAAGGGTTAAACCTATTGTTGGAAAAGGCTGCAATCAAATTGGGTGAACTCAACTCCTACGCCCGATTGGTACCCAATATTGATTTATTTATCCAATTGCATGTAACAAAGGAAGCAGTGGTGTCTAGCCGCATTGAGGGTACCCAAACGAATATGGATGAGGCACTTTTGGATGAGGAGGAAATTGATCCGGAGAGAAAAAATGATTGGAAAGAAGTCAACAATTACATTAATGCACTCAATCAAGCCATTGTGGAACTCGAAAAACTCCCAATTTCCTCACGACTCTTAAAGCAAACTCATAAAATACTGCTAAACAGTGTGCGTGGTGAACATAAACTGCCAGGTGAATATCGAAATAGTCAAAATTGGATTGGTGGGAATACACTACTTGATGCTGTATTCATTCCTCCCAACAAGGACTTTGTTGAGGACTTGATGAGTGATTTAGAAAAATTCCTGCACAATGATGACGTAAACGTACCCGCATTGGTCAAAATTGGCATTGCTCATTATCAATTTGAAACTATTCACCCATTTCTGGATGGTAACGGAAGAATTGGTCGATTGCTCATTATATTATTTCTAGTGGATCAAAAGATACTTCAAAAGCCGCTGCTGTATTTGTCTGCCTATTTTGAAAAAAACAAAGGACTGTATTATGACAACCTGACTTTTGTGCGTACTAAGAACGACATGCGGCAATGGCTTAAATATTTTCTAGCGGGAGTTGCCGAAACAGCTGAAAATGCTACCCAAACCCTTAGTGCGATACTAGAACTCAAGGCAGGTCTTGAAAGTACTCTGGCTCAAACGTATGGAAAGCGGGGAGCCAATGCCGCCGTATTGCTGAATGCGCTGTTTAAAAAGCCCGTTATTCAAGTAAAGCAAGTTCAAGCGCTACTTAGCACAAGCTATAAGGCAGCAAATGATTTGGTAGGAGATTTTGTGCGATCTGGCACACTCAAAGAAATGACAGGACAAAGTCGCAATCGTGTATTTGTATTTGACGAATACCTGAAACTTTTTAGACGTTGAGCTTAGAGAAGTAAAATATTGGCTTGGGTTATTTGCATTCGGCCTGAACATATGACACTACTTTTGTCCGGTCATGGCCATCAAATTGTTCAGTCGGAAGAAGGGAAACCTCACCATTCAATTCTTGATAAGTTTTGGATTGGTGCTACTCGTGGCGCTTTCCTTTTATTTCTCTGTTGATCTCATCGGATACAAGATTGTCGCCTTGGTATTGCTAATGGCCGTGTCCTTATTGGCTATGGTTTTTGAGATAGTACCGGTGCTGAGTGCTGCCGTGCTGAGCGCCGTATTGTGGAATTTTCTATTCATTCCGCCTGTCTACAATTTCACAATAGACACACCCGAAGATGCCTTGCTCTTCTTGATGTATTTCGTAGTGGCGTTGGTGAATGCTGTGCTCACATCAAAGATCAGAAAGGCAGAGGCCAAGGTGCGTGAACGTGACGAGCGAGCAGCTAGCATTCGATTGTACAATACTATTCTGAATTCGCTTTCGCATGAGTTGCGAACGCCCATTGCTACCATTATCGGAGCAGTGGATACATTGAAGGAGCACCCATCAAAACTCACTAATGAACAACGGACGGATTTGCTTTCGGAGGTGGACATAGCAAGCATGCGGCTAAATGGTCAGGTAGAAAACTTGCTAAATATGAGTCGGTTGGAGTCAGGATTTCTCCAACCTAAAATGGATTGGTGTGATATGACAGAAATGGTCAATTCTGTGATTCGAGCCAATCATTCGGAAGCCAGCGCACATTCGATTGTCTTCCGTCCCCCTGACGATTTTCCCATCTTCAGAATAGATCGTGGACTCATAGAGCCTGCCTTGCAGAACATACTTCAGAATGCACTTCAATACACTCCAAAGGGCACAACCATAACCATCACGCTGGCTCAAGACACACGTGGATGCATCATAGAAATCAGCGACGATGGAAAGGGATTTCCTACAGATAAGGTGGATGCAGTTTTTGATAAATTCTATCGCTTGGCCAACATGCCCACCGGCGGCACTGGGCTGGGATTATCCATTGTCAAAGGTTTTGTGGAAGCGCATGAAGGGCGTGTAACATTGACTAACAGAAAGCCGCATGGCGCTACATTTACTATTGAAATACCTTCGGAATCAGCTCCCATAATCCAATCGCGCGATGAATAAACCCGAGATTTTGGTCATAGATGATGAGCCTCAGATCAGACGGTTGCTCAAGATCACTTTGGGAAGCCATGATTACAAAGTGACCGAAGCGGCTACAGGACATGAAGGGATCACCTTGGCGGCCACACATGCTCCGGATCTCATCCTCTTGGACATTGGATTGCCCGATATGAGTGGGCAAGAGGTACTTTGCCAATTGCGCGAATGGTACACCCAATCCATCATCATGCTGTCTGTGCTGCACGGAGAGGCAGATTTAGTTCAAGCGTTGGATAATGGCGCCACTGATTACCTCACCAAACCTTTTCGCACAGGCGAATTGCTGGCACGCATCCGTGCATCGCTCAGGCGGCATCAGAAGGACGAGAGTAGCCCCATCATTCGCATAGGTGATTTGGAGATTGATCTAGCCGCACGATTGGTGAAAAAATCAGGGGAGCCCGTGAAGCTCACATCTACAGAATACAATTTGGTAGCGCTCTTTGCGCAAAATGAAGGCCGAGTGCTCACGCATCAGCACATACTCAAACATGTGTGGGGGATGGGGTATCAAACCGAGACACAATACTTGCGCGTGTTTGTGGCGCAATTGCGCAAAAAGCTGGAGGACGACCCGCACCAACCAGCTCACATTTTCACTGAAAGTGGCGTAGGGTATCGGTTCTGTTAAATTTTACTTTCCAATCTTTATAAAATCTTTATACCTCCCTCAAAGCCTTTACTTTTTCCTTATAGAAGCACATCTACTTTTGGTTTCTGAAAAGGAAGTAGAAGATGAAGAAGAATAAGGAGGTGGACGATGAACCACCGTATGAAGTGGCGCACCTGAAGTGGCCATTTTTTTGGTTTTTGATTTTCTTACTGGGTCTCCTGATTTTCTTACATTTCCATCTCAAGTGAAAGGGCGCAATCATCTGGCGTTTTTCAAGGAATTTACTAAGGTTCCCTTTGTGCTCAGCGTGTGGACGGTGTTGGCGGTGATTTATCATTTGGGATTCACACATTCGCAAGCGTACTCTACGTATTTGGAGTGGTTGTATGCACTCACCATGAGTAGTGCCATACTCATCACCGTGTATCGGTATGTGTTTCATCAAGTGCCGGATCGCATGAGCATTCGCATATTTGATGGGCTCAGTATTCTGTTTTTCCTTGTTCTGATTACCCATAGACTAGATGCATCGGATAAGATTGGGTTGCTGGATTTTCTAGACCCTATTTCCTATACCTACGGCGCTATTTTTCTAGCATTTATTCGCGAGTTTTCGGCGCTGGATATTGATTACAAACGATCTGTACTCAATCCGGCACAGCTCTTCATTCTTAGCTTTTTACTTTTGATTGTGGTGGGCGCGCTGCTCCTTATGCTGCCCAATGCCACACATCGGGGCATTTCATTTATAGATGCGCTTTTCACCTCTACCAGCGCTGTGTGTGTGACCGGATTGATTGTGGTGGATACTGACAGCTTTTTCACGCTTTTTGGTCAATCCATTATTGTGCTTTTGATCCAATTGGGCGGATTAGGCATCATGACATTTGCCAGTTATTTCAGTTATTTCTTCCGCGGAGGGTCTTCGTATGAAAATCAGCTCATGCTGCGTGACATGACCAATTCGGACAAACTCGGAGAAGTATTTGGCACATTGAAGAAGATCATTTTTATTACTTTTTCTATCGAATTGGTGGGAGGCATTTTCATTTTTTACAGCCTCGATCCCGTCTTGTTTTCATCCGTATATGATCGGGCCTATTTCTCTCTTTTTCACTCCATTTCGGCTTTTTGTAATGCAGGCTTCTCCACCCTCCCAAACGGATTGTATGAAATGGGCTTTCGGTTTAACTACCCACTTCACTTGATCATAGCCGGACTGTTTATTTTGGGCGGTTTGGGATTTCCGATCGCATTCAATGTGGCCAAATATGTGAAGTATCAAGTCAAAAAATTGTTTTTGCTGAATGGATCCGAGCGACACTATCAGCCGTGGGTGCTGAATCTGAGTAGTCGCATTGTGCTCATTACGTCGCTCATTCTAACGGTGGCTGGCACGGTACTCTTCTTTGTCTTTGAGTATGACAATACGCTAGCGGAGCACGGCTTTTTTGGTAAACTCGTCACAGCTTTTTTTGGTGCCACCACACCTCGCACGGCCGGGTTCAACACCGTAGACACTTCGGCAATGCATTTTCATACCATCATGATCATTTTCTTGCTGATGTGGATTGGTGCGTCTCCGGCATCTACTGGTGGGGGCATCAAGACGAGCACGTTTGCCATAGCCACGCTCAATTTCATTAGCCTCGCGAGGGGTATGAGCCGCATTGAAGTGTACAAGCGCGAGATCTCACATGTGTCCGTTCGTCGTGCATTTGCGCTTATTTCATTGTCATTGGTGGTCATCGGTGGAGCAGTGTTTGGCTTGTCCATCACGGATTCAGAGAAGGATTTGATCCATATTGCATTCGAGTGTTTTTCGGCGTACAGTACGGTAGGACTGAGCCTCGGTATCACGGGCGCGCTGAGCGAATGGGGCAAGCTCATCATTGTCTTGGTAATGTTTGTGGGCAGGGTTAGCATGTTGTCCATTCTGATTGCTGTGTTGAAAAATGTGAAATACAAAAACTACAAATACCCTACGGAAGAAATTTTAATTAACTAATTGATCATGAAATATATCATTTTCGGACTTGGCAATTTTGGCGCATCACTTGGTCAAAAGTTGACCGAAAAAGGCAATGAAGTCATCGGTGTGGATAGCAGCATGTCCAAAGTGGATGCCTTTAAGGAAAAATTGTCTCACACCATTTGCATGGATAGTACCGACCAATACACCATGTCGGGCTTGCCACTACAAGATGCCGATGTGGTGATAGTGGCCATCGGGGAGACGCAGGGTGCCAATATCATGACCACCGCGATCCTCAAGACAATGAATGTGAAACGGCTCATTAGCAGAGCAAACAGCCCCTTGCACGATACCATCTTGCGGGCGATGGGCGTAGATGAAATAGTGCATCCCGAGGAGGAAACATCAGAGCGATGGGCGAAGAAACTCTCTATCAAAGGCGTGCTGGATTCCTTCGATCTCACGGACGAATTTGGAATAGTGGAGGTATTGGTTCCGGAGAAATATGTAGGGCAATCATTGGAAGAAATTGGCTTCCGTCGCAATCACAATGTGGTGGTGCTTACTACCATCCGGCCTACTGAAGAGAAGAGTTTGATTGGCAAGACACGGATCGTGGAAAAAGTACAAGGCGTGGCATCCAGCGAGACGATATTACACGCCGGTGATTCGATGGTGCTATATGGTAACAGCGCCGACATTCAACGACTCTTGGGTGAGGAGTAGGATGCACTTCAAATGCATGTTATGTGTACATTTACTTCATGACACATGCACTCAATTTCCTTTTTCAGCGTGATCTCGATCGGGTGATCGAAGAGCTGAAGCTGTATACTACCGAAGAAAACATCTGGAAAATAGCCGGAGATGTGAAGAATTCGGCAGGCAACTTGGCACTGCATCTGGCAGGCAATCTGCAGCAGTACATTGGAGCGGATTTGGGCAAGACAGGCTATGTACGCGACAGGGAATTTGAGTTTGCCGGTAAAAATGTGAAGCGCGATGAACTGATCGCTCAATTTCAAAAGACGAAACAAGTGCTCAATGATGTACTGCCCACCATTTCTGAGGATGTGTTAAAAGGGCCTTTCCCCGGCAAGATTCCGATTGAGGCCACCACCGAAGGATTTCTACTCCATCTCTACAATCATTTTGGCTATCACCACGGCCAGATCAATTACCATAGGCGGTTGTTGGGATGATGAAGAAGTGGTGGTTTTGGTCGAGTATGGTCTTTATAGTGTCCGAATCCATGGGCTTGTATCTGATTACAAGCTACGGCATCAATGAGAATCGAAATTGGACTGAATGGCCGTTCAGCGAAATGGATGCTATTGCGAGGTATCAAAAGAGAGGGGGTGAATAAATCCCCAATGAATTTAGTGATTAGCTTGACTCACACCCCCAACCAATACCTAGTCCCCTTTCTTTCCCCGGTTTTGGTCAGTGCGCCTATGACTACCAATTGCTGCAAATCGCGTGTGGCTGTGGAGCTGGTAGTACCCGTGATACGCATATAGTTTTCGGCACTTAGTCCACCCTGGAAGCCCCTTACGCCTTCACGAAACATCCGTGCTATCACTTTGGCTTGGCGCTCATTTAATTGGTTGGAATAGACATGATAAAACTGTGTCTTGCTTATCAAAAAGTCTATCATTTGTTGGGTGTGATCCTGTGCTTTCAGCACCATTTGGCAGAAGTACTCCAGCCAGTCGGTGATGTCTAGATCATTGCTGTTTCGCTTCAAAGCGTCATAATACTTCTTTCGCTCTTGCTCAATAATGTATGAGATGGCTATCAAGGTAGGGCGCTGAAGGTGTTGGGATAGCGCCTTCTCTGAGATTGCACGTCCTATGCGTCCATTGCCATCTTCGAATGGATGAATACTCTCAAAATACACATGTGCTATTCCGGCACGGGTCAGTGCATCCAGCGAATGACTACCATTAAACCAGTGTATGAATGCCTCCATTTCGCCTGCCACCTGCGCAGATGGAGGTGCTTCAAAATGAACAATCGGCCTATGCAGCGGGCCGGATACTACCTGCATCGGATCCGGATGTTGGCGATACGCACCCACAGTTTGTAAGTCATTTCTACCTCTGGTGAGCATGGCGTGCCAGCCATGTAGTGTCTGATGATCGAGTGGTTTTTCGAAATGCGTGTATAGCTCAACCATCATTTCAGAGATACCCTCCTCTGCCGGAAGAGCCGAATGATTTTCCGTCTGCAGTCCGAACTGCTTTCGTATGGAGGATTGAAGTGACGCACGATTTAGGATTTCGCCCTCGATTTCAGACGTTTTGAGCGCTTCGTCACTCATTAGTTCGATCATGAGCGTTTCCTTGTCAGGCGTTGGCACGTGCTTCATACTGCCATGTAGCGTGCCCGCTTTATGCAGGAATTCCTTTTCGAATTCCACCAATCGATCTTTATCGTAGGTAAATTGAGGCCAGTTATGTTGTTGCCAATTCCAACGCATGAGCTATAAACACATCATTTATAGCCCAATATATAGCAAAAAAATGAGCTATAAAAGTCCCCGATATAGCCCAACCTAAAACTGAAGCCTAAAATTTACAAGCGACTTACCTCTTGAGGCGTCAAATGGCGCCAGTCACCACGGGTGAGGTTCTTCTTGGTCAGGTTGCCAAACATCACTCGATCCAGTTTTTCCACGGAATAGCCGAAATGTTCAAATATGCGGCGAATGATACGATTTCGTCCGCTGTGGATTTCTATACCTAGCGTCAGATTATCCGGGGTAATGATGGCCAGATCGTCGGCTTTTATAGGGCCGTCTTCAAGTTGTATTCCGGCTATTATAGCATCAAAATCAACTTGCGTGATCGGCTTGTCCAATTCTACCTGATAGATTTTCTTGATATTGTAGGATGGGTGTGTGAGCCGCTTAGCCAAGTCGCCATCGTTAGTGAAAAGCAGAAGCCCTGTAGTGTTCCGATCCAATCTGCCCACCGGGTAAATACGTTCATCGCATGCTTTTTCTACCAAACTCATCACCGTCTTGCGGTCGCGATCGTCCTTCATGGTGGTGATAAATCCTTTCGGCTTGTTCAGCAGCACATATTGCAGTTTTTCCGATTTCAGGATCTTCCCTTCGTAGCGCACCACGTCATTTGGCGTGACTTTGTAGCCCATTTCGGTCACCACAATCTTGTTCACTGTCACCTTCCCTTGCTTGATTAGTTCGTCAGCTTCTCGGCGCGAGCAAATGCCCGAGTTAGAAATGAATCGATTGAGCCGAACATCGGTAGATGGTTCTGCTTCATCAAAATCCTTTTTAGCGCCACGTGGCGGCTTGTACACAAAATCCTTTTTCGGGTACTCAGGTTTGGCTGACTTACTCTTAAAATCCTTAGAATAGTCGCTTTTTCCTCTTGGCTTATCAAAGCTCTTCTTCTCTGTGAAATCTCGCTTGCCGGTAGGCTTGCTGAATTTTCCCCTTGAATCCGAACTTGAATAGTCGGATTTTCCACGACTTGGTTTGTCGAAATCCTTCTTGTCGCTATAATCCCGTTTGGCAGTTGGTTTGCTGAATTTGCCTTTTGAATCAGAACTGGAATAATCTGATTTTCCACGGCTTGGTTTGTCGAAATCCCTCTTTTCTGTGTAATCTCTTTTCCCGGCAGGTTTGCTGAATTTTCCTTTGTCATCTGACCTAGAAAAATCCGATTTTCCTCGGCTTGGCTTACTGAAGTCCTTTTTGTCAGAATAGTCTCTTTTCCCTTCCGGTTTGTCTCCTCCTTTACCTCGGTAATCGGCGCTGGAGTAGTCACTTTTTCCACGGCTTGGTTTGTCAAAGTCCCGCTTGTCGGTATAGTCTCTTTTACCCACCGGTTTATCGAATTTCCCCCGACTATCGCTTGCTGATTTGCCGTATGGTTTTTTGTCAAAGGACGGCTTGGAATGGGGCTTTTTGCCGTCTCCTTTGCTGTACGAATCCCCGCGCGATGTGCCACGTTCGGGTTTTTTAAAATCGCTGCTGCCGGACGATCTGCCGGAAGTAGGTTTTTTGGAATAATTGGGTTTGTCGGAATCCGATTTGCCTGCTTCTCCTGTTGGCCGTCTTGGGCGCTTATTCATTTTCTTGACCGATGGTGTTTTCTTCCGTTTGGAAGTCTTTAGGTGTAGGCAGTTCTTTCAGGTCGTTGATGCCGAAATAGTCCATAAACTTATGGCTGGTACCATACAAAATCGGACGACCTACTCCCTCCGATTTTCCCTGAATTTCAACGAGCTCTTTTTCGAGCAATTTCTGTACAGCATAGTCACAATTCACACCGCGGATTTGCTCCACTTCGCTCTTGGTCACGGGCTGTTTATAGGCTATGATCGCGAGTGTCTCCAAGGCTGAGTTGGACAATCTTCGCTTCGATTGCTGCTTCAATAATATACCTATACTGGCCTGATAGGCGGGTTTTGTCAAAAACTGGAAACCACCGCCACTTTTTACCAATTCAAATGAATGGTTATCTGCGGCATAGCGTTCCTTCAATTCAGATAGTCCGTTAGTGATGTGCTCAGCCGGTACTTCGGCATCAAACATTTCCTTTAAACAATCGTGAATTTCGCCTTCTGTAATGGGCTTAGGCGAGCAAAACACCAGCGCTTCAATATGGTTTACAAGGTAATCCAACGCTTATCGCTGACCTAGTTTTGCTTCTATAGAATGCTGGGTGTGAGGCACGGCTCTCAAGCGCTCTTTGCTGATCAATTTGCCGGTATCTACACACACACCGTATGTTCCGTTTTTGATGCGGATGAGGGCGTTTTCTAGATTGCCTATGAACTTCAACTGACGAGCCGCCAACTGATTCAACTGCTCCTTTTCTGCCGTATCAGCTCCGTCTTCTAAGGTCTTCACAGTGCCATACGTAGAGTCTGTACTTTCGTCATTGGTATGGGTCAACGACTCCTTCAGCACGTTCAACTCAGCCTTTGCCTTGTCTAGTTTGCCTAGGATCAATTCTTCAAATTCTTTCAGTTCCTCCTCCGAATACTTAGTCTTCTCTGCCATGGTGATTAATTTTTCGCTAGCTTCAAAAAATGATCGCAAAGCTACAAATATTTATATCATGCTGGAAAAAGAATCCATATCGCTGCTGCGCAAAGCTATAGACCAACTGGAAGTGGGTTTTGACCTGCCCGTCGTTGATCAGTCACTTAATTATGATCGAATGACCGAAGTGCTACAGCAGGTGGCCACTCGCATGCAAAACAACTATCCGTATTTCCACCCGCTTTTTGCCGGACAAATGATCAAGCCGCCTCATCCGATTGCACGCACGGCCTACCAACTAGCCATGTGGATCAATCCGAACAATCACGCACTAGATGGCGGACGAGAGAGCTCCACAATGGAAAAAGAAGTGGTTGCTGATTTGGCTCGGATGTTTGGTTTCGGGCAGCATCTAGGTCATCTGACAGGAGGTGGCACTATGGCCAATATGGAGGCGCTTTGGGTGGCGAGTCAAGTTCAATCGGGCAAAATAGTGGCATCCGATCAGGCGCATTATACGCATCAGCGCATGTGTGAGGTGCTAAAAATTCCTTTTGAAAAAGTGCAAAGCAATCGTGCCGGACGAATGGACATGGAAGCATTGGAACAAATGCTCAAGACAGGTGAAGTGGGTACGGTAGTCGTCACAATGGGCACTACCGGACTGGGCATGGTCGATCCTTTGGATGAAATACTGGAGTTGAGAAAGAAGTACACATTTCGTATCCATGCCGATGCGGCGTATGGCGGGTATTTTCGTTTGGCAAAAAATCTGGAGGCGCATACGCAAGAAAAATATCTACTGTTAAGCCAAGTAGATAGCATCGTCATCGATCCGCACAAGCACGGATTACAGCCGTATGGATGTGGGTGCGTACTGTTCAATGACCCTGCTGTGGCAAAGTATTACCTGCACGATTCGCCCTATACCTACTACACGTCAGACGAATTGCATCTGGGCGAAATCAGTTTGGAGTGCTCACGCGCCGGAGCGTCTGCGGTAGCACTGTGGGCTACTCATCAGCTATTGCCTCCGGTGGAAGATGGGCCGTTTGCCGCTGACATGGAAAAATGCCGTGAAGCCGCCTTGGCTTTAGCCGCCAAGATTTCAACAAGTGATCGGTTCCAATTAGTGGGTACGCCCGAGCTAGATATTGTAGTATGGGCGGTGAATGGACAATCAACCAAAGAAATGTCAGAAAAGGCCGACGCGCTATTCGATGAGGCAGCCAACCGAAACCTGCATTTATCTAAACTAAAAGTATCGGCAGATAAGCTGGACGTGAGTGGAGTGGTGATCAATTCCGACTATGTGACGTGCTTGCGTAGTTGCTTGCTCAAGCCCGAGCATGCAGATTGGGTGGAGAAGATTTGGGATATCCTAATCACCACTTAACCTTGCATATTTTCCAATGCGTGGAAGATTAACAAGGTTATTTTGAATTAAGTGTGTAAATTTTCCATCATATAGTAAATTTGCAAGGATGTTTGCTAGGAAAAAGATACATAAAATTACCCGACAGTTGAATGCATTTTCGGCTGTGGGCATCCTTGGTTCGCGTCAAATCGGCAAGACCACACTGGCAAAGCAGATAGCCAAAGACAGACCATCTGTCTATTTGGATTTGGAAAATCCGCTCGACTTATCCATGCTCGATGATCCCTTACGTTATTTTCAAGATCACAGCGATCGACTCATTATTTTAGATGAAATCCAACGAAAACCTGAGCTATTTCCCATCCTTCGCAGCGTGATCGACTTGAACCGTGAGGCCGGACGTAAGACAGGTCAGTTTCTCATTCTTGGATCAGCCTCGCTCGACTTGCTCAGACAATCCTCCGAGAGCCTAGCAGGGCGGATTGTATACGAAGAGCTGACCACCATCACCTTGATGGAATATGACCAGCCGTATCAATTGCATTGGTGGCGTGGCGGCTATCCTGACAGTCTCTTGGCTACCGACGAGACTGATAGTTCAGAATGGAGACAAGCCTTTATCACTACCTACCTGGAGCGTGACATTCCCATGTTTGGATTCCGTGTGCCTGCCACTACCATGCGCCGATTGTGGACCATGTTGGCGCATCTGCAAGGCACCCCGCTCAACGCATCGCAGCTTGCCACCTCACTGGGTGTGAGTGTGCAGTCTGTCTTGCGCTATGTCGATTTGCTCTGCGATTTGTTTTTGGTGCGCCGCTTGCAGCCCTATCATCACAACACCGGCAAGCGCCTCACCAAGTCGCCAAAAGTATATGTGCGCGACAGTGGAGTGGTGCACACCCTTCTGACGATACCCACTCCCGATGCACTACTTGCTCATCCCGTGGCAGGTATGAGTTGGGAAGGTTATGTAATTGAAAACCTTCTAGCTGTATTGCCCAAGGGATGCGAAGCATCCTATTACCGAAGCAGCGGAGGAGCTGAAATTGATCTGGTTATTGACCATGCTGACGGTAAGCGGCTAGCCATCGAAATCAAAAAGGCATCAGTTCCCAAACTGGAGCGGGGCTTCTATGAGGCATGCAAAGACGTGCAGCCGGACGAGAAATATGTAGTGTATCAGGGAGAAGAATCCTTCTATATGCGCGACGATGTGCTGGCTATTGCTTTATTAAAATTGATGGAGAGGTTGGAGGGGTAGTGCTGTTTGGAAATCTTAAGCGCGTAATTTAGTATGCATGCATACTATTTTCCACGCCTTTTCTTATCTTAGGCGCTTGGAAAGTGGTTGAGGAAGTGGGCATAAAACCATGCGAAAGGATTGGGTCAGGATTGGATAACAAAAAACCCTGACGATGCTGTCAGGGTCTTGGGTTTGTGGTGCTGAGTGGATTCGAACCACCGACTCACGGATTTTCAGTCCGATGCTCTACCAACTGAGCTACAGCACCAAAAAGCGGTGGCAAAAGTAGAAGAATTATCGACACGTGGCAAAATATTTAATAAATTAAGCATCAAAACGAGCAAATGACCTACCTACCTCAACTCATCTTCCTCCTGATACTTGGGTTTTTCGGGTTTCTGATAGGAAAACGCATCTCCCGAATCCGAAAAAATATTCTCAGTGGACGCGCGGAAACTATCGCTGACAACAAGCCGCAGCGGCTCAAAAACATGCTGTTGGTGGCCTTTGGGCAAAAGAAAATGTTCAAGAGACCCATTCCTGCTTTTTTGCATTTGCTCATTTATGTCGGCTTTATTCTCATCAATCTGGAGGTGCTAGAGATCATCATCGATGGAGTGGCTGGTACGCATCGCGTGTTTGCACCTATGTTGGGCAGTTTTTACGGTGTATTGATCTCATTCTTCGAAATCCTCGCTTTTGGTGTGCTGGTGGCATGCGCGGCTTTTTTGATCCGCAGAAATGTGATGAAGGTGCCCCGATTCCACAAACCTGAAATGAAAGGGTGGCCGGCCATGGATGGCAATTTGATCCTCGTCATCGAAATCGCTTTGATGATGGCCATATTGAAAATGAATGCGGCCGATACCGTGCTGCAAATGCGCGGCGTGGCGCACTATCCGGACAGTGGCCCATATCTCATCAGCGGATTCCTTGTACCCATTTTCGAAGGCTATTCGGATGGCTTTTTGATCTTCGTGGAGCGGGCAGCTTGGTGGTTTCATATTGTAGGCATTTTTGCTTTCGCCCTATATGTCACGTATTCGAAGCACCTGCATATTTTCCTTGCCTTTCCCAATACCTATTTCGGTCGGGTGACGCCTCAAGGGCAGTTGAAAAATATGCCCGAAATTACCAATGAGGTGAAAATAATGCTCGGTCTGCCGATGGAAGGCGAAGCGGCTCCTCCGCCGGAAGGGATGAAATTCGGCGCGAAGGATGCGACGGATCTGAGTTGGAAAAACCTGATGGATGCCTACGCCTGCACCGAGTGTGGGCGATGCACGTCCGAATGTCCGGCTAACTTGACCGGCAAGAAGTTATCTCCACGCAAGATCATGATGGACACCCGCGATCGCATCGAGGATATTGGTAATGCGGTAAATACAGACAAAGTACTATTAGGCGATTACATTTCGAAAGAGGAAATAAATGCGTGTACCAATTGCAATGCCTGTGTGGAGGCGTGTCCTGTGATGATCAATCCATTAGACATTATCATGCAGCTACGACGGTATGTGGCTATGGAAGAATCAGCTGCACCGCCTGCGTGGAATGCCATGTTTCAAAATGTAGAGACCAACTTTGCCCCATGGAAATTTGCCCCAACGGATCGATTCAATTGGGCAAGTGAAATGAAAGAGAAGCAATGAAGCTCAGCGAGAAGCAAATAGCGACAATCACCGAGTATTTTCGGACGAAACCTATCCGAAGAGCGTATGTCTTTGGGTCGTATGCACGTGGGGAGGCCGATGACAAAAGCGACATTGACCTGATGGTGGAGTTGGAGCCCGAAAGTGAAATGGGCTTGTCCTTTTTTGGATTGGCTCCTGATCTGATGGAGCGATTAGGGAAGAAAGTGGATTTGACTACAGTGAATGGGTTTCATCGACGCATCGTGGATAGAGTCATGAACGAACGTGAATTGATTTATGAGAGATAAGCAGGAAGCTGACCTTTTGCGTGTGGATCATATTCTTGAGTCGATTGAAGCAATTAATTCGTTTGAGATCACCTCAATTGAGCAATTAGCAAAGGACGTTAAGTTGAAATGGGCTACTGTTAAGAATTTAGAAATTATTGGTGAGGCGGCTAACAAGATAAGTCCTGAAACAAAGGAACATTTTCCTGAAATTCCATGGCCTCAAATTGTGGGAATGCGGAATACGTTGATCCACGAATATTTTAATATTGACTTGGGGCAAGTTTGGAGTACGGTTAAAAATGATTTGGATGCACTCCAAGAACAAATGACAGATGTTTTGAATTGGTTAGAAGAAAAATATGAGTGAAATAAACATACCAACAGTAGCTGATCTAGCTGCCAAAGGCGAACAACCCGATGTGCTTTTTTGGGTGGGCTGTGCCGGATCGTACGATGAGCGATACAAAAGCGTGACAAAGGCATTTGTCAAAATCCTAAATAAAGTCGGGACGAAGTTTGCCGTACTAGGGCCGGAAGAAACCTGCACCGGAGATCCCGCTCGCCGCGCCGGAAACGAGTTTTTGTTTCAAATGCAAGCCATGGCCAATATCCAAGTGCTGAATGGCTATGAGATCAAGAAGATAGTGACGGCCTGTCCGCATTGTTTCAATACATTGAAAAATGAATATCCTGAACTGGGCGGAAATTACGATGTTATCCACCACTCCACATTTTTGCAGCAATTGATCAATGAAGGCAAAGTGACGCTCAAAGGAGGAGGCGAGTTCAAAGGCCGCAAGATTACGTATCATGACTCCTGCTTTTTGGGTAGAGCCAATGGCGTATATGAAGCGCCACGACAAGTGCTGGAGGCGCTAGATGCCGAATTGGTTGAAATGAAGCGATGCAAAACCAAGGGTCTGTGCTGTGGTGCTGGAGGCGGTCAGATGTTCAAAGATGCCGAGCCGGGCAACAAGGAAATCAATATTGAGCGGACTGAAGAGGCACTGGCCACCGGAGCAGATACTATCGCCGTGGCGTGTCCATTCTGCCTCACCATGATGTCGGACGGGGTGAAAAACAAGGAGAAAGAAAGAAGCGTGAAGGTGCGAGACTTGGCTGAACTAATTGCAGAATCGGAAGGGTTATGAATGATATGGTAGCAACGAAACT
>CAZPST010000003.1:0-31501 GCA_964589185.1 uncultured Roseivirgaceae bacterium | reverse complement strand
AGCGGCAGGTTCATGGCCTCATATGCTGTTAGAATGCCGTCATCTTTTAGGTTCAGATCACCACCAATTTCACCTGTTCGGATGAAGCTATTAGCACCTGCCAAGATCAAACCTGAGCGCAGAAGCGGATTCTCCACATATGCATCAGGGTTGCCCACCGCCGATCCCGGATCTTCCAAGAAAAATCCGTGAGTAGCTATGTGTAATGCTCGTGGGTTTTGAAGTGATTTAATTTGCTCCTCAAGTGCTTCATTGCTCAAGAACACCTTTTTGTCTATAGATCTTGCAGTATACAATGAATCAATCAACTCCACTTCTTTTTTGGTACCGGGCAACAACGCCAGCAAATTGTTGGAACGCATGTAGCGCAGCATATTTCCTCTCAATCCTCTCGGAATGGCTACTTTGGTCAAATCAAGTTCACCTTGGCTACCTCCTCTACCACCACGTGTGCCGCGATTTTCACTGGCCGCTTTTACCACATCAGTAGCGCTTCCGCCACCTTTTGGCTTGTTCTCCTCTTGCTCCACAGAGCCCATGTTATAGTTCGGATAGCCAAAAAACACCGATGTGCCCGGCTTGCTTGGTGCGCCAGAGAATGCAATTACGTCTTTGGTGTTGTTTACCAATTGAATCTCAATCTCATCCAAAATAAACTTCTTGGTGTCCGGATTTTGTAGGGTGTAGATACTTATTTGATTGTACACGCCATCAGGAGAGAAGTACACCTTTTTGATGCCATTCAATTTGTTGGCAATTGGCTTCCAATAAAGCCCGTAGGATTGTCGCTCTTCAATTTTATATTTCACGCCATTTCGATAATTGGCTAGGTTGCGCGTTTCCATTACTTCGCCATTTCGGATCAGTACCATCTCCGGATAATCCTGCGTGTCATGGCGCAAGATAAGCGCTGCATAGTACACTTCATCAGTAAATATCCCCGCAGAATCTGTGGCAAAATCCCTAAATCTGATCATTTCTATAGCCGCTTCACCCGGCTTCAACTTCGCCTTAACGTCTTGCCATTTTGGCTGTAATGATTCTATGGTTTTGGCAAAACCGGCGGACAACTTACTCAACTCCTTTTCCAAATTGTCTGATAGCACGGTCAACGAATCAATTCGCTTATTACGCAGTGCGCTTTCCATTTGGGCGTCACTGAACAATTGCGCCAATTGCTCCTTTTGGCCCAACCATGTTTCGTATTTGCCTATGAGTACTGAATCGCCACTGGTCAGGATCGACTGCTTCACTTTGTTGGTGGCAGATAGTATGATGCCCTTCAGTGTCAATTGATAATCGTACATTTTGCCTTGAAGCGTGCGATCATTCGGTGCTGCTTTCACCACAAAGGCGTTGTACTGCTCCACCGTAGGGCGCAGCTTGTTGTAATAAAACTTAGTCTTCTCTTCCTCGCTTAGGATGGGGAAGTATGTGTTGATCTGGTGATAATAATTGGCAAATGTTTCATCAAAATAGCGCTGTGCTCCGGCCATATTTCCCTTCTTCCATTCCAAAATGGCCAATTGATTGGTGCTGCGTGCATAGAGCGGGTGTGTGGTGCCTGCGCGTCTGGTTCGTATATCAAGTGCACGTTGATGATATTTGGTAGCATTGGCCACATCATCTAGCGCCATATAGGCATTGCCTAGGTTAAAATTGGGAAATGAGGTCTGCACATTATCAGCGCCAACACTCAAATTACTCACCTCAATGGCCTTTTGTCCGTATTCCAGCGCTTTATCAGGATCGCCCACCTTGGTGCTGAGTAGAGACATATTGTTGTACCAAAGGGCAATCATCGGATCGTTGGGATCCATAGCCACGTCAAATACTTTTTTGGCTAACTCATGATATTGACGAGCCTCGGTGTACTTACCTGCATAGAGTTGGTTGAGTCCTAGTAGATATGCTGTAATCCCGTAATTCGCGCTTTCTTCACCGTACAGGTTTAAGTCTTGGGTAAGCAATGCCTTGTACATTTTTTCGGCTTCCTCATAATTGCCTAACTCATAATACAACTGCGCCAAGTTACTGGTGATGCTTCCGGCTAATTCCTCATTGTCGCCGGGCAATCGATTCAAGATGCCTTGTGCTTCCAAGTAGAGTTCTTCAGCTTGGGGTAGCTTGCCCTGATTGGTGTAGAGTGTGGCCAGACTGCTCAGCATACCCACATTTTCACCGGAGGCATATTGGTCGTTTGCTACCATGATATCCAAGGCACGAAGGAGCGCGCGCTCAGACTTGGTGTATTCACCGGTCATTTCGTAAAAATCTCCTTCTGCTTTCAAGACGAGTGCATCGTCAAATGACTTACGATCAACAATTTTCTTGATCGCCTTGATTCGCTCCAATCCTTTGGCCGGCTGGTTGGAATACGAGTAAAAATCCAGTAGAGAGATTTCTGAAGCAATGTATTTAGCGTCCTTCTTTCCATATTTATTGAGATCCGCTTCTACCAATTCAAGATAGAGACCCTCGGCATCACGCGTGCGCCCAAGCTGCATCATCAAGGATGATATATTGAAGATCAAATCTCCATCTACTTTGTCTGGCGTGAGGCGCTTTCTTATTTCCAACTCTTTTGAGTAAAACCCAAGCGCCTTGTCCAAGTCGCCATATGCATATTCGTACGATTCACCCAAGAAGGTGTATACCCTAGCCGTGAGGGTATCTTCCTTTGGCACAAAGTACTGATTAATAGCTCCTTCATTTTCCAGAATGGTTTCATAATCATAGTCCATGTAGGCATCTTCCAGTTTTTGGAAAAGCTTTTCAGCTTTCTTGTCTTGAAAAACATATTGGGCTTGAAGGCTAATGGCGGTCAAGAGTAGCAGACCACTGATGAGGTTGGATTTCATAGCGAGGTGATTTTTAATCCTATAAATGTAAAGAAATAAGCGGGACGAGAAAGCAAATACCGTACTAGTTCTTCATGAAAACCAGTAAGTCATCCAAGTATTCGCGTGTATTGGCTAGTCTGGGCACCTTATTTTGACCACCCAGTTTACCTCTTTTTTTCATCCAGTGATAGAATGTGCCCTCTTTGGCAACATGAATAATAGGTGCCTGCAAAGCCAAATCTTTATGTCGTTTGGCATCATAATCCGAGTTGATTTCGCGCAAGGTTTCGTCCAAAATCAATGTAAATCGATCTAGATCGTCAGGTGGGTGTACAAATTCGATGACCCACTCGTGACCGCCTCTATTGCCTTCAGAGAGAAAATGGGGAGCAGCCGTGAAGTTGCTCATTGCTGCGTGGGTACGCTTGCATGCATTGGCTATGGCTTCCTCTGCATTGTCGATCATCAGTTCCTCACCAAATGCATTGATAAAGTGGCGGGTGCGTCCACTGATTTTGATTCTGAACGGCGACAATGAGGTGAATTTCACTGTATCGCCAATCTTGTATCGCCACAGACCGGCATTGGTCGTGATCACCAGCGCATAGACCTTACCTACAGCTACTTCATCCAGCTTGAGTGTCTTGGGATGCTCCTCGTCCCATTGGTCGGTAGGTATGAATTCGTAGTAAATACCATAATCCAGCATGAGCAGCATTTCGTCTGTCTCTGTATCTTGAATACCAAAAAAACCTTCGGAGGCATTGTATGTCTCCATGTAGCGCATACTGTCTGACGGAATCAATTTTTTGAACAAATCACGGTACGGCGTGAATGACACTGCCCCATGAAAGAACACCTCTAGGTTAGGCCAAATCTCAAGTATGTTCTTCGCACCGTGCTTTTCCAAAATACGCTCTAGTAATACAAAAGTCCATGTAGGCACACCCGAAATGTTGGTCACATTTTCATGCATGGTGGCTTCCATCATTTTCTCAATTTTGGATTCCCACTCGTCCATCAAGGCAATCTCAAGACTTGGGGTTTTGGCCATCTGCGCCCACCAAGGTAGGTTTTTGAGCAGCACCGCCGACACATCGCCGTAGTAGGTACGCGCACTGGGGTCATACTGATTGACCTGCTGACTGCCACCTATGACCAGTCCTTTGCCATCAAACATCTGCGCATCAGGATTGTTGTTGAAATAGATAGAGAGCATGTCTTTGCCTCCTTTGAAATGACAATCTTCCAAAGCCTCCGGCGAAACAGGGATAAACTTGCTACGGGCGTTTGTGGTGCCGCTGGATTTGGCAAACCACTTGATCTCGGACGGCCACAAGATGCCTTGCTCGCCTTTCAGCAAGCGTTCGATGTAGGGGAAAAGGCCTTCGTAATTTACCACGGGCACGCGCTCCTGAAACTGTGCCATGTTCCGGATATTTTTGAACCCGTACTTCTTGCCGTATTCGGTTTCTTCTCCTTTTCGAACGAGTGCATCAAACCATTCGGCTTGCACTTCATGGGGGTATTTCATGAAGAGTTCGATCTGATGAATGCGCTTCTTCATCACCCATGACAATATGGAGTTGAAGAGTGCCATGGTTAGATTTTTCGCTTGAGTTCGAAATGCTTGCCCAGATACACACGCCGCACTTGCTCGTCACTGGCCAATTCTTCGGCCGTGCCTGCTTTTAGTAATTTTCCCTCGAACATAAGGTACGCCCGATCAGTGATGGAGAGGGTTTCGTTCACATTGTGGTCAGTGATAAGGATGCCAATGTTTTTTTCTTTCAGCTTGGCCACTATGCCTTGTATTTCTTCCACGGCAATGGGATCTACTCCTGCAAATGGCTCATCTAGGAGCACAAACTTAGGATTTACAGCCAATGCTCGGGCAATTTCTGTTCGTCGGCGCTCACCGCCGGAGAGTACCATACCCAGATTTTTTCGCACATGTGTCAAGCTGAATTCCTCAAGCAGCGATTCCGTTTTGGCACGCTGCTCTGCACGGGTGAGCTTAGTCATTTCCAGCACAGCCAGAATATTATCTTCTACTGACAATTTGCGAAATACAGACGCTTCTTGTGCCAAGTAGCCCACACCCAACTTGGCGCGGCGATACATGGCCAGCTTGGTGATGTCTTCATTGTCCAAATAAATGTGACCTTCATTGGGCTTGATCAGTCCTACGATCATGTAGAAAGTGGTCGTTTTGCCTGCTCCATTGGGTCCAAGCAAGCCTACTATCTCACCTTGGTTCACTTCCAATGAAATATCATTGGCCACTGTGCGCCTCCCGTATTTTTTTACCAATGACTCTGCCCGTAGCTTCATTTTGCAATGTTAATGTCCTTCAAATTGAGTTGGAGCGTTTTGTTTCCCTGAAATTCATTTTGCTCCAAATGATAGGCAATATCAAACGGCTGATGCGGAAGCAATGAATCGGCCAAATGCCCCATGCCAAATCCGATAGCCTCAAATCCGCCGGAATGTCCTTCTTGGTACACCATCAATTTCAAATGAGCATCTTTGAGCAAGCGCGGCGCATTTTTTACAAACACGCGACGGGTGCAAAAGGTGGGTTGCAAATTCTGCGGGCCAAAAGGCGCCATTTGATTGAGAATGCCGATTGTTTTGAATGTGAGGAAATCGAAATCCACATCCAGATCGATGGTGAGTTTTGGAATAAGCTGATCAGGTGTGATGGTGCGTGTCACTACTTCCTCAAAAGCGCGTCTGAATGGCTCCACATTAGCCAAGGTCAGTTTCACACCTGCTGCATGCTGATGGCCGCCATATTGTTCCAGCAGGTGCTCACACTGACTGATGGCCTCATGCACATCAAACCCATCTACCGAACGGGCAGATCCGGTGGCCATGCCTTCAGATTCTGTCAGAATAATGGTGGGGCGATAATACTGCTCAATGCAGCGAGAAGCCACAATGCCCACCACGCCTTTGTGCCAGTTGGGCTTGAATAGCACGCTGCTTTTTGTTTCGGGAAATTCCTCGCGTATCATTTCAAGCGCCTCCTCTGTAATGGCTTGATCAAAATCCTTTCGCTCCGTATTCCTATCATTGAGCACCTTGGCTAGTTCTATCATTTGGTTTTCATCCCCATTGATGAGCAGATTGACAGATTCACGCGCATGCGCCAACCTTCCGGCAGCATTAATGCGCGGGCCCAGATAGAATACGACATCTGAGATGGACAAATCCTTTTTGAATCCGCTTATTTCTTTGAGTGCTTTGAGCCCTGCAGACGGCTGTTTGTTGATTTTTTGCAAGCCGAAATATGCGAGAATTCTATTTTCTCCCACAATGGGAACTATGTCTGATCCAATGCTGACTGCTACAAGATCGAGGTATTCATAGAGCTCTTTAAGATCAATGGTATTCTGAACACAGAAGCCTTGGAGCAGTTTGAATCCCACGCCGCATCCACACAATTCCTTGAATGGATAGGCGCATTCGGCCTGTTTTGGATCAAGAATGGCCAACGCAGGGGGCAATTGTGCTCCGGGCAAATGGTGGTCACATACGATCACATCCAGACCCAATTCTTTGGCCAACGTGATGTTTTTCACCGCCCGAATACCACAATCGAGACAAATCATCAATCCGAAACCTTCTGCTGCAGCCAAGCGCACACCTTTTTCAGACACACCATATCCTTCGGTGTATCTATCGGGCACATAGAAGGAGACCTGCTCGCTGTATTTTTTCAGAAAACTATACGCAGTGGCTACTGCTGTGGTACCGTCTACATCATAGTCGCCATAGACTAAAATTTTCTCGCCATTGAACACCGCCTCGCATAGGCGGTTTACAGCTTTGTCCATGTCTTTCATCAAGAATGGGTCGTGCAGGTCGTCAAGTGATGGGCGAAAGAAGTTTTTTGCCTCATCAAAGGTGGTAATGCCTCGCTGCACAAGTAGCTGAGCGAGTGGTTCGCTGATATTGAGCGCACCGGCTAACTCGCGTATAATTGCTTGTACTCCTTTTTCTTTAAAGACCCACTTTTTATCCATTGTGATAAAAATAACCGTTTCTTTCTACGCCAAACCACTTTCGACCCGTAAATAAGCAGACAAAATCTTATATTCGTCGCTTTGGACTATCATGCGCATTGCCCTACAAGAAATATGGAATTTCATTGAACTCATCGATCCCGATGAGCACGGCTGGACGTTTACATTGGAGGCCGGTCACTACCGCGTGGAGGGCATTCAAAGTAAAACATTGCACGGCCTGAAGCAGCATGACGCCTATGATACCGAATTACTGCCGTCCCTGTTTACATTTCGCGAAATCCTGTGGCAACCAGATGTTTTTACCGATGCAAAAATGAGTTTGGCACCTCTGCGTGTACTCAAGGCATTTTGTGATGAGAGCATTGCGCTTTTGGATGATGCCAATGCGGTTGATCATCTCTATCGTAACTTGCTGGAAGGCATGGCGTCATGTTGTGAAAAGGCCGAAGTGGAAATTGCTGAAAAAAAACGCAAAGTGACAGATGTGTTGGGTCAGTTTCGCACCTGTACGTTCCCCATCATCAAGTTTTTCATTTATCATCCACGCAATCGGGCCGACTATTACCATGATGCGGTGAACAGGCTGAACTATGCGGTGAAAATAATGCTTACACAGTTTTATGGCCAATATTCGGAGCTTACAGAGCCCCATTGGATTGTGGAGTATTCAACCAAAAAAGGAAAAGGACATGCAAGTGGAGACACAAAATCCTAAGCGATCGGAGTTCTTCTTAAAGAACTTGGTTAGGGGTGTGCTTTTTCTTGCAGTAATCATCGGAGGCTACCTCATTGCCAAGCGTTATTTGGGCTTTGACCTGAAAGAATGGATGGGGCCGCTCTATGAAAGTCCGCGTACCATTTTCTCCATTTTCTTGGTATCTGAAGTGGTCTTTGGCATCATCCCTCCGGAGTTTTTCATGATTTGGTCGCAGCGACATGGCGATGTGGAGATTTATATATCCAATGTGTTCATTCTCATGTGCATTTCCTATTTGGCAGGTATAGTGGGCTATTGGTTTGGCGCCTATCTGAATACCACCCGGGCGTTTACATTTTTCAAAAAACGCATATTTGGCAAGTTTGAAGAGCACTTCAATGAATACGGTGGCTTCTTGGTCATAGTGGCCGCCATGACGCCCATCCCCTTTGCAGGCATCTGTATGCTGGTGGGGTCGGTGCGGTATCCGTTTGCGCGGTTTTTGGTTTTTGCCATGGCCCGATTTGTCCGATTCACAGTGTATGCCTATATCATCTGGCATGCCCAAATCGACTAGAACTTTATACCGACCTTTGTGCGTTTACCATCCATTACTAACCTCTGAATGAAAGGAATTTTACTTGTCAATCTGGGAACACCGGATTCTACAGCCGTGCCCGATGTGCGCAAATACCTGCGCGAATTTCTGATGGATAAGCGGGTCATCGACATCAACGCCATCGGGAGGTGGGCGTTGGTCAATTTGATTATTGCACCGTTTCGCGCACCCAAATCGGCACACGAGTACAGCAAATTGTTTGATGAAAGGGGCTCGCCTCTCAAGTATTTCGGATTTGATGTGCGTGACATGCTGCAGCAGCGATTGGGCACTGACTATAAAGTGGCGCTGGGCATGCGGTATCAAAGTCCGTCTATCCAATCGGCGCTGGACGAGTTGAAGCATTGCGCATCCATTCATGTTATTCCCCTTTTTCCGCAATATGCGTCAGCCACTACGGGATCTGTGCATGACAAAGTGATGGAAATAGTAAAAGACTGGCAGATCATCCCGACCATGACCTTCACATCGAAGTTTTTTGAGGAGGAATTGTACCTGCAGACCATCGTGACAAATGCGCACAAAAAGATGGCAGAAGATACCTATGACCATGTGGTGTTTAGCTATCATGGTATACCTGAGCGCCAGATTTATAAGGGATCGGTGGGCAATCAATGCAAAATAGGAAGCTGCTGCAATGCGTACCATGACAAAAACCAATATTGCTATCGTGCACAGTGTTTTCAAAACAGCCGCTTACTTGCCGAACGTCTTGGATTGACAGCTGATCAATATACTGTTTGTTTCCAATCGCGCTTGGGCAAAACCCCTTGGATACAGCCCTATGCCGAAGATGTAATTGCCGATTTGGCCAAACGGGGTATCAAAAAAGTGCTTGTTTTTTCACCGGCATTTGTATCCGATTGTCTGGAGACAACAGTAGAAGTGGGTGAAACCTTCGCGGAGGATTTTATTCATCAAGGAGGTGAGAAATGGACACTGGTGCCAAGCCTGAATGCCGAGGATAGCTGGGTGGCGTGTTTGGAGCAGTTGGCAAGACGGGAGTAGACCTTCTTCTTAGGCAGGAATGAAATTGAAATCGTACTGCTGGATCATTTTGTCTGAGGTTACAAGTGGCAATTTTTCGTAAATGGATTGTGCAATAAGCAAACGATCAAATGGATCGCGGTGAAGCAATGGCAAATCAATTGAGGCTATACTGTGCGAGGCTTTTAACTCCAATGGAATAAAAACTTGAGTCTCAATCAATTCTTCAATGTCCGGAGTAAAGTCGAGTTTCCCAATTTTACGTTTCAATTGAATTTCAAAAATTGAAACCGCACTAACATAAATCTTGGAATGACGCAGTAATTCCTTTGTCCTAGGATGTAGTTTGTCAGGAAACATCAAAGACCAAATGATTATTTGGGTATCAATGAGTACTGGATTCACTCCCCTTCAAGCTTTGATTCGTAAAACCACTTTGCAATTTCTTCATTGGTTTCGGGGCTGTCCCAATCATCAGCAACCCACCCCTTTCCTTCCCAAATGCCAAATGGAAACGGCTTCTTCTCCTTCTTGACGGGCTTTATTTCAGCGATGACTTCTTTTCCTCGGGCGATATACACGGTCTCCCCCTCTGTCACCTCATTGAGAATCTTAGAGAGATTGGTTTTTGCCTCATGGATTTTATACGTCTTCATAACTTAGCTAAGTTAGCTAATTAATTTTCATTAATTAGGTTTCAATTCCCATATTTCGCCAAAATGGCTTCCATGCATCGCTCGCCATCCATCGCTGCGGAGACAATACCTCCGGCATAGCCAGCTCCTTCGCCGCAGGGGAAGAGTCGTTTTACCGCTATGTGCTCACACGTCTCTCTGTCTCGAGGAATGCGCATGGGTGATGAGGTGCGACTTTCTACGCCCACGATTTGTGCTTCATTGGTCAAATAGCCATTCATTTTTTTGCCAAAAACCTGAAAGCCCGACCGCAATCTGCTACTGATAAATGCTGGAAGTACTTCGTCCATTTGTACGGCCTGGAGTCCGGGTTGGTACGACGTGTCGGGCAGATGAGTAGATACTTTGCGCTGCACAAAATCTACCATGCGTTGGGCAGGAGCCACTTGAGTCTTTCCACCCAGAGTCCATGCGCGTTGCTCTACACTTTCTTGAAATTCCATGGCCGCCAATTCTCCGTACTTTTTGAATTCCGGAATATCATCCAACTCCACCTGTACTACCATGCCTGAGTTGGCATACTTGCTGTCGCGGCGTGAGGGACTCATGCCATTCACCACAATTTCCCCCGGTGCAGTGGCCGCTGGCACGATGAAGCCCCCCGGACACATACAGAAGGAAAATACACCCCGTTCTACGGACTTGAATTGTGTTTGTGCTACCAATGTATAACTGGAAGCTGGCAAGTAGTCACCCCGAGCATCGCAGTGGTACTGTATCCGATCAATGAGTGGCTGGGGATGCTCAATGCGCACGCCTAGCGCAAAGGGTTTGGCTTCAATGGCAATGCCTTGTGATTGACACATGCGGAAAATGTCCCGTGCCGAATGACCAGTGGCCAATAGTACAGCCACTCCGGTCAATTTTTGGCCGTTTTCTAACTGCACACCTTTCACCTCGTCGCGTTCCAATAGCATCTGCGTGACTTTACTGTTGAAGCGGATTTCACCTCCGGCTGCTTCTATGCTTTCACGAAGTGCCGTCACTAGTTTGGGCAATTTGTTGGTGCCGATATGCGGATGCGATTCAAACAAAATATCTGATGTGGCACCATGTGCGACCAATATTTCGAACACCCGGCGCACACTGCCGCGTTTTTTGGAGCGTGTATACAGCTTGCCGTCCGAATAGGTACCTGCACCACCTTCACCAAAGCAGTAATTGCTTTCGGGGTTCACGATATGGTCTTTATTGATGGCAGCCAAATCTCTACGTCGGGCTTGCACATCTTTGCCCCGCTCAATCACGATGGGCTTCAATCCACCTTCAATTGCGCGGATGGCAGCAAACAATCCGGCCGGCCCGGCTCCAACGATGATCACCTGATTGGCTCGGCGCACATCATGCGCACGATGGAAGTACTCTACATATTCTACCTCTATTGGTGTGTCGCGTATTTCTACCTGCACATGCACTTTCACTTGTTTTTTGCGGGCATCCACCGATCGGCGTACGATCTGAAAATACTGACCGGCACGCAGTAGCCCTGATTTGCCCAGATGTGTCTTCAGGTTTTCTTCATCAAAGCCAATATCGGGGTATACGGTGAGATTATGCAACGACATGCGGCAAAGGTAGACTACCGGACTGAGGCAATGAAAGTCTTGTGAATCACCACTGCCTCCATGTGCGCCGCATCATGCTTCGTGTGCTCAATACAAGTCAATTTAAGAAGTTAATACGCTTTTACTCTCCTTTAAAATTGGCCTGCCTTTTATTCAAAAATGCATCTACGCCTTCTTTGAAATCTTCTGTGCCGCAGCAGCGGGCAAAGGCATTGGCTTCTGTTTGGTAACCATCTTCGGGAGTGTACACTGCGTTCACACAGTCCACCACAAAACCCACCGCCACGGGCGCTTTCTGACCAATTTTCCCTAGGATTTCATTTGCCTTGGCCACTGCAGCTGCTTTGTCAGCAGCCACGTGATTCACCAGCCCCATTTCAAGTGCCTTAGCCGCAGGTAACATATCGGCCGTCATCATGTATTCGAGGGCGCGTCCCTTACCGATGAGTTGGGTCAGCCGCTGCGTGCCGCCATATCCGGGCATCAAACCTAGGTTCACTTCCGGCTGGCCAAACTTGGCACTTTCAGTAGCCACGCGCATGTGGCACGCCATGGCCAATTCGCACCCGCCACCGAGGGCAAAGCCATTCACCACCGCAATCACGGGCGTATGACAATCCTCAATTAACTTAAACACCTGCTGACCTTCTTCGGCAAATTTGCGGGCGTGCATTTCAGTCACTCCGGAGAACTCTGAAATATCCGCTCCCGCCACAAAGGCCTTTTCGCCGGCTCCCGTGAGGATCACACCCCGTATCGTCGAGTCGTCCATCACTTCATGAAAAGCCTCATTCAGTTCGTTGAGCGTGGCTTTGTTCAGCGCATTCAGTTTCGTCTCCCTGTTGATGGTGATCGTGAGGATGCTGCCCTCACGTATCAGGGATAGGTTAGTGTAAGTAGCCATAAGCGTTTTGGTTGGTTTTCGTCTGGTTGAGTCAGTCAAATTTCGTCAAAATTGATCAATGCGTATCAATGTACGCTGCAATCCGTCAATCATCGCTACGGACATTTTCTCCAAGTCATATTTCGGTGACCAGTCCCATTCGTTGCGGGCGTACGAGTCGTCGATGCTCTTCGGCCAACTGTCTGCGATAGCCTGTCGGAAATCAGGCGCGTATGTGATCTTGAAGTCAGGATAATGCTTTTTCACTGCCTTGTACACTTCATCCGGCGTGAAACTAATTCCGGCCAGATTGTAACTGGAGCGGGTTTTCACCTTGGCTTCATCTGCTTCCATCAGATCGATGGTGGCGCGCACGGCATCATCCATATACATCATGGGCAAGGCCGTGTCGGGCTTCAGGAAGCACGAAAAATCCTGTCCTTCCACCGCTTTGTAATAGATGTCCACGGCATAGTCGGTGGTGCCTCCGCCGGGCTTGGCTTTGTACCCGATCAGACCCGGGTAGCGGATGCTGCGCACGTCCACGCCGTATTTCTGGAAATAATATTCGCACCAGCGCTCACCGGCCAACTTGCTGATGCCATATACGGTGCTGGGGTTCATGATCGTGTGTTGAGGTGTATGATCGCGGGGCGTATCCGGCCCAAACACGGCGATGGAGCTAGGCCAATAGATTTTCTTCACCTGCTCCTTACCAGACTCCAACACGGTCAGCAAGCTCTCCATGTTCAGTTTCCACGCGAAGTGCGGGTCTTGCTCTCCCTTGGCCGATAGCACAGCGGCGAGGTGATACACGTCCGTGATGGCGTGTTTTTTCAATACGGCGCGGTAGGCATCCGGCTCCAGGATATTGAGGATTTCAAACGGGCCGTCCATCAGTTCGCCCGCACCCTCACGGATATCTGAAGCGATGACATTGCCTGTACCAAAAACGGCGCGCAGCTTCACTACGAGTTCTGTGCCGAGCTGGCCGCAAGCACCGATGACCAAGATTTTTTTCATGGGGAGAAATGTTGTGAGCGCAAAACTACGAAACTCCTATCCTGAAAACGGAAGAATTGGATTGCTTTTGCCTCATATCAGATTTACTTAATAACTCCTACTTCCCCCTCTTCAAATCATAACTAATATACGCCGATCTGAGCAGTAGCAGTAGCGTAAACGGCACCAGCGCCATGTGCATCGGTTCGGGAAGTAATGCCCAGCCGATGAGTACTGCGCCGTAAAGGATGGCTGTCACTTTAAAGTACCAGTGGTTGAATGTGACCCAGGATTTTTTGCGCAAGGTAAATACAGCCACAAGGTGAAACGGTACCGCCCATAGCAGGTCATAGTTCCACTTGGAGAGATGAGCCGTGCCAGCCCACAGAAACACCAGCCATAGTCCCACGAAACCTGCAAACCCAAATAATAGTCCATCAAGCCAGCGTGTGCGCGTGCCGCTTTTCATGTTGCGATGCGTGATGAAGCCGCCCACGAAAAAGAGTAAAATGAAAAAATTCATGGGCGTAAACCCGCTGTTTCCCTCCGGCGCATTTTCTGACGTGTACACCACTCGTAGTTCTTTCACGAGCGGCTCTTGTCCGGCTGTCGTTTGGATGGTGGCTGACTCCAGTGCTTTCAGCACATAGTCAGGCAAAAACATAAATTCTTTCGCATCAGCTTCTTTATCTATCTGTGCACCCAAGCCAATATCAATCATCCATTCGCCCCAAGGCTGGTACGGCAGGTAGTCGTGCATCAGGTCACGGATGGTTTTTCCCGGCTGCATGTAGCTTTCATTGTAGGTCAGTTTGTCGCCCACTACGGCATTCAGCACATCAGGAATCTTGGAGGCGCAATTGTCATATACGTAGTTGTATAAGTAGTCACGGTTAGCAGGACGGTGGTTGTTTTGTAGGAAAAGGAAAAATGCCTGCCGCTGCTCTACGGTCAGATTGAGCACTTGCTCACGCACATCTCGATCTTGTGAAATGTAGAAATCACGAAATGGCTCGTAATACGACATACCGAGCTTATAGACCATCTTGCCCTTGGCAAAATTGAGATAGAAGTTTTCCTGATCGAAATCAAACACGCCATAGTTGTACACATAGTCCATGTTGTTTTGCGGGTCGTACACCCGAATGGCCGTATGCCCAAAGGCTGAATACAATTCAGGCTGATAGGCGCCCATGGTCATTACGCTGATTTCACTATCCTCAGATAGTTGAATACCTTGTGAAAAACCAAATAGACTTCCGGTGAAGCAAGCAACTAGCAAGAGTGTACGCATAGAAATGGCTAAGTTTAAGTTGTGATAATCAGCAGCACCGATAGCATCCAACTGGCCTCAAAAATAACCCCAAAAAGGCTAGCCAATATGTATCGTATTTGGTGGAGCTATCTGAGGTCAAAAGCTACCAAATCTCCACAGATCAGCGGACTGCCCATCAGTTTGGCATTTGAACCTACTACGGCCTGCAACCTCAGATGCCCTGAGTGCCCAAGTGGCTTGCGCTCCTTCACCCGACCTACCGGCAAACTGGATGAGGCATTTTATCAACGTGTGATTGATGAGGTGCACGAATCGTTGCTTTATCTCACCTTTTATTTCCAAGGAGAGCCGTATCTGCACCCGGATTTTCTGCGAATGGTGCAGTACGCCAGCCAGCGAAATATCTATACGGCCACATCGACCAATGCGCATTTTCTTACTGACGAACAGGCTAAAAAAACAGTGGAATCCGGCTTGAATCGGTTGATTATTTCTATAGACGGCAGCACGCAGGAGACGTACGAAGCGTATCGCAAATCCGGCGATTTGCAAAAAGTATTGGAAGGTACTGCACGCATACTGAAGTGGCGCAAGCAACTTAAAAGTAAAACGCCCGCTGTGTTATGGCAATTTCTAGTTGTGAAACCAAACGAACATCAAATTCCGGAAATCAAGCGAATAGCTAAGGAAATGGGCGTGGACAAGGTGGCCTTCAAAACAGCGCAAGTGTATGATTTTGAACATGGAAATGACCTGATCCCAACTCTCGATCAATACTCCCGCTATCGGGCGAATAGTGACGGAACATATTCAATCAAATCCAAACTAATCGACCACTGTTGGAAGATGTGGCACAGCTGCGTGATCACGTGGGATGGCAAAGTGGTGCCGTGCTGTTTTGACAAAGATGCCGAATTCCCCATGGGCGATTTAACTAATCAGTCTTTCGCTCAAATCTGGCATTCAGCACCGTACGATCATTTTCGTCAAGCGCTCATTGGCTCGCGAAGTAGCATTGAAATGTGCCAAAACTGCACAGAAGGCACGAAAGTGTGGGGTTAACGCAGCTATTGCTGCATCAGATTGCAATCGGCATACTCAGGATCTATCTCTACAAAAATCCCTGCAATGGCTTCTAGAAACCACTCATTCAATTTTGCATTTTTCTTATTGTTGAGCGTAGCTGTTGCAATCTTCTGATAGTCATCATCTAGGTTGGCGAGGTGTGGAGGCACTTTGTCCTTGTAGTACAAGATACGATACGCAAAGTTTCCATCCTCTTGCTGAAAGCGAATGGGTCGGGAAATACGCCCCACGTCCATGGTGTCGATTGCAAAGAAAACATCCGGTGGCAATGCTTCTACGGATACACTCAAGCTGCCCGTCTGATCATCTATAAAAAAGCCTCCATTTGATGAGGTAAATTGGTCATCTGAGTGGTCTTTGGCCGCTGCTTGAAACTTCATTTTCTCATCCACTATCAGTGTGCGAATACTATCCAAATACGTCTCGGCTTTCACGAAATCATCCTGATCCGGCTTAGGAATCATCAGAATATGGCGTGTCTTGAAGGTATTTCCCCTACGCGAAATGAGCTCGATAAGGTGAAATCCAAACTGCGACTCGATAGGCATAGAAAGTTCCCCTTCTGCAAGCGTCATGGCCGAAGCTTCAAACGCCGGATCCACTTCTCCCCGTCGGTAAAAAGGCAAATCACCCCCTTGTGCTGCAGAGCCATCTTCTGAGTAGCGTCTTGCTAAGCTCGCGAATGATGCCTGTCCGCTTAGGATCTGCTGTCTCATATCGAGCATTTGCTGGCGTACGCGTTCTTTTTGTCCGGCGTTCGGTTTGGGTTCCACTACGATCTGGGCTACTTTCACTTCAGTAGAGAAATAGGGAAGTGAGTCTTTAGGTATTTTTTTAAAGAACCTCTTTACTTCCGCCGGAGATACTTCCATTTTGGCGGTAAGTTCATTTTGCATCCGCTGGATGAGCATTTGCTCTTTTATGGCATCAAATATTTCTTCTTTGATTTGCTCCATCGATTTGCCGTATTGCTGCTCTAGTTCTTGAATAGAGCCACCGAATCCCTGAATGATTTGATCTATTCTACGATCTACGTTGCTATTTACCTCTATGTCAGATACTTCCACCGAATCGATCTGTGCCTTGGCCATAAGCATTTTGTTTACCACTAGGCTTTCTAAAATCTGACATTTGGCTTGTTCGCTACGTGGGCGACCATTGGCCAGATAGTCAAGATAGGCGCGTTCCAAATCAGATTTAAGCACGATATAATCGTCTACTTTGGCGATGATCTTATCTACCACCACACCCTCTTGGGTAGGCTGTGCCACGGCCATTCCTCCTATGAGAAATAGACTAACGGTTAAAAATTTCGAACGCATTGCTTTCTGCAGCATCTTCATACACTTTATTTTCTAGCTCCCTTTTCAGGGCAATTTTTCGCTTATTGATAATAATATTTTCAATGTCTTCACGGACAAACTGTATCGGTGAAATGTCATCCACGGTCTTGTGCGCCAGGATTTTCAGGAAATAGGTGAAATTCCCATCCACATTTTCATGCAGCGATCTACTAAGCAATATCCGCTTAGGATCCATCACTTGCTCATAGGGCGTGCCACTGATCACTTCATTAAAATCCACCCATAGTGAATCTTCCATAAAGGCTCTATTGGCAAACTGTGTGCAATATTCCTTGAGCGCTTCTGTGCCTTCCTTGGGGTATTCGGTCAAATTTTTCTTGAATCGGTTGAGGCGGGGTGCGCCGGTGGGTATCTGTGCAAAGAGGCACCTCACGATATTTTGCTTGAGCACAAAGTCTTGCGCGTGTTCTTCATAATACGTTTGTATCTCTTGATCACTCACTTGATCATTGAGGTTGGCTTCTATGTATTTTCGCTCAAATGCACTGCGGGTGAGGGCGTAGGTGTAGTCAAGAACTTTTCGTTGGATTTCGGCTTCATTGATGTCTACCTCACTTTGCGAGCGAGCAATCATGAGCTGCTTTTTGATCCAATCGTCAACGAATTTTTCAGCAAATTTGACACTATCCTCTGAGCTGTAAGAAGACGGTATGAGTGCTACAAAATCTGACGGATAGAGCTTGGTCTCGTATACCCGGGCGATCGGTTGTTCACCACTTGCTTCTTTCGGACGAAAATATTCGCATCCAAGTAATAGCACAGACAATGTCAATAGGATCCCACGGGGCATTCTTCACAGTTTTTTAATCAACGTGCAAATATTGTAATTCTTTTCGGTTGTGAATTGAATGTCGTCCATGATTCTTCGTACAAGCATGAGACCGAGCCCTCCTTTGCGCCGCGAACTCACTATCTCCTCAATGGATGGTTCTTGATAGTTGCTGAAATCAAATGTGCGGCCTTTGTCTTTGATGGTGAAGGTCACTTTATCGTCCGGCAGCACCTCCACACCGATGGCCAACTGATGCGTAGGGTCACAATTGTTGGCATGAATGATCAAGTTGGCGCAGATTTCATCCACCGCCAAAATCATCTTGTGAGATTCCACCTCCGGCAAGTGATTGCTTGACAACACCTCTCCCACAAACTTCCTGATATCAGGAAGCCTAGCCGGATCGCACGCTATGGTAAATTCTTTAATCAATTCAATGCTTGTATTGCTTCTTCTTTAGTAGGTACGATATTGAGCAGTTGTGGTAGCCCAAGCAGGTTAAACACTTGATACACCGACTCTGACAGCCCAAAAAGTACGAACGCTATTTCTTTGGTTTGGACTTCCTCCAGATGCGATACAAACACGCCCAATCCCGCTGACGAGATGTATTCCAGATTGGCTAAATCCACCATGATCTTCTTCTCAGTTTCAAAAGCCTCCTTTATCGTATTGTCCAGTTGTATGGACGAACTGGCGTCCACTTCGCCGTGCACCTCGACTAGGAAGATGTCGTTTTCTTTTGTTGTTTTTATATCGACCATTGGTTCTAATTAAATTTTACAATTACAAGTGTATAATCATCGTCTAGTTTCACGCCTCCCAAGAACCGTTCGAGTTCACGAATGATTCCGTCTTTTATTTGGGTGGCTGAGCCGTCCGTATATTTTGCTAGTGCTTCTATGAGCTTTTCAATGCCAAACTGTTGATTCCGTTGATTTTTAGCTTCGGTAATGCCATCGGTGTGGAGCACCAGTACGTCTCCACGCTCATAAGGTAGGGTTTTGCTCTGAACGTATTTGTTGTAGTCAGAGTTTCTCAAAATTCCCAACCCCATGCCACTGTCTTCCAGCAAGTCTATTTTCTTGCTGCCGCTTTTGTACAGCAATGCTGGCACGTGCCCGGCTCTGCAAAATTCAAGTGAAGTGGCATTTGTATCTATCCAGAAATAACTGGCTGTGATGAATGAACGCTTCTCTAAGCACGCACTCAGCGCCTTATTTGCCCGCTTGATGAATTCGCCCGGACGCACATCTGTCAAGGCTAAACTGTGAAAAATACCCTTCATCTGCGCCATGTGAAAGGCCGCCGATGTACCCTTGCCAGATACGTCACCGATGATGAGGCCGTAGTTGCCCGGCTCCAGTTCCAATAAATCGTAGTAATCGCCCCCTACCTCTTCGGCAGCTTGTGAGAAAGCACATATATCAAAAGACTTGTTTGAAATCAGACTTTCAGGTAAAAGGCTTTTTTGTACTTCTTGCGCAATTTTCAATTGTTCCTTGTACCGCTCGTTTTCCAACGCGTCTGATAGCAGTAGGAAATTTTCGATGGAAATACTGGCTTGATTTACAAACGTGACGATGATGTCCACCAAGTCGCGGTTAAATGCGTCGGCCATTTCGCGGAGCAATACCAGCGAACCTAGTTGCTCACCTTTCACCATCACAGGGAGGGCAATGATGGAGCGGAAATCGGTCTTTTTCAGATGCCCGACCAGTTTGCTGGATGGAATAAGTTTGCCCGTGTTGAAATTGATAATGTCGTTAATTGCTCCCGCAGGAATGTGCTCTTTTACATCGGCTATTTGCGAATGCTTGATTTCGCGCAAATAGAATATGCCATCTGGGTGCTCGGGCGTGCGTATCTCCAACCATGCCGCATCTGCAAATACAGCACTCATCGAGCTTTCCAATAGAATATCGTAGGTCTGTTCCTCGGTTTGTCCTCTTGGAATCGCCTGACTCAATTTCTGAAAATCGACCGCCTCTTTTAGCTTTTGCTCGAATACCGAGGACGTAGGCAAATTGAACAGGGTGACCAAAATGGAGATGCCTGTGTACAAAAAACAGAATATGAAAACTGCAATCACAAAGACATTGTCATACAAATCAAAAATCAGATGACCGGTATCTTTGAATGAAATGAGCGTAGTAATGAAGTGGTAGAGATAAATGCCGGAAAGCAAGATGAATAGGATACTCTTCAGCTTTTGCTTGAAATTGAGATAGGCGATCCACTTCAAATTCAGTGACAAAATCAACGAAAAGCCTGTAACGAAGATCAGCACGTACATATACATCTGACTCTTGAAATCATGCCCGAACAGATCGAATATCAATGCGGCAATCAGTGCATATTCAAAGAAATTCCAGAGTTGGAGCAGGTTTTTTGATTTTTGATACAAAATCAAGCGCTTCCAAACCACTAGCGAACTGATCAAGAAAATCACTATCAAAGCAATGAGCCCATGATAGAGCAAATTGATCATGATGGGATTTTGTCCCAACGAAGTGGCCGAAAAGGCATAAATGAAAAAGCGGATGATGAGCGCCCCCACTGTGGTGACCAATCCGGTGATGAAAATCTTCCAAAGCAAATCGATGAAATTGACCGTTTCGGCTTTGGTCACTTTCATGCGGTAATACACAAACGTGGAGACGATGAACAGCAAAAAGAAAATCCTCGGCACCACAGGTGAGAGGTTTACGTTCATCTCATATTTCTCAATAAAGAGAAAATAGATGTCAAACACAGAAAAAAGGAGCCAGAAAATGACCCCTCCAAGGAAGCTAAGCCTTGTGATAAACTTGTCTGACATGCTGTAAAGATAACGGGCTTTCGAATGTTCGAAAGGACCGTCAGCGTAATTAGGGTTTTTTAACCGTTTTTGATCGTACGAGATGCATATACGCTTATCGCACGCTATAGTTCGGCGCTTCGCGTGTTATGTGCACATCGTGCGGGTGGCTTTCGACCATACCCGCATTGGATATTTTCACAAATTTTGCATTTTGCAACTCAGCAATTGTGCGAGATCCGCAGTAGCCCATGCCCGCTTGTAGCCCGCCTGTCAGTTGATACAGCACTTCACTCACATGGCCTTTGTAGGGCACACGTCCCACGATTCCTTCCGGAACTAGTTTCTTGATATCATCCTCAGCATCCTGAAAGTAGCGGTCTTTCGATCCGTCTTCCATCGCCTCCAATGAGCCCATGCCACGATAGGTTTTGAACTTACGTCCTTCGTACAAAACCACTTCACCCGGCGCTTCGTCAGTACCGGCCAGCAACGACCCGATCATTACTGAGCTGGCTCCACCTGCAATGGCTTTCACCAAATCACCGGAGAAGCGAATACCTCCATCCGCAATAATCGGAACACCTGATCCTTTTACTGCCTCGGCTGATTCGTACACCGCAGATAACTGTGGCATACCCACACCTGCTATGATGCGCGTGGTGCAAATACTACCGGGTCCCACGCCTACTTTTATTTCCTACGATCAATTCAAGATTAGGGAACGCCTTCTTCACGCGCTTGGCACCATCTATCACGCCCTTGGAGTGGCCATGCGCCGTATCGATGCTCACCACATCTACTCCGGCAGTCATTAGCGCTTCTATTCGTTCGAGCATGTCGGCAGTCACGCCTACAGCCGCACCTACCCGCAATCGACCAAATTCATCCTTACAGGCGTTCGGGCGGTCTTTGTTTTTGAGAATGTCTTTGTACGTAATGAGTCCTGTGAGCTTGCCGTTTTTGTCTACGATTGGTAGCTTTTCGATTTTGTGTTCCTGAAGTATGGCCTCTGCTTCCAACAAGCCCACTTCGGCATTGGCCGTGATCATGTTGGTCTTTGTCATGATCTGCGAAATCGGCTTTTTCGGATTTTTCTCAAACCGCAGATCTCTGTTCGTTACTATGCCGATCAGTTTCTTGTTCTCGTCCACCACAGGTATTCCACCTATCTTGTTTTCTTTCATGATGGCCTCTGCATCACCCACGGTTCCGTTTCCATTCAGCGTGATGGGGTCGAGGATCATACCGCTTTGGGAGCGCTTTACTTTGCGCACTTGTCCGGCTTGCCGGTCAATAGGCATGTTTTTGTGAATAATCCCGATTCCTCCATCAAGCGCCATTGCGATGGCTAATTGTGCCTCGGTGACGGTATCCATAGCGGCAGAAACTAGCGGAATATTCAAGCGAATATTGCGCGTTAGTTGCGTTTCCGTGTTGGTGTCGCGGGGCAGGATTTCGGAATAATCGGGAAGGAGGAGCACGTCATCGTATGTGAGTGCTTCGAAGCGGATTTTTGAATTCTGATCGTTCATTTGCAAATAATAAGGAAGGGTATTATTTGCGGTGCAAAATTATAGAGGTGCACTCGTTTATTGATGCTTCATCCGAAATAAATTATCATCGCAGTATGGAATGGTGGTCGGGGTTTGTGGATCAGATGCTTAACACTACATGGCTGGAGGCTGTGGCCGTGCTGACGGGCATTGGCTCGGTGTGGTTTAGCAAGCAAGAAAATATTCTGGTATTCCCCGTGGGTATGGTAAGTGTGCTCATTTATGTCTACTTGGCTTGGGAATTCAAGCTGTATGCAGACTCAGCAGTTAATTTTTACTACTTCGTGATGAGCGTATATGGGTGGTACCACTGGACACACGGTGGCGTAGTAGACACACGGCCAATTACCCAAAGCATAGGAACGGAGCATGTATGGAACATCGGCGTGTTTGCATGTTCTTTTGGTGTATTGTTTCTGGTGCTCCATCAATTTACCGACAGTGATGTGCCCATGTGGGATGCCCTCACCACTGCTGCAGCTGTGACGGCCATGTGGCTGATGGCACGCAAGAAAATTGAACATTGGCTTTTTTGGCTGCTTTGCAATTTTATCTCCATGCCACTCTACACCTACAAAGGCTTGCCTTTTACCAGTTTTCAGTTTTTAGTATTCACCATTATATCCGTGCTTGGGTGGCTTTCATGGAAGCGGAAAATTGTGCAAGGTGGATAATGGGCGGCTTTATTTAAAGTTAAAGCCCCTTATTTCATGCTTTTTCCGGAAATTTTCTCCAAAGCCCTCACCGTCACTAACGTTATAATTATTTTTATTTTCACCTTCAAAAATTTGCTTATTTGACGATAGAATAGAATTATATTGCGTGGATGTTTTCGTTCACCCAACTAACTTATCTAACAAAACATATGAAGAGAATTTTTAACACTCTGGCTATTGCCATGATCGGTTCAGCGGTATTTTACAGCTGTGCCACTGAGGATGTTTCGACTAACAACGAAATTTCCCCTGAAGTACTTGCCCTCATTTCCAATGCAGGTTTCAGTACTGAAATTATTTACCCAATAAAATTTGAGGAAGGCTACCTTGTAGAAGGTGACATCTATCTTACAGAGTCTCAATTGAGAGGCATGTCAGATGGAATCCGTATTCCCCAAGCGGAGCAGTATCGCACGACTAATCTGGTGAATGCCGGAGGCGGACGTGTGATCACGATGTATGCTCAGGAAGGTACATGTAATACGTGCTACAGCCCAGGTATGATTGCCGGTTTGGATGAGGCAATAGCGCGTTACAATGCGCAAAATTTGTTGATTACATTTCAGCGTCAGACCAGTTCATCTGGTGCCGACATTGTAATGACTCGCTTGAAGAAAGGTGATGAGAATCGTGGTGTCCTAGGTTCTGCCGGATTCCCCACTTCTTCTGGAGATCCATATGGTGAGATCAAAATGAGTGGTGTTTTGGAGTCAAAGTATGGCTTGAGCACAGCTGGTATTGCTACTATCATTGCTCATGAGATGGGTCACTGCATTGGCTTCCGCCATACAGATTATTTTGACAGAAGCATTTCTTGTGGTGGATCAACTTCTAACGAAGGATCTTCTACAGTAGGTGCTATTCACATCCCTGGCACACCAACCGGTGCTACTTTGGCTGACAAGTCATTCATGCTTGCTTGTACTGATGGTGGCGACCGTCCGTTCAACGCTGATGACCGCACTGCGCTAGATTATTTGTATTGAAATAAATTCCCCTGGGTGAAAGAATACTGGGTCTCCGATTGGGGGCCCTTTTTTTATGTCTATCACTTTGGCCTTTTGATCAAAACCAAACTTTAGTACCTTGGGCGGCCAAATGTTTTTGATCCATCGAATGAAGAATTTTATCCTAGCACTTTGCTTGTTTGCACATGTTGCAGCAGCCCAAGTGACCATGCCGTATTACTTGCCCACAGATGTTACCTACGATCCTGCTATCCCCACCCCCGAGCAAGTATTGGGCTATGTACCCGGCGAATGGCATGTGAGTCATGATCAATTGCTGGTGTATATGCGTGCATTAGCGTCAGCATCCGATCGGATCGCTATAGAGCATTATGCCAAATCATATGAAGATCGTCAACTGCTCCAACTCATCATTACATCTCCAAAAAATCATCAAAATCTTACGGCTATTAAGGCTTCTCGTCGGCAGGTAAAATCAGGCCAAGGGGGTGAAACACCGCTGGTAGTGCAGATGGGGTATAGCGTACACGGAAATGAAGCCAGTGGCTCCAATGCGTCATTGCTCGCTGCGTACTATTTGGCGGCTGCCCAAGGAGCGAAGATTGACAAGATGCTGGATCAAACAGTGATCGTGCTTGATCCTAGCTATAATCCTGATGGGTTGAATCGATTTGCCTCCTGGGTAAATACACATAAATCGAAAAACACGAATCCTGATCCGAGCAGTAGAGAATATGATGAGCCTTGGCCGGGCAGTCGCACCAATCACTATTGGTTTGACCTGAATCGGGATTGGATGCCCGTGCAACATCCTGAATCACAAGGGCGCATTCGTCAATTTCATGCCTGGATGCCCCACATACTCACTGATCATCATGAAATGGGCACATCCGGTACATTTTTCTTTCAGCCGGGAGAACCGTCACGTAAATTCCCCAATACAGATGATCGCAACGAGGAATTAACGGCCAAAATAGGTGTATTCCATGCTCAGATGCTCGATAGCATTGGTTCGCTCTATTACACCAAAGAAGGGTTTGATGATTTTTACATTGGCAAGGGCTCTACCTATCCGGATGTAAATGGCTCCATAGGCATCCTCTTTGAGCAGGCCAGCGCTCGTGGACATGCACAGGAAAATCCATATGGCACGTTGACATTTCCTTTTGCCATTCGCAATCAATTCATTACGTCCCTTTCCACATTAGCCGCCTCGCAGGCTATGATAGATGAGTTGAAGGCCTATCAATTGCAGCAATACAGAGATGCAGCGAAATGGGCTAGTCCCAAAGCCTATGTGTTTGGTGACAAGGATGTAATGAAATCGGCGGAATTGGTTCGAGTGCTTGAAAATCACGAGATCGCTGTGCATGCGTTGGATAAGAAGGTGAGTCAATCAGGGAAGACATTTGTGCCGGGTGAGGCTTTTGTGGTGCCTATGAGTCAGCCGCAGGCACGGTTGATCAAATCTATTTTTGAAAACCGAACGTCATTTGTAGATAGCCTATTCTACGACATTTCTGCTTGGACTATGCCACTGGCTATGAACATTCCATACACTGAATTGGACGGAAAAATGTTTGAGAATGGGTTAGTAGGAGACGAAATAGGCGAGTTTTCGCCCAAAGGGGAATTAATTGGTAGTGAGTCAGCTTACGCCTTCATTTTTGAAACATACGGATACTATGCCCACCGCGCAATTCAGCGCCTCATGGATGCGGGTATCATCACGCGAGTGATGCACGAGGCACACGTGAGCGGATCACGCACATTCCCACGAGGAGCCATACTTATTCCGGTAGGAGTTCAACAAGAAAAATTGGCGTCAATCATGCAAGTGATACAAGACATCACCTCCAAAGATGGCATTGATGTTTTTGGTATCGAAACAGGGTTGGCTGCCTCAGGTATTGATTTGGGCAGTCCGAGTATGAGCATGCTGGAGCCGCTGCAGATTGCAGTGTTGGTAGACGGGGGTGTGAGTAGCTATGAGGCGGGCGAAGCGTGGCACGTGCTAGATCAGCGTGTGGATGTGAAAGTGACCTTGCTTCCCCTAGATCGCTTGAGTAGAGCAGACTTGTCGCGCTACAATCGCATAGTGATGGCCAATGGATCGTATGGGGACATTAGCAAGGCTGCAAGTGAAAAATTGAATGCGTGGGTGCGTGGCGGGGGTGTCATTGTGGCATGGAAAAACGCCGGCAGTTGGCTTGCTGCAAATGAATTGTCCAAAGTGGCCTATGAAAGTGAGCAACCAGACACATCCGGATTCAAGCCGTATGCTGATTATAGTAGAAATACAGGTGCTCGCGTGACAGGTGGAGCCATTTTTCAAGCGAAGGTTGACCTCACACACCCGCTTTGTTATGGCCTTACTGATGACGAAATTCCTTTGTTCAGAAATCATAACAATTTCATGAAGAAGGCGGACAATGCGTATGCACAACCGATCGTGTATACTGCCAGCCCACTGTTGAGTGGCTATGTACATGGCAAGAATCTGCCAAAAATTGCCAATTCACCTGCGGCCCACATTACATCCGTTGGTTCAGGAAGGGTTATCGTTTTGTCAGACAATCCCAACTTTCGCGCGTTTTGGTACGGAACCAATAAGTTATTCTTCAATGCGTTGTATTTTGGTCATACAATTTCTGCAGGGACGGCACGATAACCGCCTTTTGAAACGTTCATTACACCATATATGCGATACGCAGCATTTGTCATAGGATTTCTCACGATTTTGGCCTCTTCGTATGGGCAAGAAGGTCAAGTGGGCGATTTGTTCAAAGTAGATTATGATACGCCATTGACTATTGATCTGGAAGAGGAGGAGGAAGAGGCAGAAGAGGAAGTAGCACCTAAGAAAAAGGTGAAGCGAAATGAATACATGGGCTTCCGGATCAAGAAAAACTACACGCGCACGGGCTTTGGTGATGATGTGGTTTTTGAATTGTTCAATTTCCTAAAGGAGTACGAAGGGCCACCACCATATGCCCGTGATTTTTACTGGTACGATTACAAGAAGAAGAAAATTGTCAATTCGCTGAGGGTAGATCCGAAAAATGCCGCCGTGCTGCATGGACCGTATCAAAAAATCAAGGGAGATCAAGTGCTTGAGGAGGGTTTTTTCTACAAAGGCATGAAGCACAAGCGATGGGTGCGCATCAATACGTATGACATCTTGCAAGACAAGAAATACTACTGGAAGGGATGGCCTCAGGATTCGCGCATGCAGTATTATGATTTTGAGCGAACCAAGCTGAGGGAAGTAGTACCCATTCACTATGAAGAAAGAGATGGCGAATATTGGGCATTTCATACAGACGGGTCTGTAGCTGTGCGAGGGGCGTATAAGTTTGATTATAAAGTCGGCGTTTGGCGAGAATATTATCCCAATAATCGGGTGAAGCGCGAGGTGCAGTATTCTGATGATCCATTTGATTTTGATTTTAAGCCGGTCATACTGCGCGAGTGGGACAGAAATGGCCAAGTGATCTATGATCGCGAAGAATTTCTGAAGAGTCTGAGATAATCTATTCTTTGAGCAATTCGGCTTTGGCAAATAATCCGACAACCGAAAGAAATATAAGAACCACCCCTTCCCAAAATCCAAAGAAGATCAAGCCGACCAAAAATCCGATTAGCCACCAAAGAGGCATGATTGCCAGCATCGTTACGAATTTCATCGAGCCCCAGAATACCCGATCCTCAAATTTTGCGAGTATTTTCTTGAGAATCAGGTATGGCCCCCAATTGGGCACACTTGCCAGCCAGATGGCCGTGCGCTTCCAAGATGAAACTGGAAGGTGTACAAATTCCGCCTGCTTTTCACTATAGTCACGTGCAGCTAATTCGCGCAATTTCTTGAAGCTAAGCCCTTGATTGCGCAAATTCAGCACCTTCTTCACTTTCACATCGTAATCTTCGGTAGGCTCGGGTATCACCAAACATTCCTTCATCCGAAGAGCCATCTCGTCTTTCAGCGCTTTCAGCCCTGTTTGTTGGTTTTCTTGATAGGTTTGTAGAAAATCTTTTGCCGAAAATGCTTCGCCATACACCAGCGTGAGGCGTGTACGAGGCGTGCGATGCGCGAAGAAATTGATACCGCATGGCACTACCACTATTTCTTCATCTTGTTCAGCCTGAGCTTCCAATACCAGCCGTGCGGCACCTTTGGAAAGCGGACGCAAGTAATGATGCTCACCATGATTGCCCTCCGGAAAAATCATCACAGCACCACCTTCCTCGAACACGCGGTGACATGCCTTGAAGATCGCCTGGTTTTTTTCCAGATTGCCGAATCCGTCCTTGATGCGATACACGGGCAGCATATTCAGCTTAGTGAGCCAAGGTGTAGTTTTTTTGGTGAATACATCTTGGCGTGTAAGAAAGTGCAGTGGACGTGGGCCAAGTGCCCCCAGAATGAGTGCATCTAAAAACGCATTCTGATGATTGGGAACAATCAAAAAGGGCTTGTCTTTGGGAATATGCTCCTCACCCACAATTTCGATGTGACTGAAATACACCCGCAATGCACGGGCTACAATCCATTTGGCGGTTCTGTACAGTCGTGTTGTCATGCGGTTGCCCATTGTCTATTTCTGAAATAATACGCCACACTCAGTCCGGAAAGTATGTGCCAAATGCCCCACCAGCCTGCCACAATGGCCATGCCTCCGAGTCCATTGAAAAAGGCGAAAATGAGTCCCAATCCGAGTCCGGAGTTTTGTATGCCAGTCTCAATGGCAAGTGTTTTTTGATCAGCAATAGGCAGGTTGAAGAGTTTGCCAATGCCAAGCCCGGTGAGAATGGCGGTTCCATTGTGCACCAGCACGATAAAAATGACCACATGCACGTGCGCCATAAATAGCCCGAAATTGGCATAAAAGGCGATAGCCACAAACGCCCCAAAGATGAGTATGGACGAATACTGAGTGAACGGCTGCAGATTGGCAGCAAATCTAGGTCGGTGATGGCGAACCAACATCCCCAACATCATGGGCACGATCAGGATCATCGCCACGATTTTGGCCATTTCTATAAAACTGATGTGCACGGAGGTAAGCAACTGTGCCGTGGGTGCATATAAGCCGCCCCACAGGGCAATGTTGAGGGGAGTCATGAACACGGCTAGGAGACTTGCCACGGCCGTCATACTTACGGATAGGGCGGCATTGCCTCGTGCCAGTGATGTCATGAAATTGGAAATATTCCCGCCCGGACAAGCCGCCACCAGCATCATGCCTAGTGCTAAGGAAGGTATAGGTTGTAAGATCAATACGAGTAAAAAGGTGATAAAGGGGAGGGCAAGGAATTGCGAGAAAAGGCCTAGAAGCGCTGCTTTTGGCTGAACAAAGACTAAGTAGAAATCACGCGGAGTGAGCTGCAACGCCACACCGAACATGACGAACCCAAGACAGACATTCATCAAAAAAATTCCATCTTGATCAAAATGGAGTACGACCTGATCTAATTCATTCATGCGGCCGAAAAGATACAGGAATTGATGCAATCGTTTGAAGGAGAGAAGTGGTGTGTTGACGCAAATTTTTCCATAAAAAATCAATCCATGACGTGATTGATCGTGTAGGTTTGGCGCCATGAATCTCGCTACCCTTGCCCACCAACTGGAAGGTGAATTATTTACTAACGAAGCTCTGCGCCGTATCTATGCCACCGATGCTTCGGCTTATCGCGAAGTTCCGTTGGCAGTGGCCGTGCCCCGCACAGATGCCGATATCAAAACGCTGATTGATTTTGCAAGGGAAAATGGACTGTCTCTCATTCCACGTGCCGCCGGTACCTCCTTGGCAGGGCAAGTGGTGGGAGCTGGAATAGTGGTGGATGTATCGAAATATTTCAACCAAATCATTGAAGTAAATGCCGAAGAAGGCTGGGCATGGGTGCAACCGGGCATCATTCGTGACGACCTGAATAGAGCGCTTGCACCACATGGTGTTTTTTTCGCACCGGAAACATCTACGGCCAATCGCGCCATGATCGGGGGAATGATCGGCAACAATTCGTGCGGATCAAATTCGGTGGTGTATGGCAGCACGCGCGAGCATTTATTGGAAGTAAAGACCCTGTTATCCAATGGAGAAGCGGCTCATTTTGGCCCCACGGAAGCATTGACGGCTGATAGCGCATTTGTTCAACATTTGTACACAACCACCGAGCGGATATTAGGTAACGAGTCAAATCGTGCTCGGATAGCTGCGGAATTCCCCAAACCGAATATTCCCCGACGCAACACAGGTTATGCGTTGGACTTGCTTGCACAGATGCAGCCTTTTAACCCGACAGGTCGACTGTTCAATTTTTGCACGCTCATCGCCGGATCAGAAGGCACCTTGGCGTTTGTAACGGCTGCCAAAATCAAGCTTTCCCCGCTTCCTTTGGAACAAAGAAGGCTAGTAGTCATCCATTGCGAGAGCATTGATGAGTCTTTACGCGCCAATCTCGTAGCACTAAACCATCGGCCATCGGCCTGCGAACTCATGGATCATTACATTTTAGAGGCTACTGAACGCAATCCTGAGCAACGTGCCAATCGATTTTTTATAGAAGGAAATCCACGTGCCATTTTGGTTGTGGAGCTCATTCGCGCATCAGAAAACAAAGTAGATGAGGCCGTGCTGGGCATGTTGGCCGATTTGACAAAAGATCGGCTGGGCTATGCCTATCCGGTGATCAAGGGTGATGACATGAACAAAGTGTGGTCATTGCGAAAGGCAGGTTTAGGTTTATTGTCCAACATCCCCGGAGATAATAAACCTGCTCCGGTCATTGAAGACACGGCGGTGGATGTGCAGGAATTGCCACAGTACATTGCTGATTTCACCAAAATTTTACAAAAACACGGACTGTACAGTGTGCACTATGCGCATGCAGGTTCGGGCGAACTGCACCTGAGACCGATTTTGAATCTCAAAACCAAAGAAGGGGTACGCCTTTTTCGCACGATTGCCGAGGAAATTGCTGATTTGGTCAAAAAATACAAGGGTTCACTCTCGGGCGAACATGGCGATGGGCGCTTGCGTGGCGAGTTTATCCCGCGTATGATTGGGGAGGAAAATTACGCCCTACTAAAAGAAATCAAGCAGGCGTGGGATCCAACGAATGTTTTCAATCCGGGCAAAATAGTGGACACTGCCCCCATGGACACATCCTTGAGATACGAACCGAATCAAGATACGCCGCAGTTTGAAACGATGCTCGATTTTAGCAGAGACGAAGGCATTTTACGGTCGGCGGAGTTGTGCAATGGCAGTGGCGACTGCCGCAAGACTGAACTAAGTGGAGGCACGATGTGCCCAAGCTATATGGCCACCCGCGACGAAAAGGACACCACCCGCGCCCGAGCCAATATTTTGAGAGAATTTTTGACAAGATCGGATCAGCAGAATCCATTTGTTCATCCGGAGATCAAAGAAGTGATGGATTTGTGCCTGTCGTGTAAAGGCTGTAAATCCGAATGCCCGAGCAATGTGGACATGGCTAAAATGAAGGCCGAATGGCAGTTTCAGTCGTACAAGACGAATGCTCCTTCTATCCGCACCCGGCTGATCGCCAGCTACTCTACGCAAATGGCTCGCTTTCAGTACGCACCTTGGCTTTTCAATGCCACGCGCAATT
>CAZPST010000002.1:0-34434 GCA_964589185.1 uncultured Roseivirgaceae bacterium | reverse complement strand
GGCCGTATTCACCATGCTCGAATAGCTGTGATAAATCGAATCTGCCCATTTTCCGACTTCCAGTGCTTCGGCGGCATTGGCCAATTTTTCTTCACTGTCAAATAGGAGGGTGGACACCAAATCAATCACCACACCCGCACACTCGCCCACGCCAATCGCCTGAATATATGCCCCGTCATTTCCCCAATCCACAAAGTCCGCATCGGTCAGATTCTCCGTGGATGACAAGTCCTTTAGCAGGTCGTAGAAATAGATTTTCCCCTGCCGATCATAATAGGCATTGAAGATTTCATTCGCCTGTCTGTTGGCTTCATAATCATTCAGCAATACACGCAAAGCCTCAGGTCCGCGCATGCTCGGTATCTTGATCACCTTGTCGGCAAAGCGCCCCTGGCCATTGCCCAAAATGCCTCCACCAAGTAAAATCTGAAGGGCTGGAGCCACTTTCACACCCGCCTTTATCGACATACCCTGAAAGCCTATCTGCGCCATATTGTGCTGTCCGCAGGCGTTCATGCAGCCGCTTATTTTTATGGTAATATCTTGATTCACAATAAATTGAGGATACTCCGAATAGAGCACGCGCTCCAATTCTGCGGCTATGCCCGTGCTACTGGCTATTCCCAAATTGCACGTGTCCGTGCCAGGGCAAGCGGTGATGTCGGCGGTGGCATTGTAGCCTGCTTGTGCCAAGCCAAGTTCGGTGAGTTGTTGGTAGAAATAGGGGATAAGTGCTTCTCGCACATTCGTAATGAGCAGGTTTTGCCGCAGGGTAAAGCGCACTTCATTCGCTCCGTATTCGCGCACCAATTTGGCCAAATCTCTGGTCTGAGCCGAACTGAAATCACCCAAGAAAACCTTCACGCCAATGGCCACCAATCTCGTTTGTTTTTGAGGGAAAACGTTCGTCGATTTCCAAGTATCAAAGGCAGCCTGATCGGTGATCGTTACAGTCGGAATTTCCTTGCTTGACGTCACGATTTCATTTTGTGCCGATGTGCCATCAATCGGAAATCGCTGTACTTGTAGCGCACGTTTTTGCTCGCTCACCAATGCTAAAAAAGCCTCCAAGCCAATGTCTTTGATAAGGAATTTCAACCGCGCCTTGTTGCGTCTGTCGCGCTCGCCGTGTCGGTCAAACACCCGCAGCACACTTTCGATAGTTGGAATGAGCAAATCTGTGGGCAGGAAGTCAAAAATCTGATCGGCATGTGCCGGTTGAGAGCCCAAGCCGCCTCCGAGCATCACTTGAAAGCCGCGCACTTCTTGGTCGTCTACCGTGCGCACTTTGGCGATAAAGCCCATGTCGTGCATGAAGGTGAGTGCATCGTCCTCATCACTGCCTGAAAAGGCGATTTTGAACTTGCGCCCCATCTCTTGGCACACGGGATTACGCAGGAAAAATTGAAAAACCGCCTCAGCATAAGGTGTCACATCAAAGGCTTCCTTAAGGTCAATGCCCGCCATAGGGCTTGCGGTGACATTGCGCACAGTGTTGCCGCAAGCTTCGCGCAGGGTGATGTCATCGCGCTCCAAGTCCGCCCACAGCTCAGGCGTACGATCCAAACTCACATGGTGAATCTGGATATCCTGACGCGTGGTAATGTGCAATTTGCCCGTGGAATATTCATCCGACACAGCTGCTATGCGCTCCAACTGTTCGCCGGTCACTTTCCCGTAGGGCAACTTGATACGGATCATCTGCACGCCCGGCTGCCGCTGGCCATATACCCCCCGCGCCAGTCTGAGCGACCGAAATTTTTCTTCGTCAATCTTCCCCTCGCGGAATAGACGGATCTTTCGCTCCAACTCGATGATGTCCTTTTCTACGACGGGGTTTTCTAATTCTGTTCGGAAACTCTGCATATCTCTCTCGTTTATTAGCCCAATAACTGAATGCCGCACTCACGCGATTGCAGCGCCTTCACCGGATCAAAATAGTGGATGTTTTTGGGCAAGTTTTGCTGCACCAAATAATCCTCCAAGTCCTCATCTGACCAGTAGTAAAACGGACTGATTTTCAGTATGCCGTCCTTGCTGTAGCTCAGTATGTCCAGCGAATTGCGGTATTCGGTCTGGCGCACACGGATGTTGGTGTACCAAATCTCCGGTTGATGTTCGGCCAGTGCGCGGCGAAAAGGCTCCAGTTTCACCAGTTCCGTAAATTCTTCATGACGAGGGTCGTCATAGGTAGGTAGTCCGAGTGTCACGTCAATAAAGCCTTTGCTGCGCGTTGGCGTGTAGATGTTGATGTTCAGGTTAAAATCTCGAATCAGATTAGCCGCATGCCTGTAGGTGTGGTGGTCATGATAGCCCGTATCACACCAGATCACATTGATTTTCGGGTCTTTTCGCGCAAAGGTGCTCAGCAAGATGGCGGAGTACACGCCAAAACTGGTGGTGACAATCCGGCGATCGGTCAGGTGCTTGGACCATTCAATGATTTCGTCGGGCGACTTGTGGCGCAGGTATTCGTTGGCTGATGCTAGGTCTATCGTGATCATACGGGCTTTGTACGTGTTAATCCTATTATTGTTATTATTCCTACAGGAATGATAGGAATTGCAAAACTAAGGCGAGGAGTTGGATAAAAAAAATGGAATGGGGTGTTACCGTTTTTTTGTTCAACCACAGAGCGCGCGGAGTGTCACAGAGGGATTTTTTGAAAGTTTGGACGTGTCCTTACCGAAGCGTCAGGAGCGGAGCAGTTGGGCGCTTTAGTGGCTTCTACCGCGCTATCCGCTCTACTTCGTGCCGCTACTATCGCGGCTAGGTTGCATTTTCATGGCCATTCAGGCAAAGGTCATTCCACATAGCCCATGGTTTAACTGATGACTATCGTTGCAGATTGACAGAACTATTTCAATGGATTTCGAATTCATTGCGCTACTTCGTTCGGCTACTATCTCGCAGATGAAATTGCCGTAGCGTCATTGGCTAGGCAGAGGTGATATGGATATTTGGTATGCATGATCCAAAAAATGACCGATTGTATGACAAATATCAGACGCACTTTAGCTTGTCAAATCCTTCATTGGGCTAACTTCACCAGCGTTTCCAAGCCCATTGGTGATATAAGTCAAGCTAATGTTATTATAAGATTGATAAATTAATATTATCACACCTTTGGCCGTGCTAAATGCGTAATCTAAAAATTTGAAAATGGAAAATAACCCACATCCTAACACTGCTTCTTACCAGGTAAATGGCGAGAGCAAATGCCCCTTCATGGGGGGGGAGCTACATCAAAGTGCCGGTGGCGGCACTCGCAATCGCGATTGGTGGCCCAATCAATTGAAGTTGAACATACTGCGGCAAAATTCGAACATGTCCAATCCAATGGACGAATCCTTTGACTATGCCAAAGAATTCAAGAGTCTTGACTTGAACGCAGTGAAAAAAGACATTGATGAGTTGATGACCACATCACAAGACTGGTGGCCGGCAGATTATGGACACTATGGCCCTTTTTTCATACGTATGGCATGGCACAGTGCCGGCACGTACAGAATCTCTGATGGCCGTGGCGGTGGTGGATCCGGCACACAGCGCTTCGCTCCGCTCAATAGCTGGCCGGACAATGCCAATCTGGACAAGGCGCGTTTATTACTTTGGCCAATTAAGCAGAAATATGGCAAGAAAATATCATGGGCTGACTTGATGATATTGGCGGGAAACTGTGCGTTGGAGTCCATGGGATTCAAGACGTTCGGTTTCGGTGGTGGTCGTGAGGATGTGTGGGAGCCGGAGGAGGACGTGTATTGGGGTTCGGAGAGTAAGTGGCTGGGTGATCAGCGCTACACCGGAGATCGAGAGTTGGAGAATCCCCTTGCTGCCGTTCAAATGGGCTTAATCTACGTAAACCCTGAAGGACCAAATGGAAATCCCGACCCGATAGCTGCTGCACGAGATATTCGAGAGACTTTTGGTCGCATGGCGATGAATGATGAAGAAACTGTGGCACTCATTGCAGGTGGACACTCGTTTGGAAAGACACACGGTGCGGCTGATCCCCTAAAGTATGTTGGGGTAGAGCCAGCTGCAGCCGGCATAGAGGAGCAGAGCATGGGGTGGAAAAATACGTTCGGCTTTGGCCATGGCGTGAATACGATCACAAGTGGACTAGAAGGTGCTTGGACGACTACACCAACTCAATGGAGCAATAATTTCTTCGAGAATCTATTCGGATTCGAGTGGGAACTCACCAAAAGTCCTGCAGGTGCTCATCAATGGCGCCCCAAGAATGGTGCAGGTGCAGGGTTAGTGCCAGACGCACATGACCCATCAAAGAAGCATGCACCTTTCATGTTGACTACTGACCTTTCGCTTCGCTTTGACCCGGCGTATGAGAAAATCTCACGTCGTTTTTTTGAAAATCCAGACGCATTTGCATATGCATTTGCTCGGGCATGGTACAAGCTGACGCATAGAGACATGGGACCTATTGCTCGTTACCTCGGGCCTGAAGTGCCGAAAGAAGAATTGATCTGGCAAGATCCGATTCCTACGGTCACGCACAAATTGATTGATGCAGCGGATATTGCTTCATTGAAAGCTAGACTACTTGATTCAGGTTTGAGTGTTGCTCAATTGGTATCCACTGCATGGGCATCTGCTGCTACATTCAGGGGTTCTGATAAGCGAGGTGGTGCCAATGGTGCACGCATTCGACTGGCTCCACAGAAGTACTGGGCGGTGAATAATCCAACACAATTGTCCAAAGTGCTTGATACGCTCGAAGGCATTCAAAAGGAGTTCAATATTGCGCAAATAACCGGTAAGCAGGTGTCTTTGGCTGACCTAATCGTGCTTGGTGGATGCGCTGCTATCGAAAAAGCGGCTAAGGATGCCGGTCACAGCGTGACAGTACCATTCACCCCGGGTCGTGCAGATGCCACGCAAGAGCAAACCGATGTGGAATCATTTGCGGTACTGGAGCCTGTAGCGGATGGTTTCCGAAACTACTTCAAGCCAAAATATAAAGTGACGGCTGAAGAAATGCTGGTAGACAAAGCGCAGCTCATGACCCTTACAGCTCCCGAAATGACAGCACTCGTGGGTGGTATGCGTGTACTCAATGCCAATTTTGATCACTCAGCACATGGCGTGTTTACCAAACAGCCCGAAAAATTGACCAATGATTTCTTTGTGAATTTGCTCGATTTGGGTACCACATGGAAGGCCACATCGGAGGTACAAAATGTATTTGAAGGGCGTGATCGCAAGACCGGCGAGGTGAAATGGACAGGTACACGTGTGGATTTGATTTTTGGATCCAATTCAGAGCTGCGTGCTCTTGCTGAAGTGTATGGCTGTGCAGATGGTCAAGCGAAGTTTGTGCATGACTTTGTAGCTGCATGGAACAAGGTGATGAACCTCGGTCGATTTGATTTAGCGTAAGTCAGACAAAAAGTTAAGTTGAAAGGCGATTCGGTGACGGGTCGCCTTTTTTTTGTCTGGAGGTGTAGCTGATTCTCACTTGAAACCTACTTCACCGCTATCAGTAAGCGACCCGATATGCTATTCACTTCTACAGATAGGGTTCCGTTTTTGGTGTCTATTTGTTCGCCGGTCATAAGGTCTCGATACAATTTTTTCTGTGTTTCGATTTTTAGTGTTTGACTTGTCTCAGATCGATTGAATAGGGCGATGATTTCATCCGTTTCATCCGTACGTGAATAGGCCAAACACATGCGCGCATCATCGGCTAGGAGGAATTGCAACGCACCTGTGGCCAGTACCGGATACGAGCTGCGAATAGTGGCCAATGAACTGTAATAGGCCATCAGTTCTTGATCTGCACGAATGGTATCAGGGGGTAGTGTACGAGGGGAATAGGCTCGGGTGGCTTCCGATGCGAAGGTCATATCAGGCCACCAGATTGGCTTGCGGTCATCTGGGTCATCGGCTCCCCACATGCCTAGTTCTTCTCCATTCCATATTTGCGGAGCACCTACAAACGAAAATTGATGCAACAGAAACATCCGCACCTCTTGCCAGGTCTGAGCGTCGGGTCGGTGCACTTTGTAGTTCGGATTTTCTGCCGGTTTAGCTTTTTCCTTATAGCGCTCGTCATTGAAGAAGCACGTGCTAAGCCTTGGTGTATCATGTGTGCTGGCTATGTTCATCATGGCTTGCCGGTTTTCTTCAGAAATGCTTGAATTGATTGTTTCCCAATGTGTGATAAACTCAGACGGTTTCATTACAGGATCGCCTTGGGAGAAAAACCCGCGTGCGCCGAGATACCATCGGTAGTTCATCAGGCCATCAAATGCATCGCCTTGTACCATTTTTTCAGGACCTGATAGATCAGGCCAATCGAACCACCATACTTCGCCTATCAGCACGGCTTCAGGATTTATATTTTTTACAAATTGGCGGTACTCACGCCAGAATCCTAGGCCGACTTCTGCGGCTACATCCATGCGGTAGCCGTCCACGCCATCGTCAAATTTTCCATCGCCATTAGGGTCAAGCCACCGGCGCGACACATCAAAAATGTGCTGCTTAAGCGATGCAGATATGATGTTGCCTTCATGCGGAGGCTTGGTGGCCGGACTATCAATTTTTTCTTGAAAAAGGGGCAAGTATTTGAACCCCCACCAGCCTTGGATGTCCGTTTCATTTTCTGGGGTCGCTGGGTCATCGTATTGTTTCACTTCGTACCATTCGGTATATGGTGAATCCTTTCCTTTTTGGCGAATGTCATTCACTGCCCAGAAGTCATAGCCCGTGTGATTGAATGAATAATCAAGAATCACGCGGATTCCCTTCGCGTGAAATGCCTTGATCACTTCCAAAAACAGCTTATCTGAGGCTGTCCATTGCCACGTGGCTGGGTCTATGGGATTTTCTGCCGCCATCAGTTGCGCATCGCCTCGCGGATCAGGGCCAAAGTTGCGATCGATGTGATGGTAATTGCGCGGGTCGTACTTATGCATGGAGGGCGCATCATTAAGTGGATTGAAGTAGATGGCATTCACGCCCAAATCGGCGATATACTGCACTTTGTCTAACACGCCTTGCAGATCGCCACCGTATCGGCGAAGCTGAATGCGTGTGTTGAAGTCCATGTCTTCGGGCAAATCGGCATGATAGGCATCCGGTGCGTACCAATCCGATTCCCAATCCGATATCGTCCAACTATCGGGGATGAATTCGGGATAGGTCATCCGCATATCCTCAGGGGTGGGATCGTTTGTTGGATCGCCATTGCGAAAGCGCTCAACAAAGATTTGGTAATAAATGGCCGATTTTGACCACTCGGGGACGCTACTTGCTTGTGTAGTTTTGTCTGAAATGGAGCAAGCAGAGAGTAGAATCAGACAGATAGGAAGTGGCTTCATAGGAGAAATTTAATCGAACTCCTCTACAATTGGCAGTGCTGGCTAATGAAATCAAGAAGAACACTTACACCTGCATCAAATAATCATTGAGGTTTTGATCGCGATCGAGCCCGAGTTTTTTGCGCAAGCGATACCGAGCCAGTTCCACACCACGCACGGAGATGTTCATCAGGTTGGCAATTTCTTTTGAACTCATATTCATGCGCAGATAGGCCGCTAGTTTGGTTTCTTGTGGGGTGAGTTTGTCCACGTCATTAGATAATTTTTTCAGGAAGTCGCCGTGTACCTGATCGAAATGGTACGAAAACTGATCCCACGAGTCATCTTCGGTCATGTTTCGGTCGATGGTTTTGATGATTTTCCGCAGTTCTTCTGTTGAAGCGCTCCTTTCCTGCAACATATGATCGATGCGCTTGCGCACTTCTTGCACAAATTCATTCTTATTGATCAAGTGCATGGTGACACTTGCCAATTGGTTGTTTTTGTGATGGATTTCGGCTTTGAGTTTTTGGTTTTTCAAGTCTTCGATTTGCTTTTGAGACGTTTCAGATAGCTGGCTCAATTCCATGTCCTTTTCTTTGAGCGCTTCTTCCTTACTTTGATGAAGCAGCATCTTTTCAGCACGGTATTTTCGGTCTTGCAAAAAGGAAATGAACCCAAACAAAATGAGACCAAATGAGCCATAAAACACATAGGCCAGATTTGATTTGTACCAAGGTGCCAGCAATTTGAAACTACTGGAATTCGTGCTGCTTATTTCTCCATAGATGTTGAGCGCGCGCACCTCAAAAGTATACTCACCCGGCGGCAGGTTGGTGTATTCTTTGGTGGTTGTACCTGTCCATGCTGACCAATTTTCCTCAAAAGGCACTAGGCGATGGCTATATTGCAACCCTTCGAATCCATCAAAATAAGGAGCGGCAAAATTGAATTTGACTGCACTCAGATCTCGCAAGCGTTCATTTTCAAAAAAGACGGAAGGAATCAGTGTAGACGTGTCGCCAGAATTGATTTCTACTGATCGAATGGAGGCACTGAAGGGGCGTTTTTCGAACAAGGGAACGGATGGGTCGTAATGGATGAAGCCTTCTTTGGCACCAATGAGAATGTTGCGTTCGTCCAATACCGTAATGTTTTCGAGATCATTGCTCAAGAATTTGTTTACACGCTTAAACACGTTCATTTCCTTTTCATATTGGCCAAATGACTTTTGTATGAGCATACCGAGCGCATCATTAGCTATATAAAGCATATTTCCATCGCCGAACGATACTATTTTACTCACGTGATTCAGCCCGATAAGCTTGGTTAGGTAATCATTTAAGGTGAATGTCTCTGTGATGGGGTCAAAGACATAAATTCCCCGCTCAGAAGTAAAAATCAAGCGATCATTCAATTTGTATACGCTGATGAGCAAGTTGGAAGGAAACCCATCATTTTCACCAAAGCGACGGATTTCCTTCACGCGCAGTAGATCTTTTGAGAATCGAATGCGATAGGCACCTTTATAGCCATGTGTCATCCAGAGTAGCGAATCATTCTCCCACTCCATAATGCGGGACGATTCGACAAAATCTTTGAGCCTTGATTGCTCAACCCACGCATCATCAGCTTTACGGAATACCGACATGCCTTCATATGTACCACCTACTATTTTCTCCGGATCAGCTGTAGGTATAAATTTCCAAGCACCACTTTTCGCGTAAAAATGCGTAAGCTGATCATCACTTACCACAAATGCGCCCTTGTGATGTCCCATGATCAGGTCATTTCGGATACTCGCTAGGTTATACACTTGACCTTCACTTTCAGGAATGATCTCGTACTGCTGTGGGGTGGTGGCACTGGGTTTGGTGAATAGACCATTATTCGTACCTAAGTACAATTGTCCCTGATGTATAGTGGCAGTATAGCCGGTTCCTTCCAGACCCACCTCTTCGTTGATCAGAGACAGGGGAGAGCCGAGCTCTATGTACGAAATGCCGTTGTTCAATCCCACCCACAAATTCTGAAAGGGATCTTCATACAATGAATAGACCGTCCGATGATCCAACCCCTGCTTTTTTGTGAGGTGCTGGATCACTTGGAGTTCCGGTGACAAGATAAAAAGTCCGTCATTTTGCGTGCCTATAGCTATTCTTCCCGATGAAAGCCGCAGAGCAACATTGATAATTGGTTTTTCAAAAATGTCTGAAAGGGGCTTTCGTTCGATCACCTCTGCACTCGATGAGACACTGAATACTTTGCCGTCGTTGCAGAAAATCAAATATCCTTGATCTATAGAGATCAAACTGACGATAGTGCTGAAGGCACGAGCTTCGGTAATCCAAGGAAGCAGCGCATTGTTAAAGATGTTATGAAGACGTCCGTCTTGAGTTTGTACGATCAGTTGATCATTTACGCTAAATGATGAAGCAATGTCGGCATGAATGAGTGAGAGGCTGGTATCCTGAATTTGCAGTAGCCCACCCGATGTTTGGCAGTGGATGCGCTCATTATGTTGAAAAATGGTCCAAACTTCATCCACTGCTTTTATGGAGCCTGGCACTGCAGATAGAAGAGATGTAAAATGCATACCACCCCGCTGCACCTTAAAGTAGCCAAGCTGCCCTTGACCGCCCACAAAAATGGTATTGTTTTCATCGATATGCAGGGCGCGTGTTTTTGTGCTGTTTGGCACGTCATAGCGCGTCCAGTTTTTGCCATCAAACTCCAGCAACCCGAAGCTATTGGCCACATACAATAGACCTGATGAATCTTGGGCAAATCGCCAATTTTGAATACCGCCATTATACACGGATGACTCAAAAAAGGTAGACAGAGGTGTCTTGTGAAGATCTATTGCTCGGAACTGTGCGTGTCCTTTTGTGCTTACTACCAGCAATAGAATGAGAAATGCTATTTTAATAGGCGTTGAAATACACTTCATCTGCTCAAAATCATAATTATGCCAATATAGCCCAAAAATGAAGATATATGTCGCCTTTGATGAGTTTTTGATGTGGTGCTAATTTACCCGTGATGAGTTTTTGATGTAGTGTGTTATAGCGGAATCTTAAATCGAATTGATGAAATTGCTAGAGTCTTCGGACAAAAATTTAACCTAATCAAATGAAAAAAGTAATACAGTCAATCAGAGCGTTAGTGCCGGTGCTTTTCTTGATGTTGCATCTTACCACGCAGGCACAGACCACCATCTCAGGGCGCGTGTTAGATGGCGACACGGGCGAAGGTTTGCCGGGTGCCACTGTACTCGAAACAGGCACATCCAATGGAGTGATCACAGATATTGATGGAAACTTTAGTTTGTCCGTAGCTGCAGATGCAACTCTCACGATTTCTTTTATAGGATATGTGACGCAAGTAGTATCTGCAAGTGGTGGCACCATTACAGTGACATTGCTAGCGGATGTTCAAGCCCTCAATGAAATTGTGGTAATTGGCTATGGTGAGCAACAAAAGAAAGTAGCCACGGGAGCTATAGCGGCTATTGGTGAGGAGAAGCTAAGAGGCTTTAATGTGGCGAGTGTGGAAAATGCCTTGTCCGGACAGATGAGTGGTGTGCAGGTATCCAGTTCTTCAGGTCAGCCCGGTTCTAATCGCCCCATTTTCATTCGTGGTGTGGGCACTAACGGAGACGCATCCCCTCTGTACGTTGTTGATGGAATGGTAGTAGGAGATATCAATTGGATCAACCCATCTGATGTTTTGAGTATCAACGTGCTGAAAGATGCAGCATCAACGGCCATTTATGGTGCACGAGGTGCCAATGGCGTTGTGATAGTGACTACACGCAAGGGTAAAGATGGAGCCTATGAGGTGACCTATGATGGATTCATGTCTTCGTCACAGCCGTGGCGCATGCCCCAAATGCTCAATTCATCTCAGTATTATGATCTGATTACAGAAAAATACGCCAACAGCAATGTAGGATTACCGGCCGGATTCCCTACCTCAGAGGCTCAGATTACAGAAAATACGAATTGGTTTGATGCTATCATCGAGCCGGCTAGTATTCAAAGTCACAAGCTTTCGTTTGGAAAGGGAACCGAAGCAGGTAATATCTACGTGAGCCTTTCGTATTGGGACGAGCAAGGATCGATTGGAGGTGATAAATCGAATTACAAGAGAATCACCGGTCGCATCAACAGTGAAACCAGGATTTCGGAACGGCTGACCCTCGGCCAAAATTTAGCTTACTTCAATAGTGTGAGATCGAGCATTCCTGAAAATAATGCGTTCGGATCACCTCTTTCTGATGCATTCAATTACGATCCGCTTACTCCCGTGTTTGATCCTGCCGGTGAGTTTGGTTTTGGACATTCTGACTTTGTACAGAAAGAATATATAAATCCACTCGGGCGCATCTTCATTTCAAACAATGAAAACAAGCTCAACAAAATTTTGGGTAATGTGTATACCAATTTCAAAGTAATTGAGGGACTGTCCGTTCGGTCAGATTTAGGCTTTGATTACACGGCCACACTAGACAGAGCATTTACGCCTTCGTATGAATTCCGCAGCACATTTGCCAATCCGCTCAACAGCGTTTTTCAGGGCACTTTCCAGGGTTTACAGATGCAATGGGAAAATTATGTGACCTATGATCGTACAATCAATGAAAACCATAACTTCCAAGTGGTGGCGGGTATTTCCACCCGAAGACATACAGGCACGTATTTGGGAGGAGGAGCTAATGGCATACCTGCTGATTACGAATTCAACCAAAACTGGTGGTATTTAGATGGCTCGCCGGATGCGGCCGATAGTACACATACCAATTATGGAGGCGTGATACCCGAATATCGATTGAATAGCTTCTTTACGCGTGTCATTTACAATTTCAAACAAAAGTACCTTTTCACTGCATCTATTCGTCGTGATGGATCAAGCCGATTTGGGCCGAATAATCGATATGGTGTTTTCCCCTCTGTATCAGCAGGTTGGGTAGTTTCTGAGGAGGCCTTCTTCACTATTCCCCAAATTGATTACTTGAAAATTCGCGCTAGCTGGGGACGAAACGGAAATGACCGTATTGCGGATTTTGCCTACACATCTGTAATTGCGCCTGGTGCTAACTACGCATTTGGAAATAGCTACTATACGGGTGCTTCAGAGGTGCGCCCGCCCAATCCGGATATTAAATGGGAGCAAGTGGATATGATGGATATAGGATTTGAAGCAGGCTTACTAAATGGTGATTTGAATATTGAATTTTCATACTATAACAAGACTACAGTTGACTTATTGATCACTGAACCGGTGGCATCTGTAGTGGGAGGCAACAGTGATCCAATCTCAAATATTGGTTCAGTCCGTAATTCAGGAATTGAGTTGGATCTGCGCTACACCAAGGTAATGGGTGATCTACGTATCAGTACGGCATTCAATATGACCACTCTCAATAACGAAGTGCTGAAGGTGAATTCGGAAAATGCCTTTGTACCGGGTGTAGGTTGGCCCGTACGCAATGCAGTGATCACCGGTATGGAGACCGGTCAACCGATTGGGTATTTCAGAGGATACAAGACAGCAGGTATTTTCAGAAACCAAGCAGATGTCTTTGGGTATATCAATGATGAGGGCGATCCCTTGCAACCTACAGCTGAGCCTGGTGACATCAAGTTTGTAGATGTAAATGGAGATGGTCAAATCACCACAGCTGATATCACGAGCATAGGCAAGCCTTGGGCCGATATGCGATTCGGATTGGATATCAATGTAGTCTACAAGGGCTTTGATATGCGTGCGTTGTTTGCGGCTAGCATAGGCAATGAAATCTATCGCATTTACGAGCGTCAAGATGTGCCCCTAGGCAACATGCAAGTGGAGTGGCTAGACAGATGGACACCTGACAATACAGGCGCAGCGTATCCAAGATTGCTCTTGAGTGGTGAAAACCAAGTGCCGTCCGATTTTTATGTGGAAGATGCCTCCTTCTTGCGTCTGCGCAATCTACAGATTGGTTATTCCCTGTCTACCAAGGCATTAGCAACCGTTCAAGCCAAACGGTTGCGTGTTTATATCTCATTAGACAATATCCTCACATTCACTAAATACACCGGTTTCGATCCAGACATTGGTACCTACGGCAATGTGTTCGATACAGGGATAGATAGAGGATTTTATCCTTCGGCAAAAAGTTTCGGTGGTGGTTTAACGCTAACGTTCTAATCTCATGAAGAAGTTTACATATACAATACTCATTTCTATAGGCTTACTCTTTGGTTGCCAGAATTTGGAGACTCAACTACAAGTAAATCAGATCGCTGGAGAAACCTTTTTGGTGAGCGAGCAACAAATATTCGAAGCACTTATAGCCGCATATGATCCACTTGGTTGGGAAATGCACGGAGGCTTCTGGATTTCGCCCATCATGTTTGGTGAAATACGATCAGATAATGCAAATGCCGGAGGAGATAATACCAACGCTGACCAACCGGGCTGGCAAGAATTGGATGATTTCTTAAATACCACGTTCACCAACGAAACGCAGTGGATTTGGGACAAATGTTACAAGGGCATCAATCGCGCAAACAATGTGATCAACAATGCCAAGGTAGAAAACGCAGAAGTGACACGCATGCAAGCCGAGGCGCACTTCTTACGCGCTTGGTATCACTTCGATTTGTTCCGTCATTATGGGCCTGTGCCCGTCATTACGCGTGCATTGGCACCCTCTGAGACCAATGTGTCTAGAAATACGATGACTGAAGTGTTTGAGCAAATAGAAGAGGACCTGCTATTTGCTGTAAATAATCTGCCCTCTAGCTACAGCGCAGGTTTTGAAGGTCGCGTGACGCGGGGTGTAGCGCAGGCGCTATTAGGGAAAGCCTATCTGTATTGGGCCGATATGGCCGGTGATGACGTGGCACTTTTTGATAAGGCTGCAGATCAGTTACAAGATGTGTATGATTTAGGTATCTATCAACTGGAGGATGATTACAAGGATATTTTTGGCTTCAATAATAAAAACAGCACCGAATCAATTTTTGAGATTCAGCACACCAATCAGTTTCCGTCAGGTTGGAACATGCCAAATAGCATGATTGAAGGAAATCCTGTTGTTCAATTGTGCGGTATTCGTGGCTTGTGCAGCCGTCATCCGGACTATGAGGAAGGGTGGGGATTTTTGATGCCTACACAAGAGTTAGTCGACTCGTACTTGATCGACGATGGGTACAGACTCGATGGTTCAATTATCACTGAACAAGAGTTGGAAGATGCTATTGATGGCAATGGTGGAGCAGGGCCATGCGGAGGTAAATATTTCGGTGGTGCCGATGAGCACAATCCCTTGGATTTTGAAGGACTGTGGCAAGAAAAGTACGCCAACTTCATTGCTTACACGTCATCTGACGGGGATGTGAATCTAACGAAAGATGCCAACACGGTCATCATTCGATTTGCTGACGTGATTCTTATGCTAGCTGAGGCGCTACACAGAGGATCAGGCAGTGATGCCACAGCCATGACATTGATAGATGAAGTACGTGAGCGTGCATTTGGTCCGGGTGATAATACTGGAATTTACCGCACTACAGTTACAGTTATGGCAGAGGAGGGATGGAGCCTGTTAGACGTGATCTGGTATGAGCGCAGGGCGGAATTTGCCATGGAAGGCGACCGCTGGTATGATCTTGTACGAAGCGGACGTGCTAGCGCCACACTCTTCACCGGCGATCCCATACGCGGACAAAATTTTACATCAGACGATCTGTGGATTCCCATATCTCAGCGCGAAATCGACCTGACAGGAGGAGCTTTAGATCCTTATCCATCGTCAACCCTTTTTGAATAATTAAAACTGAACAGATAAACCTAGTAACAATGAAACACTTAAAAATGATGCGAAGCATGGCGCTAATGACCATGCTAATAGGAACGGCACTCGTGATGTCGTGTAACCCTGATGATGGAGATGGGGGCAAAGTGGTGGCAAGTTTTCAGTTTGAATCTGATGCCAATGATTTTCTAACAGTGCATTTTACGAATTTTTCTAAAAATGCCGATAGTTATTCTTGGGATTTCGGAGATGGAAATACGTCAACAGATGTTGATCCATCTCATGCGTATAGCGCGGCAGGAACGTATACAGTTACCTTGACGGCCATTAGTGACAATGGCGAATCTTCAAAAGAAGAAACTGTGAACATCATTGATCCGAATGAGGCATTGACACTGCTTGCCGGAAGTACATCGAAGACGTGGAAATTGCACAGAGTTGGTGCAGCCATGTCATTAGGACCTGATGCAACTAACCCTGCCGGATGGTGGCCTGGATTTACTAACAATGGATCACGTCCATGCCTGTATGAGCAATCAATTACATTCGAAAGAGATGGAGGTTATGTGTTTGACGATGCGGGAGTGTTTTGGGCAGAGTACGAAGTGTTTAATAATGTGGCCGGTTGCGATAGCAATGTGATTCCTGAATCTTGTTTTTCAGTTGGCACTTCACTTGTGAATGCGTGCGGAACGGATGTAAGCGATTGGTTGTCAGGCACTCACTCTTATACCTATAATGCAAGTAATGGTACACTTACACTTTCTGGAAGTGGCGCATGGATTGGTATACCAAAATTGGGTAGCACAGGAGCGGTACAAGTTCCTCAAAGTCAAGTTCAAACGAAAATATCAATTACAGAAGAAGATGGATTTGATTTGATGAAAGTAGAATTTATCTACTCTGGTGCATATTGGGTGATCTATTACTCAAGTTATGCTAATCCTGCGTCAGAGCCGGCAATAGTTACGGTGAATGCAGCTTTTACAGCAACTTCTAATGGTCTCACTACCACATTTGTGAATCAATCTGCAGGAGCTACTAGTTACTCATGGGCATTTGGTGATGGTTCATCAAGCACAGAGGAAAATCCTCAGCACACGTATGCTGCGGCTGGTACTTACACCGTTACACTAACTGCATCAGATGGAAATAATTCTGCTGAAGTCAGTAAAGATGTAACAGTGAGTGCAGCAACACTTACAGAGGCAGCACCAACCCCAACTGCGACTAATGTGATATCTATATACAGTGACGCCTATACCAATATTGATGGAGTAAATACGAATCCAAATTGGGGTCAGGCCACAGTAGTTACTAATGAAGTTATAGCAGATAATAACACCTTAAAGCTTACCGGCTTGAATTATCAAGGAATTGACTTTGCTGGAAATCTACAGAATGTATCTAGTTATAATACAGTCCATATTGATATATGGTCAGCAACAGATGCTACAATCAATTTCACGTTGATCAGTCTTGAGCCTACATTGGAGACACCAAAGGAACTTCAAATTACCGGAGGCCAATGGAATAGCTTTAATATTCCGCTTTCAGACTACAGCTCTGTTGTGGATTTAACAAAAATTGGTCAGCTGAAGTTTGATGCTACTACATCTCCGACGATCTATGTAGATAACATCTATTTCCATACCATCCAATAATTCACTTTTGAAATAGGGGGCCCTTTGGGTTGAAGGGCTCCCTTATTTTTTAAACAGCCAACATGATCCCACCTAAGAATATATTTTTTGCCCTTTCATGGATGATATTATCCATTGGATGCGGCGGAAATGAAGATCCCCAAAAGCAAGGCGAATTGCCAACAGTAGGTTTTGTTGGTGATCGAACTGTTAATGAGACAAATGCCAATGCAACCGTGCTAATTGACATTCGCTTGAGTACCCCATCATACGATGTGGTGACGGTGGATGTACGATCACAAGACGGAACAGCCATGGCAGGTCAAGATTATCAAGCCATTAATACGACTATTACTTTTCAACCTGCAGATATTCAAGAAACATTAGCTGTAACTATCCTTGGCGAGCAGTTATTTGAAATAGATGAAACGTTTACGCTGATTTTAGAAAATCCCTCAGGTGCCACACTTGGTACAGCCTCCATTACTATCACCATTCTAAATGATGATCAGGATACGAATATTTTTATTCCTTCTACAGGATATACTTCGCCCACTTCTTATGCGGGCATGACACTCATCTGGCAAGATGAATTCTCCGGAACGAGCCTCAACACAGCCGACTGGAATTATGAGATTGGAACCGGCTCGAACGGCTGGGGAAACAACGAACTACAATATTACCGGCAAGAAAATACCTTCTTGCACGAAGGGTTGCTAGTAATAGAAGCAAAACAAGAAAATTTTGGCGGACGGTCATATACTTCTTCACGCCTTACTACCGAAAATAAAGTTGATTTTCAGTACGGACGCGTGGATATGCGTGCCGCTTTACCAAAAGGACAGGGTATTTGGCCGGCACTCTGGATGCTTGGGAAAAATTTCCGAACGGTCGGTTGGCCGGCGTGTGGCGAGATCGACATCATGGAAATGATAGGTGGGGGAGCTGGCAAGGATGATACCGTACATGGCACACTGCATTGGGACAATGGTGGATCATACGCTTGCACATGCGAGCAAAACAATTCATATACGCTTTCGTCGGGTGTGTTTTATGATAAATTCCATGTTTTCAGCATTGTGTGGACAGCCTCGGCTATTCAGTGGTACGTGGATGATGATCTCTATAAGACTGTAGACATCACACCTGCCAATCTTTCTGAGTTTCGAAACGAATTCTTCTTCATATTCAATGTAGCCGTTGGGGGTAACTGGCCGGGTAGTCCGAATGCACAGACGGTCTTCCCCCAGCGGATGCTTGTAGATTATGTACGCGTATTCCAGCAAACACCATGAGGCGAGCCGGACTAAAAATAGGGCTCCTTGTGGTGGCTTTGAGTGCCATGGCGGTGATGCTTATCCACCGATCGTCTCCTCGCTTTGTAAAAGACTGGGAAGATGATTTTTCGGGTCTACAGCTAGACGAAACCAAATGGACAGTTGTGATAGGAGACGGTTGTCCAGATATCTGTGGATGGGGAAATAACGAGCTTCAGTATTACACAGATCTTCCGTCCAATGTGCGATTGCAAGATGGCAATTTGATTATTGAGGCGCACAAACAGGCCGTAGGAAATCGCATGTACACCTCAGCCAAGTTAGTCACCAAGGAAAAGGCCGATTGGCAATATGGGAAAATAGAAATCAGGGCGAAACTTCCACAAGGCAGAGGCACTTGGCCAGCCTTCTGGATGCTGCCTACACTTTCGGATCGATCGCTGCAATGGCCCGATGACGGGGAAATTGACATCATGGAACATGTAGGCTATAACCAAGGCATGATCTATGGTACCATTCACACGGGCAAATACAATCATCAAATAGGCACGCAGCGATCAGACAGTCTCATGATAGCGGATGCCCACTCGGTGTTTCATGTATACGGGATTGAATGGTCGCCGGAAAAAATAAGTTGGTTTGTAGATGACCAAGTGTACCTGACGCTGCTCAAAAATAACGACGACCGTCAAGGTTGGCCATTTGATGAACGTCAATTCCACCTTATTATCAATCTGGCAGTTGGCGGCAATTGGGGCGGCAGAATGGGTGTGGATGATACGATTTGGCCTCAACAATTAACCATTGATTATATCCGCCATTATCAATTACAGCAATGAGAAACTTTTTCCTTCTAACCCTACTCTTGGCGGCTTTTTCGTGTGCCTCTCCAACAGATGAGACCCGTACTGTAGACGGAAAAATTGACAGTTTGCTAGCGCAAATGACGCTACGAGAAAAGATTGGCCAAATGAATCAATACTCAGCTGGACCGCACATTACTGGGCCTGCCGGTCAGCAAGATGGGCGCTATGCCCGCTTTGTACGTGGCGAAGTAGGTAGTGTGCTCAATGTGGTAGGTGCTGAAGAAACCTACAAAATGCAAAAACTGGTAATGGACAGCACCCGGCTGAAAATACCGTTGATTTTCTCGTATGATGTCATTCACGGGTACAAAACCATCTTCCCAATCCCGCTGGGAGAATCGGCATCTTGGGACTTGGAAGCCATGGAACTATCGGCCAAAATAGCTGCTAAGGAGTCTGCTGCAGCAGGTTTGCACTGGACATTCGCCCCCATGGTAGATGTATCACGTGATGCCCGTTGGGGACGTGTAATGGAAGGAGCAGGCGAAGATCCCTATTTGGGTTCGGTCATAGCAGATGCGCGTATTCGAGGTTTTCAGGGAAATGATTTGTCAGATATCTATACCATTGCGGCTTGTGCCAAACACTTTGCCGGATATGGCATGGTGGAGAGTGGCAAGGATTACAACACGGTAGTCATGGGGCCATACGATCTGCACAACTACATCCTGCCGCCATTCAGACAATCGGTGAAATCAGGAGCGGCCACCTTTATGAATGCCTTCAACGACATTGACGGCACACCAGCCACAGCGAGTACCTATTTGGTTAGAGACCTATTGAAAGGAGAGTGGCAATATGAGGGTTTGATGGTGTCCGATTGGAATTCTATTGGCGAACTGATCAACCATGGTGTGGCGGCAAATAAAACGGACGCTGCTCGGTTGGCCATCATAGCAGGTACGGATATCGATATGGAGGGTGATGCGTACATTACCTCATTGGAAGAATTGGTAAACAAAGGATTGATAAAAGAAGCGCTGATAGATGATGCCGTGCGGCGCATTCTGAAGTTGAAATTCGACTTGGGGCTATTCGACGATCCATATAAATATTCGAATGCAGCACGTGAAAAAGAAGTGCTGCTGCATGCAGATCACCTAGCTGCCGCACGCGATGTAGCTCGCAAATCCATTGTTTTACTGAAAAATGAAGGCAATTTATTGCCACTCAATACTCCGAAATCAATAGGAATCATTGGGCCATTGGCCAAAGACAAAAATGCCCCAATAGGCAACTGGCGGGCTCAAGGAGAAGCAAATTCGGCTGTGTCTTTTTATGAAGGAATGGAAGCTGCTTATCCGGGCGCTACTCTGAATTATGCCGAGGGTTGTAAGTTGTCTATCGGTGAAAATCGATTTCACATTCCGGTGACAATCGAGCAAAATGATCGTTCGGGTTTTGCGGAGGCCATCGCTGTTGCCAAGAAATCAGATGTGGTGTTTATGGTGTTAGGCGAACCTGCACACATGTCAGGCGAGGCGAGAAGCCGATCTGAAATTGGCTTGCCCGGTTTGCAATTGGAGTTGCTAAAAGCTGTGTATGCAGTGAATAAAAACGTGGTGTTGGTGTTGATGAACGGTCGTCCGCTCACCATACCATGGGAGGCGGAAAGTATCCCGGCTATTCTAGAGACGTGGCACTTAGGATCACAGGCAGGTCATGCTATTGCCGATGTAATTCGTGGAGATTACAATCCGTCCGGTAAGCTCACGATGAGTTTCCCTCGTTCGGTTGGCCAATTGCCTATTTACTACAATTACCGCAACACGGGCCGACCCGAAAGCAGTGACATCTTCAAGCAGCACCACATGGACGTGGAGCGCACACCACAATTCCCGTTTGGTTTTGGCCTGAGCTATACCACATTTAGCATCGACGAGCCGACAACTATGGTGACGGATGAGGGGGTGCAAGTGAAAGTGACGGTAACAAATGCAGGTAAATTGGCGGGAAAAGAAACGGTGCAACTATACATTCGGGACGTAGTTGCGTCTGTAGCCAGACCTGTCTTGGAGCTGAAAGCATTCGAACAAATCAATTTACAGCCCGGCGAGTCCAAGCAGGTGACGTTTGACTTATCCAAAGAGTCATTTTCCTTTTACACCTCTACCGGTGTGCTGACCTTCGAGCCCGGCGAATTCGAGATAGGCGTGGGTGGAAATTCAGCAGAACTGAATAAGGTCTCAGTTTCTATCAATTGATCCGACTAAACCTAGTGGTTAGAATTTTGGTCTAAAATGCCTATTTTTAGCAAAAGATTGGTCAAATGGATATTCAATCAGATAAGCTCGAGTTAATAAAGTGGTTGACTGAAGTTGATGACGTTCGTATAATCAAACAGTTCAAAATTTTGCAGCAATCCAATTTGGACAAAATGGCCTCAGAACTGACAACTAGAGAAAAGTCAGCCATTGATCAAGGTATGAAATCGATAGCTGAAGGAAATGTTCATAGACATGCGGATGTTTTAAAAGCGGCTAAGAAAAAATATCCAACTCTTTTTAAATAGACCATGGAGATCGTTTGGTCGGACGATGCAACGAAAGACTACTTTGACAATATTGACTTCTTGCTCAGAGAGTGGTCTGATGAAGTAGCAATCAATTTTATAGACGAAGTAGCTTCTGTGATAGAACTGCTTAAAATATATCCCAATCTTTACCCAAAGAGCGCCTACAAGTCTATTCGTAGGGCTGTTATTTCCAAGCAAATATCCCTGTTTTATACTGTGACAGATTCTACAATTCTGTTAGTCAGATTTTGGAATACATTTAAAGATCCCGAATCATTTAACCAACCCTAATACGTCACCGTCAATCCCACGCCCCAGCCCATGTCACTGTCGTAATGCGTGGAGGCATTGATGTATTTGGTCAGAATGTATCGGGCGCCTGAGGCATATTCGAGATCCGTATTTACCATTCCCCAAAGTCGCATGCGCTTGGTTACGGGAATGTCTTCACGACGCAGTTGCAAGCGTACATAACCGGTATGATCTACGGACAGGTCAGTCACCAAAAACCACGGCATGGTGTACTGCATACCGAAATGTGCTACGCCTCGGTTGTTTTTGGTGTTAAATTGATTGAAAATGTTTTGCTCTTCGTCGTGTCCGGGGCGGTAGCGGAAGTCCCATCCACCATAGATAAAGAGAAACTGATTGCGCCCAAATAACCGCCCGAAGTGACTTTCTACTTCGTATCCGGCTGCTTCGCTGAGCCCCACACGCCATTCATTGTCCAGTTTCCAGCGGGTATTCATAAGCGATACCTCACCGTCTGAGCCATTACTTTCCAGACTAATTTCAGCTCCCAGATAAAAGCGTCTGTCATCTGCATAGACCTTGCGTGTGGCTTTTTTCGGATCAGGAAGCTGTGGATTGGGCGGGGAGTTTTCATAGGTAAAAATGCGCCCCATTCCCGCCATCATGTGATAGAGGATATGACAGTGGAAGAACCAGTCGCCATATTGTTCCGATGCATTGAATTCAATTGTGTCCGTTTCCATGGGCATGATGTCCAGCACGTTTTTCTGAGGCGCATAATCCCCCTGACCATTGACAATTCTGAAAAAATGCCCGTGCAGGTGCATTGGGTGCCGCATCATCGAATTGTTGGTGATGATGATGCGCACATTTTCCCCGGCTTTCATTTTGATTTTGTCGCTTTCTGATATCGTACGGTTGTTCACTGTCCAGACGTATCGGTTCATATTGCCTGTCAGTTCGAAATGAAGCGTGCGCGTGGGTGCATCGGGTAGAGTGGTTGTCACCGGTGATTTCAGCATGGCGTAGTTGAGCGTCACGGGCATTTCGTTGGAATGATGGGCATGTTCGTCGGTCTTCATTCCAGCGCCTGTTATTTCCGGATACATCAGCATGTTCATGTCCATTTGCTGCAAGCTCATATTCATACCCATGTCGTCCATTTTGCCATTCGTTTTCATCATCCCATTCATCATTTTCATTCCTTCAAAATAGTCCAATCGTGGCAGTGGTTTTTGCGCATGTTTCATGCCTGTGCCCAGCCACAATGAAGCGAATCCGGTACGGTCTTCGGCAGTGGCAGTGAACTCGTAAGCCATGTCCTCAGGGATGGTCACCAGCACGTCGTAGATTTCTGAAACACCCACAATCAAGCGATCTACTTCTACAGGCTCCACCTCCATGCCATCACTGGCCACCACGGTGATTTTTCCTCCTGAATAATTCAACCAAAAATAGGTGGATGCACTACCATTGATCACGCGCAATCGCACCTGATCCCCCGCCTTGTAGTGTGGCCGTTCGATGCTCGGCACACCATTCACAAGGAAGCGCTCGTAATACACATCGCTCACATCCATGGCGTGCATGCGCTTCCATTCGTTTTCTAGTTTGGTGCCCAAATTCCCCGTTCGAATGGCCTCACCATAGCTCTGCACCGCATTTTTCTTAATCATGTACCAATCGGTGGCATAGTGCAGCGATCGCTCAATTTGACTGGGCTTTTCATTGCTCCAATCACTCAAAACAAGCACTTCCTCTAGCTGTGGCTGCTCGTCTCGCTTGCGAATGATGAATGCGCCGTACATCCCAATTTGCTCTTGCAGCATGGTATGCGAGTGGTACCAATACGTGCCGCTCTGACGAATGGCAAACCGGTACACATGCGTGCTGTGCGGCTTGATGGGTGCGGTGGTGAGGTAAGGCACACCATCCTGCTCATTGGGCACGAGGAGTCCATGCCAATGGACAGACGTTTCGTGGTGCATGCGGTTGTGCACATGGATTTCGGCCGTGTCTCCTTCCGTGAAATACAGGGTAGGGGCAGGCAACTGACCATTTATGGCAATGGCCGGTCGCTCTTTTCCGGTGTAGTTCACCGTGGTGTCGGTGACGTAGAGATCATATCGAACGACCTGCTGCGCCTGCGCAACCACCATTCCAATAATGAACAAAGCAGATAGAAGCGTTTTCATCGGCTTAGTGGGAAATTTCTTCGATGGAAAATCCGGCGCTTTTTACTGCATTTATGACTGCATCTGCCGTGATGCCTTCCGCATGTACTGAGAGGATTTTGTCCTTGTTCGTAGTGTCTACGTCCCAATGACAAATGCCGTCTGCCGCATCCAACGCTGGCGTTACTTTGGCTACACAGCTACCACAGTTGATGTTCGTCTTGAAGGTGAGTGTGTGCTCACTTTCCGATTTTTCTTCCGGTTCGTTCACGGTATAACCGGCCTGTTTGATAGCGACCAATACCGCTCCATGATGCGCCTCATCACGCAGCGTCACTTCGGCTGCTCCGGGCTTGATTTCGTTTACAATTGCGCCATCTACTGCGCTAATCGCTTGATTGACACGCATTTGGCAATGTGCACTTTGCATGTCGGGAATGTGTATGGTTATGTTTTTCATTGTTTTAGTTTTTTAGTTTTTAGTCCAAGGTCGACAGACAACAGTCCATCATCAAATCATCAAATCAATTCATTATCAAATCAACTTCTTCCATTTCAATCTCAAACTATTGCTCACCACACTCACGCTACTGAGTGCCATGGCTGCTCCTGCGATCATTGGGTTGAGCAAAAATCCATTGATTGGGTAGAGGAGACCCGCCGCTATGGGAATGCCGATGATGTTGTAAATAAACGCCCAGAACAAGTTCTGACGGATGGTTGCCACGGTGTATTTGGATAGCTTGATGGCCATCGGGATTTTGGTAAGATCAGACGAAATGATGGTCATCTTGGCCACATCCATTGCTATATCGCTTCCCTTGCCCATGGCAATGCTCACATCGGCTTGTGCTAATGCCGTGCTGTCGTTGATGCCATCGCCCACCATCGCCACGATCTTGCCGTCTGCTTGCAATTGCTTCACAAATTCCGCTTTTTCCTGCGGCAACACTTCGGCTTTGTAGTGGGCAATGCCCGCCTTTTCGGCAATGGCTTTGGCGGTGGATGCATTGTCTCCTGTGAGCATATACACCTCTATTCCTTCGCTTTGCAATTGCTGCACAGCCGCCACCGATGTTTCCTTGATTTTATCCGCAATGGCCAGCACGGCAAGCGCCTTATTATCATCCGCAAACCAAATGACGGTCTTGGATGAATCGCTCCAAGCAGCTGCTTTTTCAGCCAAGGCCGGAGCAATTGCAATGTCATTTGCCCGAAGTAATGCTTCATTTCCCACCAAATACGGTTGATCAGCCACACGCGCTTTGGCACCTTTTCCGGTGATACTTTCAAACTGCGTGACAGTCTGCATTTTCTCATTTGTCAAATGTTGCACCACCGCATCGGCCAGCGGATGTTCCGATTGCTTCTCAATGCTGTAGAGCACCTGAGCGGCTTGTGGATCATCGTTTAGCCAGGTAATATCAGTTACCACAGGTTTGCCCTCCGTGATAGTTCCGGTTTTGTCTAGCACCACCGCATTCACTTTTTTGGCTAGTTCTAGACTTTCTGCGTCTTTGATCAAAATACCATTCTCGGCTCCCTTGCCCACACCTACCATGATGGCGGTGGGAGTGGCCAAGCCGAGCGCACACGGACACGCAATGACCAATACGGTGACAAGTGCTATTAGTCCGTGGGTAAAGCCATTGTCGCCACCTAGCACCACCCATGCGCCAAAGGCCAACAAGGCAATCACAATTACCACAGGCACGAAAATGCCCGCAATTTTGTCAACCAACTTTTGCACAGGCGCCTTACTGCCTTGGGCATCTTGCACCATACGGATGATTTGGGATAACATCGTATCGGCACCCACTTTTTCGGCTCTGAATTGAAAACTGCCTTTTTGGTTGATGGTACCGGCAAAGACCTTTTCGCCTTCCTCTTTCAGCACCGGCACAGGTTCTCCGCTTAGCATACTTTCGTCCACATACGAACTGCCCGAGAGCACCTGTCCATCCACAGCTATCTTTTCACCCGGCTTCACGAGTAGCACCGTGTCTTTCATTACTTGCTCCACGGGCACAGTCATTTGATGACCTCCTTCGTGCACCACCGTCACCGTTTTTGGTTGCAAACCCATTAGTTTTTTCAGTGCCGTGGAGGTATTTCCTTTAGCTTTTTCTTCTAGCATTTTGCCGAGTAGAATAAAGGCAATCACCACGGCAGCTGCTTCGAAATATACATGGCCGTGCAATCCACGTGCATGCCAGAAATCAGCAAATAGTACATTGAATACGCTGAACACATATGCCACGCCCGTGCTGAGCGCCACCAGTGTGTCCATATTGGCCGAACGGTGCTTGGCTTGCTTCCACGCATTGATAAAAAAGTCTTTACCAAACCATAGAATCACGGGGGTGGAGAGTGCCCACATGATTTCGTTAGCGAAGGGCATGTCCATAAAAAACATCCCGATCACCACCACAGGCAGTGCTAAAGCACTCGCCCAAATGGTGCGCTGCTTCAAAGCCTGATAATTCTTAGCGTGTATGGCTTCTAGCGTCTCAGATTGGTCTTCTTCGTCTTCGATTAGCAGGTCATAACCCACGCTCTGCACGGCTTTTTGCAGGTCAGTAGATTGAACTAGATTGGGTAAGTATTCCACTGCGACAGTCGCAGAAGCAAAATTGACTGACGCGCTCACTACTCCCGGTTGCGACAGGATCATGGATTCTACGCTCACGGCGCATCCGGCACAGGTCATTTGCAGCACGGGGAATGTGTGCTTCACCGTGGTGACACCATAGCCCAAGTCGCGGATCTTTTTGACTGCCTCGGGTAGCATATTTCCGTTGGCCGACTCAATGACTGCCCTGCGATTGTTCAACTCCACTTTGTGAGAGCTCAGGCCAGTCAGTTCATGCAGACCCTTGTCCACAATGAGCGCGCAATGTTCGCTTTCCACGCCTTCTAGCGGCAGGTAGATCGGATGTGTGTGTTCGCTTGTCATACAGATATTGTTTATTGTACGAAGCAAAGTTGACAGCAACGCGCTTCTCGGGCGTTACATCATTTTGGAAAGGTTTACATGATTTGGAACAATGCAGCTTAGGTACTACCCGTCTCATGCGGCAAATGCCCTTACCTTTAGCGTGTGGGCTCCATCCCGCAGATGCAATGACGGAGCTATTTACTTCCCACTTCCATCTTCACACAATCACCTCCCCATGCGTCCTTTTTATGATCGCTCGACTGAGTGGTTTGACGTGATTCACTAGATTTACCGCAATATTTGATACAGTCGGTTGGCCAAATAGCCGCTGCACTTGTCTGCCAAACCACAGACGTTGCTTAAAAAGCATGCTCCATCGCAGTGCGTAAGCGTCTTCCAGAATATCTCGGCTCCATTTTCTTTCTTGCGCTTCCTTGATAGTATCAGCAAGCAACTTGGCCGAATGTATGGCCATGGCCATACCGTTTCCGCAGAGAGGTGTGATCATTCCGGCCGCATCGCCACACATTAGGATGTGATCATCTAGCGGTTGCTTTATTTCAAATGAAATCTCATTGATCACTTCGGGTTTATCCCATAAAAAAGTAGCTGATGAAAATACACGTTTGAGATGTGGATTTTGATGCAGCACATTGGCCTCCATGTCCGGTATGTTGCCATATTTCCTTAAATCATCCCGACTCCCTAGGTAGCAAATGTTCGTGATACCACTCTCCACCTGACTGATACCACAATAACCGCCCGGAAAGTTGTGCAACGCAATCTGATCCACGGGATGATCGGTATGTGCGTGGTATTTCACCCCGATGTACGGTGAGCGTTTGAAAAAGAACGGTCGCTTGAGTGTCTGATCCAAATTTGATCGTTTGCCAAAGGCTCCTATCACATACCCTGCTTGCAATTGCTCTGCATCTGTGAATACCGTGAATTGATTTCTTTTGAACGATACATTCATCACCTTGGCCTGCTTGAATACCACCCCTTCAGATTTTGCCAATTCATATAAGTGGTTATCAAGCGTGTATCTGCTCACCCCGAATCCTCCCATATCCAATTGGGTAACGCTTGTTTTACCACTCGTACTCGAGAGGGCAAATTGATCAATATGGGGTAAGGACAAGTCGGGTAGAAAACCCTCGCGCTCCATAAACGGACGCACTTCATTGGAGATGTATTCGCCACACACCCGATGAAACGGATACGCTTTCCGCTCGATTAACAGCACGTCTCGTCCGGCACGCCGCAGCAGTAGCGCTGAGACCAAGCCTGCCAATCCGCCTCCGATAATGATGATGTTGCTCATAGCTAATTGCTAATGTAACAGAACAACGAGTGGCATGGAACGAACGTGCCACAGATTTTGGTTAATTTGGCCGATCTATGAAACTATTTAAACGCATTATGCTCGGTTTGCTCATCCTGTTGGTCCTGATCGTATTGGCGGTCATCGTCTTTTTCAAAACAGCCCCCCAAATAGGCGGCACACCTGCCGGAGAGCGACTAGCGCGCATGGTGCAATCCGACAATTACCAAGATGGCAAATTCAAAAACCTTGTCCTCACCAAAATGGACATGCCCTTTGGCACCCTAATGAAGGTCATGAGGCACTACCTCTTTGGCGACAAAAGCCGAAAACAGCCCCAAGCCGTCATCAGCACACGCCCGTTTCAGTCAGATGCATTTGCTCGAGTAGGTGCCGATACGGTAGCGTTTACGTGGTTCGGGCATTCGTCTTTGCTCGTGCGCATTGACGGCAAGACCATCCTCATTGATCCGGTACTGGAGGGCACGCGTGCTTCCATGTTTTCGTTTATGGGACCCGAGCGCTTCGCGTATCAAGAGCATGTCAGTGTGGCTGATCTGCCCGAGATTGATTTCGTGCTCATTTCGCATGACCATTATGACCATCTGGACTACCCGACCATCAAGGCGCTACGTGACAAAGTGGATCGGTTTTATATGCCGTTGGGCGTAGGCGCACATTTCGAGGAGTGGGGCGTGCCTGCCGAAAATATTACCGAGCTCAACTGGTGGGATGAGGTGACTATTGATTCACTCACCTTGGCGCTTGCTCCCACACGCCATTTTTCGGGCAGGGGCTTCACCAATCGATTCAGCACATTGTGGGGTTCGTGGGTTATTCATGGCACCAAACGACGACTCTATTTCAGCGGCGATAGCGGCTATTTCCCCGGCTTCAAGGAGATCGGAGAGAAGTATGGTCCGTTTGATCTCACGTTCATGGAATGTGGCGCGTACAACGAAGCTTGGAGCGAGATCCACATGTTTCCGGAAGAATCGGCGCAAGCGCATCTGGATGTGAGAGGTCAACTGATGATGCCCATCCATTGGGGCAAGTTTGACCTGAGCCTGCACGACTGGACTGAATCCGTGACGCGCTTGCGCAAAAAGGCCGACGAGGAGCGCATCCCGCTTGTACTACCCGAGATCGGCCAGTTGGTGCTCATCCCCGACGAGGTACAATTCGAGGATTGGTGGAAGAAGTATGAGTAGGAGCGTCAGCTCAAAATACGTGCTCTATCTGCATCGTGCTCGACTTGTTCAGATGGGTGTAGCGACCGTTTTCATACGAATAGAAACTTACCGACATCACGAGTACGAGCGACATGTTTTCGGGCACGGCTTTTTGATCCACACACAGTTGCGTTGTGATGGGATCAATGGGCATTTTCAGAATGGGCAATTTGCCACTCTCAAAAGATGCTGATCTTCCGTGGTATTCTTTGCTGATAGCACGATATGAATTTTCCTGTGGATGATAGCCGAAATCAGATAACGCAATCAATCGTGCGCTTATGGTAAAGTGGGTAGCTTCTTCGGGTCGCACCAACGATTTTTCAGGGATGAAGGCAGGAAAGTGCAATATCACATGTCCGCGTCTGGATCCGGTTTTGACAAAATACTTAGCCTTAAATACGTCCTTATAAGGTGCGTTTGAATTGAAATCAAAGCCACATAATTCTTTGCCGTATTTTGTTAGATAGATGGGTCGTGTGCCTACTTTGCCGGTTTCAAATTTTGCCAAACCTTTGAACTGTGCCGTGAGCTTGTTGGTCAATTGACTTTCGCAAATGCGCGACATATCGTCATTGAGGCTTTCTTTCAGCGTACGCGCTATGGCAGAAGCTACGCTCAATTCACGCTGATGCAAAGGGGCAGGGGAGATGGCAGGTCTATCCAGTACTGATTCCGAGAGTGTTCTGTTGAGTAGATTGGATGGCAAATCTCTCAATGAAATGGTCGTTACATTCATGCGGTTGAGTGGTTGGGTTTTCGCTTAGGGCGTTGAATTTAACACATTCATTGAAAAATCAAAAGGAATGCACAAATAACTTAAATTATTATGGGATTAAAATGTGATTAATAGCTAGTTACCCTAATTATATTCAAGCTAAAAATGCATGTATACTTGATTGTTTTAAGGTTATTATTCCATTATCTATGGAATAACTCACCAGCGAATGGGTGGTAGTCCATGACTACTGAGGTACGCGTTTGCCTTGCTGAAATGACTACACCCAAGAAATCCCCTATGTGCAGAAAGTGGCGATGGATGGGGGGCATTCAGCACCAGATGTCGCGCGCCATCAATGAAGGCGCCTTTCTTTTGAGCGTACGATCCCCAAAGCAAAAAGACCACATGTGAACGCTCTGTGGCTAGTGTCCGAATGGCTGCATCTGTAAAAGTCTCCCAACCTTTGCCTTGATGCGATGCGGCTTGATGCGCGTGTACGGTGAGGGTAGCGTTGAGGAGTAAGACGCCTTGCTTGGCCCAGCGTTCCAGATTGCCCGACGCTGGAACAAGCGTACCCAAATCATTTTTTATTTCCTTGAAAATATTCATCAATGAAGGGGGATGAGAGATGCCCTCCGGCACAGAGAAGCACAGTCCGTGTGCCTGCCCGGGCCCATGATACGGATCTTGACCAAGGATCACCACCTTCACCTGATCAAATGGGCACATTTCGAAGGCATTGAAAATGAGCTTGCCGGGTGGATACACCGTGCGCGACTGATAGGCCGATTTGACAAATGAAACCAGCGACTCAAAGTAGGGTTTGTTGAATTCCGGTTCAAGTCGTTTTTTCCAACTGGATTCGAGTGCTACTTCCATTTTTTGCGTCTAGGTAAAAAAAATCATAAAATGTTGTAAATTCATTCAGCTATTTTAAATGAGGCTCCTATATTGCCTCCACTATTGAGCTGATGATAACTGCAACCACCAAAGGGGTAAAAGTAACCGTGGAAACGGAATTCATGCCGGAGTATTCTTCTCCCGCGCAGTATCATTACGTATTCACCTATCGCATCACCATTGAGAATGTAAGCGACAATACCATTCAGCTGATTGCTCGGCATTGGGATATCAAAGATGCCGCCCATGCCAAACGCGAGGTTGATGGAGATGGTGTAGTGGGCAAGCAACCGATACTTGAGCCTGGAGAAATCCATCACTATGTTTCGGGTTGCAATCTCAAATCGGGTATTGGTCAGATGTCGGGATTTTACACCATGGAGCGGATCATTGATGGCAAAATATTCAATGTGGATATTCCTCCGTTCAACATGATCGTGCCTTTTAAACTCAATTAAATTGCCTTCTATCAGTTTTACTGTGGGTAGTTATCTGCGCTACCTGCTTCGTGCCGGTGGCTCTCATGGACTACACTCTCCGTTTGTGTATGCGTTGTACAATGAGATCATTCGTAAGTCAGGCAAGATGCATTCTCCCGAACTGTCTCAACTCCGAAAGACATTGATACAAAGCAATCAACTGATTGATACCATCGATTTCAAAACAGGCAAAACAAGGCGAGCACCCATCAAAGACGTGGCAAATCGGTCATTGAGCAGCATGAAATTCATGCATTTCTTGAGGCTATTGTCTGACTACTTACAAGCGGAGACCGTACTCGAGACGGGCACATCGCTCGGCCTCAATGCCAGAAGCCTTGCATTGAGCGAGACAGTGCAGAAAGTGGTCAGCATAGAAGGGTCAGCCATTATTCATCAATTGGCACGAAAGACCTGTGGCGAACATCCCAAAATTGATTTGCTGCTGGGAGATATGTATGAATTGCTGGAATCCACCCTAGAGCGATATCAGCCCGACGTGGTATTTCTAGATGCAGATCATCGAGCAAGTGCTGTCCAGTTTTGTTTGGACAAAATACTGGCGCATTGCCCACAAGTACGCTGTGTGGTGATTCATGACATTTATTGGTCACCCGATATGGCATTAGGCTGGAGGGCCATCGTGGCTGATCCACGTTATACGCTCACGATTGATTTGTTTCAAGCCGGATTAATCTTCCCTCGCTATCCAATAGAGAAGCAACACTTCACGTTGAGGTTCTGATCAGTTACCTTTGCAGTCCGAATTAAATACAAGAAAAATGGAAACTAACGATACAGGTAAGGAAAATTTGCAGCAATACGCCCCCAAGAAGGAGAATACAAACCGTTTACCCATTTTCATTGGCATCTCTGTGCTGCTGATGGCCGTGCTGGTGTATTTCTTCATGCAAAACAAGGAATTGAAAGTGGAGGTGGAGAACACCCAAATGGAGTTGAACAATGCCGTATTGCAGTTGGACTCAATAGGAAGTGAATTGGATAAGAAAATATTGGAGATTCAGCGCTTGGGAGGAGACATAGACACACTGCTGCTGGTGAAGGCTGAATTGGAACAAGAGAAACGTAAATTGTTGACGTCCAATCAAGCCAACCGCAACATCATTGCCTCATTGAAGGACAAAGTAGACGGCTATCAGGAATTGCTCGTATTGAAGGATGCTGAGATTGTACAACTGAAAAAGCAGAACGAGCAGCTCTACACAGAAAATACCACGCTCAAAACCGAGAAAAATCAATTGCAAGATTCGATAAGTACGATTACACAAACCAAGGAAAAACTCACTGAACAAGTGGCCATAGCCTCACAGCTGAAAGTGAGTGGTATGCAGATTTTTGCTGTGAACGAGAGCGGCAAGGAACGCGAGGCAGAATTTAGAAACCGACACGTAACCAATTTACGCATAGATTTCACAGTTGAAGAAAATAAGGTAGCCCCGATAGAAGGCAAGGAATTGCTGGTGCGCGTAATTGGCCCGGATAATCAAGTGCTATTTGATGTCACGCGTGGATCAGGATCGTTCAATTTTGAAGGACGTGAGATGTTCTATACAGCCAAGAAGGAAATCCTCTATGATCGCACCAAGCAGAAGGTATCGCTGCTATACAACAAGGGAAGCGAATATGCCCTCGGCAAACACACCGTGGAAGTGTACACGGATGATTATCGCATGGGCGTGGGGAGCTTTGTGGTGAAGTAGTTCAGTGATCTATCCTCACTTACCCAAGCTTTTTTCCTCAAAAAGATTGCGGTATACATCCCAAAACTCCAAACACTTTCTTACTTTTGCACCTCATTTTTAAAATCAATTCATTAACAATGAAAAATTACGAGACAGTATTCATTTTAACTCCCGTTTTATCTGACGTTCAGATGAAGGATGCTGTCGCCAAATTCAAAGGGGTCCTCGTCGATAATGGCGCAGAGATCGTGAATGAGGAAAATTGGGGCCTACGCAAGTTGGCATACCCTATTGACCACAAGACTACTGGTTTCTACCAGCTTTTTGAATTCCGTGCGGCACCAGAGCTTATCAACAAACTCGAGATCGAGTACAGACGCGACGAGAAGGTAATGCGATTCTTAACCATCGCATTAGACAAGCACGCACTCGCTTACAATGAGAAGCGCAGAAAAGGAGCATTCAAAAAGAAACCAAGTGAAAACAAAGAAGAGGTAGCAGCATGACACTTCAGAACGAACCCATCAACCGCGAGCAAACGCTCAAGAAATACTGCCGATTCCAGAAAAGTGGAATCAAGTATATTGATTACAAAGAGCCTGATTTCTTAATGAAATTGGTAAATGAGCAAGGTAAAATCCTTCCTCGTCGCATCACAGGCACTAGCCTGAAGTATCAGCGCAAAGTGGCACAAGCCATCAAGCGAGCACGTCATTTGGCGATATTGCCGTACGTAGGAGACTCTTTAAAGTAAACCGGACATGGAAGTAATACTAAGAGATGATGTAAAAGGACTGGGTTATAAGAATGACACAGTGAAGGTGAAAGCCGGATACGGTAGAAACTACCTCATTCCTCAGGGCATGGCCATTTTGGCTAATGATTCAAATCGCAAGAAGATTGCTGAAAACATCCGTCAGGCTGCCCACAAAGCAGAAAAGCTGAAAATGGATGCCACCGCAATTGTTGACAAATTGGGTGATTTGACACTTGAGATCAAAACAAAAGCTGGCGAAAGTGGTAAGATTTTCGGATCTATCACGGCCATTCAGGTAGCAGATGCCCTGAAAGCACAGGGTTTTGATATTGACAGAAAGAAGATCAGCGTAGATAACATCAAGGAAACAGGTGAGCACAAAGCAGTCATTGACTTGCACAAAGAAGTGCACCACACCATTATCCTCAATGTAGTGGCTGAATAAGCAATAGAATAATTATCAGATAAGAGGGTGTCTCAAAAGGGCATCCTCTTTTTTATATTGAGGTTTAAAAAATCAG
>CAZPST010000001.1:0-34630 GCA_964589185.1 uncultured Roseivirgaceae bacterium | reverse complement strand
CTTAAATTTGCAGCGAAATCGCACATTGAATGGAAAAATACGACAAGATACTCGTTTGTTTGGATCAGTCTGAAATGGATGAAGACGTCATCCATGCTGCAGGCAAAATCTGTGAATTGAATCCATCCGAAATCACGTTTGTCAATGTCATGCGCGACTTTGATTTGCCGGAGGAAATGAAAAAGGAATTTCCTGATTTCATGGAAAAAGCATTGGAAGAGCGCAAACAGCAAATACGAGAATCTGTAATCAAACATTTCACCTGGCCTGATTTGGATGTGCGCATTAAGATCATGCAGGATGACTCCCCAGCCAAAGCAATTGTATCGTATGCCACCAAAAAGAAAATAGACCTAATCATAGCCGGTCGCAAGAAGAAAAGCACGAGCTCCGGCGTACTCATGAGCCGATTGGCACGTAGGGCAGATTGCTCTTTTCTGATGGTGGCCGAAGGACGAAAATTTGATTTCAAGCGAATACTGGTTCCTATCGACTTTTCGGAACACTCAGCGTTGGCCGTGCAGAAGGCGTTGGATTTTGCCATCCTCTCCACCGAACTTGTGGAACTGTATACGCAAAACGTATACACCGTGCCTTCGGGCTATCATTATACCGGCAAAACACACAAAGAATTTGCCCAGATAATGAAAGACAATGCCATGAAGAGCTATGAGGCTTTCATGAAGAATATTGAAACCGGCGGACGAAAAATTAAGCCGATTTATTCACTCAATGACAATGAGGATTTCGTTTCAGACATCAAGGATCAAGCAACACGACACAAGACCGAATTGATAATCATAGGAGCTAGAGGGCAGACAGCTGCGTCTATGCTGTTCATCGGTAGCAAGGCGGAGCGAATTGTGATGATGCACACAGGAGCATCCATGCTAGTGGTGAGAAAAAAGGGTGACAAAGCCGGAATCAAAGATTTACTTCAGGAATTATAGGCGCATTTTGTCCAATAGCTCGTTGAGCTTTGCAGCTTCCTTTTCGGATAAATTGCAGATTTTTTCCTGAAAAGCGTCGAGCTCTGAATCCATCTTTTTGAGTACAGCCAATCCTGAATCAGAAATAATCACATCTACTGCCCGTCTATCGCTCGGGCACTGCTTCCTAACAACTAGCCCTTTTAACTCCAATCGATCAACTATACGAGACGCATTGGAGCTCTTATCCAGCATGCGATCAATAATGAGATTCACTGTGGCCGGCTTGGGATGCTGGCCTCTCAAAATGCGCAGCACATTAAACTGAGGCGATGTGAGGTCATGCGCTTTGAATACATCCGCATGCTTTTGATTAAGCCAAGCACTGGTATAAAAGATATTGATCAGTGCCTTCGAAAATTCCGACTTAAACGTCTTTTGTTGTATATCCTGACTTATTCCCATAGTTCTAACTTGACATGGTGCTAACGTGCTGCAAAGAAAAGCAGTTCATTATTTTTCTTACTACATTTAAACGAATCTGTTATTTAGCTGTCTAAGGCCGCAAACTACCAAAAAAATTGGACGAAAAGTTCATCATATCCAAACTACGAAGCTCAGAAACACGCCACTATGGGTTCAACCTACTGGTGAAAACCTACCAACAGCGCGTGTACTGGCACGTACGCAAAATGGTAATCGACCATGAAGACGCCAATGATGTGACACAAGACATATTTGTAAAGGTGTGGAACAACCTCGATTCGTTTAGGGAAGATTCAAAGGTCTTCACCTGGATATATCGCATTGCTACCAACGAATGCCTCAATTTTCTCAACAAGAAAAAACGCCGCTTTTTCCTTCCTATTCATGACGTGACAAGCGAGTTAATGGGCAAATTAGATCAGGCAAATCTGATGACAGGAGATGAAATTGAACTCAAACTGCAAAAAGCACTGCTCAGACTGCCGGACAAACAGCGATTGGTTTTCAACATGAAATACTACGATGAAATGAAATTCAGCGAGATGGCTGAAATCACGGGTACGAGCGAAGGTGCACTCAAGGCCAGCTATCACCACGCAGTAAAAAAAATGGAAGAATTTCTCAATCCACATTAAACTATAGCCGCCTTTTTAAATCAAATGCTGCAATGAAACGAATAAAACTAGATGAGCTGAACAAAAAGTCACCTTTTCAGGTGCCTGAAGGCTACTTCGATCAATTGACTGTGGACATACAAGCGCGTATTCAGGACAAGAAAAAGCGTGCGTGGCTCCCCGCGCCACAATTGAAATGGGCGATGGCTGCAGCAGCAATGCTCACATTAGTAGCCGTCATCTGGATCTACCAAAGCGACACAACACTCACCGCCGAGCAAATGTTGGCGCAAGTAGATGAGGAGACTTTATTAGAATATCTGGACATCAGCGAATTCAGCGAGGCAGAGCTATTAGAAGGCGTGAGCCCTAACGTGATCAATGACCTATGGCAAGAAGAAGACGCCTTCGATGATTTACAGTTGGAAACAGATGATTTGGACCAACTCTTATTGGAATACGAAAACGAAATTAACTCATAATACCATGAAAAAGTACACCCTATTTGTAGCCCTGATTGTCGCAAGTTTGGCGGCAGTAAGTCAACCCAAGGGCGAACGAAATCCGAGAGAACAGATAGAGGCAGCTAAAATTGCCCTTATCACAGAGCGGCTGCAGCTTACGCCTGCGCAGGCTGAGAAATTTTGGCCAATTTATAATGAGTACAGCCGTAGGCAAGAAGAAGTGCGAAGGGAATTCACGCAAGCAAGAAACCGTCACAATCCGGAAACGGCCTCAGATGATGACAATAAGCGCTTGCTGGAGCTGGGAATGCAGGTGAAAGAACGTACCATCGAATTGGAACGCACCTACTCTGAGCGTTTGCTTCAAGTCATAGACAATCGGCAGATGTTGAGTCTGCGTAAAGCTGAATCAGACTTCAAAGTAATGATCCTCAATCGCTTGCGTGAGCAGCAGCAACGCCGACAACAAATGCAGGAGCGCCAGCAAGGCAATCAGGATTTACAGCGCCGAAGGAATTAACCGACGCGCCACACTACCTAATTCATGCGCTGGATCGTTCTTGGCTTACTCATTATTTCATTCCGTGTTCACAGTCAGTCAGATTCGCTGAGCATTGAGCAGCAACTGGCTGATTTGGAGCTGGAAATGGATTCTATTGCCTTATTCAGCTTTCTGGATAGTGTGTTGCTCCTGCCCTCTCCTACTTCTGAAATTAGCGTTCGTTTGGGCTACATGTCTAGCCGCTTGACTGCCGGACGAGATTTCAATCTTGAACAAAAAGGCTACACCACAGGCTTGGCTTATTATCACAAATCAGGTTTTTATACAGATGTAAGCACCTTTTTTGATACCAATTACAGACCTGCCGCATATCAAACTATTCTTCATGCGGGTTATTTTTGGATGCCCAGCCTCAAGTGGACAATCAATCCCTATGTAGAGCGCTCATTCTTTCATAATTCTTTTTCTACCGATCTATCAAACAGTATGGGAACTTCAATCACTCGAAACACGAAGGCCGTAGATATAGGGGTAGACTATGCCTTTTTGTGGGGAAAAGACACGGGTCATCGGTTGATACCAAGCCTAAGTCGCCGAATACGGATCAAAGGAGTACCGCTAGTAAAAACTATAACCCTGTATCCGTCTGTATCCATGATTGCAGGTACTACTAGCATATTCACCTATCAGTATTCCACCGAAGAAATAGATGCGTACCTGCTCCGTGTTCAGCAACTTACAGATGATGAGATTCGCTTTCTTGTGGTAAATGGGCGCATCACCACTGCCGAAGCAATCCAATTGCGGAATACACGTCGACTGCTCAATGAAGGGTCTGAAGCAGACATTGCCTCCCTCAAAGAACTCTTAAACACATTGGAAGAAAGCGACACATTTGCGCTGTTAAACTACACATTCAGTCTTCCCCTGACTTTCAGCATCAACAAGACTAATATCCTGATCAGTTATTCCTACGCCTTTCCGCAACAATTACCGGGAGAAGATTTGGGTGTGAATCCATCCGGGTTCTTCAATGTTTCGATAAGTCAGCGCCTTACGTGGGACAGAAAATAAAAATCTTTCATTCGGCCATCCACGCATGTAAGTGTCCTAAATTTGCATCCCGTAACAACATCAACGAATGGCTAAGAAAGCTAAATACATCTTCGTTACGGGCGGAGTGACATCTTCACTCGGAAAAGGCATCATCGCTGCTTCTCTGGGCAAATTACTTCAAGCACGAGGGCTTTCTGTGACCATACAGAAATTTGACCCATACATCAATGTAGATCCGGGCACACTCAACCCTTACGAGCATGGTGAATGCTATGTGACGGACGATGGCGCGGAGACCGATCTGGACTTAGGACACTACGAGCGATTCTTGAATATACGCACGTCACAAGCAAACAATGTGACCACCGGACGTATCTACTATGATGTAATCACCAAAGAACGACGAGGTGAATTCTTAGGCCGAACTGTTCAGGTGATCCCGCATATCACTGATGAAATCAAAAACAACATGTACAAACTGGGCGAAACCGGAATGTACGATGTAGTAATTACCGAAATAGGAGGATGTGTAGGCGATATCGAATCACTTCCTTTTATAGAGGCGGTACGTCAGGCGCGGTTTGAACTGGGCCCAACCAATTGCGTCTCTATTCACCTCACACTGATACCTTATCTGGCAGCTGCAGGTGAATTAAAAACAAAGCCCACGCAACACTCGGTGAAAGAACTGTTAGAGGCAGGAATTCAGCCCGATATTCTCGTTTGTCGGTCAGAAAAGCCAATCAATCAGGAAATCAGAAAGAAATTGGCACTTTTCTGCAACGTGCCTGTAAACCATGTGATAGAAGCCATGGATGCAGAGACGATTTATGACGTACCTGTATTGATGCGTAAAGAAAAACTAGACGAGCGGGTACTTTCCAAATTCAAAATCTCGCATAAAAAGGATCCGAAACTGGAGCAATGGAAAAACTTTTTGAGCAAACTCAAAAACCCCGTTGATTCGGTCAATATCGCGGTAATTGGCAAGTATGTAGAACTGAAGGATGCGTACAAATCAATTGCAGAATCGTTTGTGCATGCAGGTACGGAAAATGAGTGTCAGGTAAATGTGCACTGGATGCATGCTGAGGATTTCACACCGGACACTGTGGGCAAGAACCTCAAAGAAATGGATGGCATTCTGGTTGCCCCAGGTTTTGGCGACAGAGGCATAGAAGGAAAAATAGTAGCTGTGCAATATGCGCGTGAGAACAATATTCCATTCTTCGGTATTTGTCTGGGATTGCAGTGCGCTATGATTGAATTTGCCAGAAATGTGCTTGGACTAAAAAAGGCTCACAGTACCGAGATGGATCCAAAGACCAAGTATCCGGTGATCGATATGATGGAAGATCAGAAGAACATCAAAAACAAGGGCGGCACTATGCGACTGGGGGCCTATGACTGTGTGATTACGAAAGGATCGAAGGCACATCAGATCTATGGCTCGCTGAAAATATCTGAGCGACACAGACATAGATACGAGTTTAACAATGCGTACCTAGCAGATTTTGAAAAAGCGGGAATGATCGCTTCGGGTAAAAATCCGGACACTGATTTAGTGGAAATCATGGAATTGAATAATCATCCATGGTTTATGGCTGCCCAGTATCATCCCGAACTAAAATCCACTGTATTGAACCCTCACCCTTTATTTACAAAATTTGTGAAGGCAGCACTTGCTCACAAAAAAGATTGAAAGAAAATAATTGTAGAGCCAGATTCAAAGAAAATCTGGAAATGTGAAAAAATGTCAAGGCGTAAAACCAATCACCAGAATGTCATCATTCTGCCTGTTTGATCCTGTCCAATCGGCCATGAACTCCTCTACATGCTCTTTTTGGCTTGATACAGGATACCTCTGAATAGCCTTGAGATGATCTGTGAGCTCGTTCTGCGACAACTTCTTGAACGCAGACCCTCCAATAAGATTAAAAATGCCAGAACTGCACAAATAGAACGACGAAGTATCTGTATCGCTTAGCGAATTGGAACTGTATGTTGGCTTCTCTTTACCTGTATCTCCTACCTGATATTTCTCTCCTTCGATAATGCGCACACCATCACGCGCCACTTGAATCAAATTCATATTAGCTCCAGCAAATTCCATCGATTTGGTGATTGCATTGAGTTTGACAATACCAATATTGGCATTGGTATTCAATAGGATGTTGTTTTTGCTATTAAATCGAGACTGAACCTCTTTGTGCACAAACTGCAGGATGGATCCGGGATAATCAATGGCGTATTCATTAACCATTTTCTTGAGCGCATTCATATAAATGCGGATCATCATGTGCGCCAAATGCCCCTCGCCCACGCAGGTGAACAAGGCTAGATAGACATCATCTCCGTTTTCATGCAACCAAAATCCATCGCCCCCCACACGGCCTTTGGGTTTATTGATCACAAAAGCATAGGTGAAGAAATCCAACAATGTGTGCTCCTGTGGTAAGCCTGAGAAATAATTGCGACGCGTCTTATCCTCAATCTTATCAAGATTGAGTAGCCAATTAGCCTTCGCATCTGTCTTTCTGGAATTTCCCTGCTCTATCATCTTCGCCTATTCTAATCCTAATACAACAAAAGCCTCATGGTTGTTCCATTGGATCGGTATCACGTAAATTGAAATATCTTCCGGTATTTTCAATTCGGAAGGCATACCTTCAAATACAATGGGTACGGAAATCATAAAATTCGCACCCAAATTGGCACGCACATTACCTGCCACCACATTGGATATTTCACCGGCCATGTCCAAAATATCCTCGTCAGACGGATCTTCAATGCCGATAAACATGTGGATCAAATCACCAAACATGTCTCGATTGGCAGAGATATATACAAAGCCCTTTCGGCTGCCAGAAATGGCAATCATGCCTGTATAATCCTTGAGCACCAATCCCTGAGATTCTTTGAGGTATGGCACCTTAATATTGGAATCAATCTCAGTGAGATGCTTGAAATAATTATTCACCGAATTGATGAACAAATTGCATGTAGCTTCGAACTCCTCCTTTCTACTCTCCATTTCGCTTCAATAATTTATTGAACGATCGCTCCAAATCCTCCGCACTCACAGGCTTGTACAAAAAACCCCTAGCTCCCCTATCTAAGGCTATCAAACCGGTCAACTTATCCGAGAGTGCCGTGATGATCATCACCTTACACGTAGGATGAATTTTCATGATTCCTTCCAAACACTCTATACCGTTCATTTCAGGCATGGTGATATCCAGTGTAATCACATCGGGCATTTCCTTTTTCACCATCTCCAATGCCTCTTTGCCATTTGATGCCTGACCGATGATCTCTAAATCATACTCGGCTAGATTCTTTTCTATGGTTCTCCTCATGATAGAGGAGTCATCTACTATGAGAAGGCGCTTTTTCATTCTTGCTCCAGCTTTTCACCTGTACTTGGGAATGTAATGGTAATACCAAATGACTTTCCTTTTTCGTAGGTCAATGCGTATGTGCCACCATGGTCTGCTACAATTGATTTCACGAGGTGCATCCCTTGTCCACGACCGGCATGCTTATTTGATTTTTCAGATGTAGAGAATCCTTCCAAGAAAATCAATTCTACCAGCTCTTGATCCGACATCTTCTCTAGCTCAAAGCCCATCACAATACCCCTATCTAATGCTTTTACTTTGATCTCTTGCAAATCCAAACCGGCTCCATCATCGTGGTAGCGAATCACCAAATCATCGGAAGCTGTTTTGTCCAATTCAATACCAATTTCACCTTTGATCACCTTACCGGCCGTGATTCGTGCACTTGGCGTTTCGATCCCGTGAATGATCGAATTTCGAATGAGTTGGATCATGACATCCTTGAATGGCTCCACGTATTTTTCAGGTATCGAGAGGTTCTTATCGTTTTTGAAGTTGACCTCCACATTTTTCCCTACCTCTTTGCTGATGAGCTCTGCCCCACGTTCAAGTGCGTCCACCACCATTATATTGGATACGGAATGACCCTCAGCAGGAAATTTCTTGTAAATGCTGACAATCTTGTAGAGCATTTCTGAAATATCGGCAATCATTCGATCGGCCTCATCTATTTCATACAACACAGCCAAAAAGTCCTTTCCACGAAGTTGACGCGATTTCAATTGGGTGATGGTCTCCTCAATTTCATGGAATTTATTCGACATCAAATCCATGCCTATCACTACCGCATTTCCTTTTAGGTTATGAATAATGTCCATGGTAAAACTGAGCAATTCATCGAAATCACCTTTGTCGTGCTGCTCATATCGCTGCGAAATACTCTTCAGCATTTTTCGCGAATTGTGAAGGAAACCACGCAAAATGGATGGGTCGATTTTGAGGATGCTGAGTACACGCTCGGTTTCTTGCTGCTTCTTCTTCTCTGCTTCATCCAGATGCTGCTGCAATAGGATAGATTCAGTCTCGTCAGACACGGTCACCATTACATGCTGGATTTTATCCTGACGATACACGCGTGTGAAATCCACGCGGATGTACTTGGTGGCCACCACGCCGTTTTGTTCGGTGTGGATTTTCACTTGATCAATCGGATTCAACTGATTCACCACGTCCTCATCCATGTCCTCATTGAACAAGTGCCGCATAAACATCTCAAGTGCCTCTAACTCGCGTGGCAAAATGAGTGGACGCATGAAGTTGGCGAAATTCTCACCGGCAATGCGGTCATTGGCAAAGATGCCCTTCATCGCTCGCGAGTGAAACTTTGAGATTTTAAATTCTTTGTCCAACAAGAAGATACCCTGCTGGATATTTTCGAACACAACCATGGAGACGCGATAGATGTTCTCGTAAAGAAATTTTGCTTTGTCACGCTGCTGGCGCAACGCATAGTGCGACTTGCGAATCTCCAACACCATCTGATTGAACGTTTTGGCATACTGGCCTAATTCGTCCCGCGAGTCAATGACTACTTTCTGCGTGAGATCACCGGATGAAATTTTCTTTGTAAAATCATCAAGTATTTTGACGTTCTTGAGCAAGTTGGTCGCTAGTGTGGTCATCAACCAGAATGTGAGAATGCCAATCAAAATATCCAAGACCAAGAATGACCAGAATTTTTGCATGGAACTGATCGCAATATCTTCTGTACGAGATTGTATCCGATCAGACATTGCGTCTTCAAGTTTTTTAAGAAGATTTATTTGCTCCGTGCTCACATCGTACCAATGTGCGGCATTTTCACTTAATGAATCATTTTGAAACAAAACCGTCCGCATCCGCTTCACTTCAGAGACGGCATCACCTGACAAGATGGTGGAATATTGCTCATTTGATTCCTCATCCGCAATAATTTGAAACGCTTCAAAAAACGAGTTTTGATTGGCTACAAGCCTGGTGAATCTGTTGTATAGCCCAAAATCCAAATGACTTAAGGAAAAGGCTTGGGTGCCAATGGCTCGTTCGATACTCGCATTCTCTTTGGCTTTCAGAAAATAGATGATAGCGTGCACTTGCTGTGCCACTTGCTTGTCTCGGGTTTCATCAATCAATCGAATGACAGTATTAAGTGCCATGTTATTGATATCTGAATAGCTCTCGATAGACAGTTCGGACGTGATGTCGTGCGCATCAATATTGGCTCGAAGCACTTTGAGTTTATCAAACCAGGTATTTAACTGATCAATATCTTCTTGATGAATGCCTACTAAATCTTTGAGCGCTTTGCTACTTATCTCGGTATAGTATTGATTCAGCGTACTATCTGTCTTGGATCGCTGTTCGTTTAACTCATCGCTGAAAGTGGCTCCTTGATTGGAAAGAAAACCTGTTGAAATACTGCGTTCTTTCTGAAGTTCGTGTACTACATGGTTGATTTCAATTCCTACTGTGATGGCCTTATTCAGACGCTTAGAATCATTAAAATCCACGTAATGATGCTTGATTTGAAGATAATCAAACACCAAGACGATAAGAATAAGCGGTAAAATAATAACCGCAAACTTCTGTCGGATCGGCAGGTTGTATAATTTTTTGATCATTCGTTTGTGTGACGCGCTTACATCAGGAAATTACCCTATTTACTACAGAAACCAAATCTTCCTCTGTAAAAGGTTTCACAATGTACTCTGAGGCTCCTAACGACAGTCCCTTATTGACCACTGTCTGCTGCCCTACGGCACTTACCATAATGACTTTAGATTCTACGCCTTCATCTTTTAGGACTTTAAGAATCTCAAACCCCATCATATCGGGCAAAATATTGTCAAGGGTGATTAGGTCGGGCTGTAATTCTATTGCCAGATCTATCGCCTGTTCACCATTTTGCGCTTCACCTACCACATTATAGCCGGCACCCGTAAGAGCCGACTTTATCAATGATCTCATGTAGATGGAATCGTCCACAATCAACACACTCTTACTCATAATTATATTCTCAGTTAAGTTTCTTTCAATTCAATATCGTACTATACTAGTCCCTTGATTTTGTCCACAAATTTATCATGGAAGACCCAGACGAAATCAGGGGAAATATCCAATTCTTTGCCGTGAAAAACAGCTTTGAAATGGATCACAGAATCCATATCGGTGGATTCAGCATCTAAATAGGCATTCACTTCATTGGCATGCATTACTGTGAGCGAAGGTACCATACCATATATCTCTACGCCAAGGAAATTAGAAAACTCTGTAATGACCGCTCCTGCCACCATGTTGTCTATCTCTGTGAGAAAGCCCAATTTCATCAAGGCACTCTCATTAGAATCATCAAAAGTAACGTGATCGGGCAAGCACGCTTTGTACAATTTTGCCACTTCATCAGCCGAAAAAATCAAATGACTGACGCCCTTTAATTCCCCCATTAATTCAGTTTTAATGAGGTGCACATCCCCTTCTCCGCCATCATAAAAGCGATGGATGCCAGCTTCATCATTATAATCTATTTTTTGGATAGTAATTGGGCTTTGCAGGATTTGCTCCATGGACGATTTAGCCATAGAAAGACCATCAAATATCAATTTGCTGGCCACCTTCATTTCGTTTTCATTTAAGCTGGAGATCATACGGATTATGTTGGTGATTAATAAGATACAAGATAGCCAACCATGACGATAATCTTCTAAGGGTTTCTACTTAATCGTCACTAGTCTTTGCTGATATTTTTGATGATTTGCAATAATTCTTCGTCCTGAAAGGGCTTCACGATGTACTCACTTGCCCCATTGGCTAATCCTTCGGCGATGGCTGATTGCTGTCCTACGGCACTTATCATGATGATTTTGGTAAGACCTTCGTGATCTTTAAGCGCCTTCAGCACGTCTACACCTGTCATGTCCGGCAGGATATTATCCAATGTAATAATATCGGGTCCTAAATCCATGGCCATGTCAATGGCCTGCTCTCCATTTTCGGCCATTCCTATCACAGTAAAACCGCTATTTTCCAATGTCACCTTCAATCTAGATCTGATATAGCTCGAATCATCAACTATTAGTATGCGCATATAGCTTTCCTTTTTAGGTATTAACACTCACTTTTTTCTTATAAATCCGGGTTTTTACATCATACAGATCGAACAATGTTTTGCCATAATCCGGCATAATGTCATAATATCCTATTATCAAATAGCCCCCTTCTTTGAGGCCATTGTAGAGCATATCCAGCACCCGTTTCTTTAGTTTATCGTCAAAGTAAATCATCACATTTCGACAAAAAACGATATCGAATTTGTCATACATCGGATCAGTCACCAAGTTGTGCTTTTTGAAAAGTACGTTGTTCTGGTATTTTGATTTGATCAAGGCATGCTTGTCGAAATAATCAAAGTAATCTTCAAGCCTGCGATTGGGGAAAAATTTCAAAAAAGGCACGAGGTACTGCTTCAATACCTCCAGTGGATAATGTCCTTTTACAGCTTTTCGCAGTGCCGTAGAACTGAGGTCTGTGGCGGTCAAGCGGGCATTTGGCAGCAATCCCGTGACCTCAAGTACAATGGCCATGGTGTATACCTCCTCTCCTGTGGAGCACCCGGCATGCCAGATTTTCAGACCTTTCCCTCTAAAATCAGGCAGTATTTGATCGCGCAGCTTGATCCATACGTCAGGATTACGGAAGAGCTCTGTAAGGTTTACGAGCAGATCGTCAATGGCACTCAGAAAGAACTCTTGATCTTTGAGTACTTTGGACCACAACTCAATGATGGTGTCCATCTTATGCTTCATCATCAGCCGGACTATGCCCCGCTTCAATGACGTGCGCTCATAGTTAGTGAAATCCAACCCGTAACGATTGTTTATAGCCTGCATGAGTGCTGCAAGCTCTTCATCACTGATCATATCGGGTGCCATGGACGCCATAGGTCAGTCGGCTTGGGTGCCTGATAAGTACAGCGTGTCCATGACGGATGCCACATCCACCACAGGACACACATTGCCCGAACCTAAAATGGTAGTACCACTTAGGAGCTTACTTCCATCGAGTGGTTTGGGTAATTTTTTCTCAATCACTTCCTTTTGTCGCTGCAATCGATCCACGACTAACCCCAGCTGGCGACCGGAATGGGTCGTGAGTATCACGCTCAATTGCTCATCGTCAGGTGTGTTATTATATCCTGTATGAAGTAAATTACCTTCATGCACGGCAGACAAGTCGTGTGTTTCTAACAAATCCTTTAAGAACACGATGGAGATCGTTTCGTCTTGGTGATTGATCATCAGTCCATTGCTGATCTTGTGAATATCCTTCTTGGTGAGGTAAATGACGGATTGAATATACGCCAATGCAATGGCATATTCCTGCTCATCGATTTCAAACAAAAGCGCGCCTTTGAGTGCCAATGATGATGGTAAAACCAAGTGAATAGATGTCCCTTGACCGAGCACCGTATCTACCAAAACCTGCCCTCCTATTGACTCCACGGCTCTTTTCACCACATCCATTCCCACGCCTCTTCCCGATAGCTCACTCACGGCATCTGCACTGGAAAAGCCCGGCTCGAAGATGTAGCGGATGATTTCCGGATCACGCAGCTTTTCGGCTACTTCTGCCGACACCATTTTTTTCTCTACTACCTTTTTACGAATCTTCTGGGTATCAATGCCACGACCATCATCCGTTACCGTAAGCACTACATTGTCCTTCTCATGTCGGGCTTCCAACGTCACAGTTCCCTCCTTTGGCTTATTGGCCTGCTGTCGATCTGCGTCTGACTCAATGCCGTGGCTTACCGAGTTTCGTACCAAATGAATGAGTGAGTCGCTGATGATTTTGAGAATATTGCGGTCTATTTCGACCTCTGTGCCTTTCAGCACTAGCTTCACTTCCTTCTTTGCAGAGGTTGCAGCATCTCTTAGGATTCGATGAAATTTATTGAACATAAAGCCCATCTGCACCATCCGAATGTTCATTATGCTGTAATGCAGATTGGATGAAATGCGCTTCAAACCTTCAAACTCCAATGTGCTCTTGCCCTCTGCACCATACACGGCAATCAGTCTGTCACGCTCAATGACTAATTCACCTACCAGATTAAGCAAATCGTCCATTTTACGAATAGGAATCTGCACAGCATCCGAAAAACTGATTCCGGCTGTATCTTCTGCAGGAGCTTCCTCTACGATGACTTCTTCAAATTCGGGTTGTGGCTGCTCTTCTTTAGGACTTTCTTCCCCTTCCAAGGCATTTTTCAGATAAACGGAGAGCTTGGTGCGCACGCCTAAATAGCTCACTTTGTCTCCTGATTCGATTGATTTTATCAATTCGCCCAACTTGTCGTTGCATCGGAAGAGTATTTCTATTAGTTCGGCTGTCAAGAGTATTTTCTTCTCACTCAAAGCGCCAAACACATCCTCCATGGTATGTGTGAGATTGGCAATTTTATCAAACCCCATGAGCATGGCATTGCCCTTGAGCGTGTGCACAATCCTGAAAATCCCATTGATGGCATTGCGACTAGACGGATCTCTTTCTAACTCAATAAACAGGTTATTGAGCTTCTCGTAGTTCTCATGGGCTTCCATGAGAAACAGATGGCGATATTCGGCTTCTTTTGAATCCATCAGAGATTATTCACAATATAGTCCCCTATTTCTTTGATATCCAGCGACATACGCACCGCATCCTGCTCCACGGCCACCTTCGGCATGCCGTAAATGATACAACTCTCCTTGTCTTGAGCAATCGTGTATCCTCCGGTTTCTTTAATGGCCTTCAATCCATCTACGCCATCTTTGCCCATGCCCGTAAGGATCACACCTATGGCTTTTTCACCGTAGGTTTCGGCCACACTTCGCATCAATGCATTGATTGATGGATTGTTGTATTCGCGATAGACAGTCTCGTCAAATTCCACAACGAACCGACTCCCCGATTTGCGCAGCACCGTGTTGGCATGTCCGGGGCACACCATGATCGTTCCGGCCACTGGCGTCATGGACTTGGCTGCAGTGACCACATTGAGTTCAGTGAGCGAATTGAGTCTGTTGACAAATGGCGTAATGAAAAGTGTAGGCATGTGCTGGCATACAATGACCGGTAAATTAAAATCTGCCGGTAGGTCAGTGATGATTTGTTCGATGGCTGAAGGCCCTCCTGTAGACGCTCCAATGACCAGTAAATCATAATTTGACTTCTTTTTGCGACTGAGTGCCTTTTTTGGTGCAGATGTAACCGGGAGTGTGCGGGGCTTAGCACGAGCGGCGGCTTTAATTTTGCTCATCAGTTCCGAATGCATCGTCCGCATTTTGAAGTTGTTGCGATCGGGCTTGTTCATATAGTCCACCGCTCCGAATTTCAACGCTTCAAAGATGGGATTCAGGTCTGTGTTGCCCACTGAGCTCAAAATCAAAATGGGTGTAGGCTTTTCGGCCATGATTTTTTTCACGGCAAACAGCCCATCATAATCTCCCATATTGAGATCGAGCAGCACTACGTCTGGTGATAACTCAGCCACCTTGGCGGCTGCCTCCATGCCATTGGTAGCTGAACCAGCCACCTCTAGGTCATCATCCTCTGAGATCAAATCAGAGAGCAATAACCGCATGAATGCAGAATCGTCAACGACCAATATTTGGAGACGTCTTTTGCTCATGCTCATTCGTTTTTGGCCAATTGATCCGGTACCACTACTGCCTTGTCACTGTTTACCAATTCCTCTATGTCGAGGTAGAAAACCAATTTCTCATTCAAACTGACGAGTCCCTTGACAAATATTTCATCTCTTGAGGTACGTTCCAATGCCTGTAGCGATCCTGTGATTCGCCCACCGTCTACTTTGAACGTGCGGGGAAGTTCTCTCAGGAGCAAGCCGAGCGGCTGCTTGGTACTGCGCAAAAGCAATGTGTACGGAAATTCATCCGCTGTAGAGATGCGCAATTTCTCACCCAAATCCATCACCAGCACGGTATTCTTTCGCACCTTAATCATGCCTTTGAAGTAGGTAGGCATGCCGGGTACTTTGGCGATCGTGGGCGTGCTGATCACTTCTTTTACAGATGAGATATCCACGGCAAATTCCTCACTCCCTGCATCAAATACGATCAACTGAACCGACTTGCCGGCAAGTGCCTGTATCTCCAATTGGTACTTTTCGCGCACGGCTGACCGATGCGCCAATGTCTGCTCTGTGATGTAATGAAACAGGCTTCCGGTGAAGGATGACGGTGATTTTCGCTCTCGCTTTGACTTTTCTTTAGTGCCAATCAATTTCTTCTTTTCCACTTTCACCGGCTTAGCTACGGGCGTGTCTTTCTTTTCATCTTCCTTATCAGGAATGAGCGATTGCTTTTTCAAATTTCTACCTAGTGCCATCAGTCATTCATGGTTAGAAATTCATCTGCGAAAAGAAGATAATCTTGCGCACTGGCGGAGCGTGGTTGATACGCAATGACACTCTTGCCAAACGAGGGTGCCTCTGATGCTTTTACATTGGCACGTATCTGACTTTTGAAAATTGGGATGGCATAATTGTCTGCAATGTAGTCGTGCACTTCTTGGCTCAGTTTCCTACGATTGTCAACCATGACAGGCAAAATACCCGCAATTTTCAGTTTCTTTTTGAAAGCCGACTTCACACGATTTATTGTATTCACTATTTGGTCTAGTCCCTGAAGACTTAACACCTCCATTTGCATCGGTATGATCACTTGGTCAGCGGCCAGCAGGGCATTCAGCGTAAGTACCGAAAGCGAAGGCGGACAATCGATGAGAACGAAATCTTGGTCTTTTTGTCCCTTGAGCACATCCTTAAGCACATGCTCCCTGTTGACAGACGCAGCTAGGGACAGTTCTGCATCGGCAAGTTGATTATTGGCAGGTGCCACCCGCATACCTTCCTGATCGATGAGGATTTCAGCTAATTGCTTGTCGCCCAGCAACACATCGGCCATCGAACCTTCCGAGTCATTGATACCCAAGCTATAGCTCAGATTTCCCTGCGGATCTAGGTCTACCAACGTTACCTTCTTCCACTTTTTCGCCAAGGCACTGCCGAGGTTAATCGTAGTGGTCGTTTTGCCGGTACCGCCCTTTTGGTTGATGATGGCCACTATACTCATTGGCTATCGCGTTTTGCTGACAGTTTGAATTTACCCACTCGTTCTTTCAATTCTGTGGCAATTTCCGTCACTCGTTCGGAGCGCTGAGTGTAGTTTTCCATACCGGCTGATAGTTCGGTAGCCGAACTGGCAACCTCCTCCGTTCCGGCGGCTGTTTGCTCTGCAATCACCACGATACCTTCGGTGATGCTCACCACATTCTTGATGCTTTCCATTTGGCCTTTGGCCGCATTCAGTATTTGCTCTGAGAGTTGCAGCGTTTGCATAGATGATGCGGCAATCTCCTTAAATGCTTCAGATGCATCCACGGACGCTGTTTCTCCCCCTTTAATACTATCACTCATCACCTCGATCATCTTAGCTGCGGTTTGGGTATCGTTTTGCACATCCGTCACGAGCTTTTCGATTTCGCGTGCTGACGTGCGCGAGTCTTCTGCTAGTTTGCGAATTTCTTCGGCTACTACCGCAAATCCACGACCTGCATCACCGGCTTGCGCAGCTTCAATAGCTGCATTTAGTGCGAGTAGGTTCGTTTGAGAAGCTATATCTGTGATGATACCCAATACGCGTGTGATCTCTTTGGATCGCTCAGTGAGCACTTTGATGGACTCGTTGGTGTCATTGGCAAAGGCTCTAATATCTTTCATACTAAAGCCCACTTTATTGACCATCTTGAGTCCTTTGTCTGAGCTCTCCGCTCCTTTTTGCGCTGCAGAGTTGATCTCTTCGGCCTGATGCCCCATGTCATTGGCCGAACGTAAAATACTCTCCACCAGATTGGACGATTCATCCACTTTGCTCACTTGATTTTGCGCACCACTACTCATTTGTGCTATCGCTGATGCAATCTCACCCGTATTTGTATTCATCTCTTCACTGGCAGCCAGCATTTCCATTGACGAATCGCCTATGATGTTAGCATTTGTGACAATTCCGCCCAAGAGTTCATTGAGGTTGTCCAATGCTTTGTTCAGGTTATTGGCCATTTGCAAAATGTCCCCTTTAGCGTCTTCACGATACCGTACCGTGAGATCTCCTTCGGCCATGGCATCTACTAGTGTATTGAGGGAATTGAATGGTGTACTAATGGAGGCCAAGAGACTATTCATCGAGTCTGTAAGGTCTTTCCATGCGCCCATTTTACCTTCAGGATCCATTCGTGCAGAGAGATTTCCTTCAAATCCGGCTTGCTGCACAGCTTCTTTAGTTTCTTCAATTACCACGCGCAGGTTATCCCGCATGCGCAGGAGTGATTCGCCCAAGACGTCATTTTCACCCGAGCTGTGGAAATCTGCCACCAAGTTTCCCTCACCTATTTTTCTGGAAAATTCCGCCTTTTTATTCAACTCATCCATCAATGTATTGACCGAATGCGCGATTTGACTAAGCTCATCTATCCCTTCTACTCTGAGTTTTTTGGAGGTATCCAAATTACCCTTTGCCAATTCCTTCAATAAAGCATTGGAGCGATCGAGTGAATTGGTGATGCCATTGGCCAATCGAGCAATTACGAACGTCAGGAAGATCAATCCGGCGGCTCCCCCCATCAATGTCCATTTAAATATACCGTCGAACGTCTCGGTGATTTCAGACACAGGCACAATGATACCGGCTGACCAAGGTGTATCAGTTCGCCCTGCCTTGATAGGCGCAAACGTGACATAGACATCCTCCCCAAAACTGGCATCATAGGTAACAAATGGAGTCACTTCACCTTTCTTTATTCCTGATTTCAAATCAAAATCAAGCCCCTTCATCATGCTCATACTATCAATGGGCTTGCTGAACATGCCAAGGTCTTTGTGAGCAATGATGGTTCCCTGATTTGTAACCAAAAAAGCAAATCCACGCTTATAAGACACCTCAGACATATCTTGAAAGTACTTCACTGTCATGTCTGTGCCTATCACCCCTGCAAACTTGCCTTTGTGAAAATGAGAAGCTGTGGGCGATACTCCCAACAGCGAATCTCCAGAAGCCGTAGAGTAGTCATAATCTTCATACCAATAGGGCTCAGACAATAATTCGTGACCATCCTTCACATATCCTCTTCGCTTCATCTCAACGTAGATTCCGCTCGTATTATCCGCTTCCAGGTTGGCTAGTTCTTGAGAAGACTGTACTTGTCCATTGCGCATGTAGAAATTCGTACGCTCGCGCCCGTGTGTTTTATCCCACTTCGGATCAATAGCCGTAAGTTCCCAACTCATCCAAGTAGCATCATATTTAGGATATGCTTTTAGTACGTTTACCAGCAATTTTCTTCGAAGGCTATCGCGCAGCACCTTGGGTAATCCGGTATATTCTGTCACGGCCATGGACATCATACGAGATACGGCCATATCTTCATTGAGCACTGCCTTAATCTCAGATGCCTTTTGCCTGGCGTAGGCGTCAGCCAGATTTTTAGCCTCTTGTATTGCATTTTGGCGAAGGTTGAAACTGATGTATCCCAGGGTAACTATGTAAATCACGATAGTCACACCCAAGATGAACAACATCATTTTTCTGCGGATGGTGAAATTATTAAGCATAATTAGTGTCCTTTTTGGCCATTGGCCGATTGTTCTTTCTCATTTACAAAACTTGGGCTGGCAATCAATTCTTTGATGTTAAGCTGAATAATCAACCGGTCGTTCTTTTTGATGATTCCCTGTACAAATTCTCTCTTCTTGATGGTTTTGATCTGGGTGGCACCATTGGTTTCTCTCATGGATTCGGTCACATAAAGCGTATCCGGCACACTCGGAATGGAAACACAAATTTTGTATTTGTCGTCATTCAATACCAATAGAAATACCCCCTGATCGGCTGCCTCTGATGCATTGCCAAAAAAAGTCTGTAGATCGAGCACTCCGTATATGGAGCCACGCACATTGGCCAATCCTATGATGTGTTTGGGCATCTGGGGAATGGGCGCTAAACGCTTCATCTTCACTACTTCCTTTGCCAATGCAATGGGAATAGCATATTCGGTGGTGCCGGCACGAAACACACACATAAGCTCTCTGGCTTCTATCGCTTCATCTATTTCGTCAACATCAGGGGTATATTCGAGATCGGGCGCCTGTAGGACAGGACGCACATGCGCTTCCACCACTTTGGTTGTGGGTTTATTCTCTCTGACTGGTTTTTTGAGGTTACTTCCTAATGCCACGGTAAGGCTCAATTTAAAACGGAAAAATACCACTTACAAGCCAATAGACCATGCGTATGACTTTGTATTTCAAATTAGGCAAAAAACCACAATAAATGGGGCAAGTGAAGTCAATTCTCCATAACCTTGTCTAACCGCTACAAATCTGAAAATGGAAGAAATCGAAAATATTGAGCTGTCGTATTTAAGTCTTCAGGATTATGCTGAGTTAAAATCGGCCATGATAGAGGCATATGCATCTATGCCCAATGCCTACTGGAAAGAGTATCATATTCAGTCGCTTATCGATCTTTTTCCAGAGGGTCAGGTGGTCATCAAAGTGAATAATCAAATAGCCGGATGTGCCCTTTCCATTGTGGTGGATTACGCCAAGTACGACGTGGGACACACGTATAAAGAAATCACAGGAAACTACTCCTTCTCTACACACACGGCCGATGGAGACGTGCTCTATGGTATTGACGTATTTATCAAAACTGAATTCCGCGGATTGCGGCTTGGCAGACGTCTCTATGACTATAGAAAAGAACTGTGCGAACGGCTCAACCTTAGAGGAATCGTATTTGGAGGGCGAATTCCGAATTATCATAAATACGCCGAAGATCTCACGCCAAAGCAATACATCGATCAGGTGAAACGGAAAGAGATTCATGATCCTGTATTGGATTTTCAGATTTCCAATGATTTTCACCCGGTGCGCGTGCTCAAAGGCTATCTCGAAGGAGACGATGCATCAAATGAATATGCCGTATTGCTGGAATGGGACAACATCTACTACGAGCCACCGAGTAAAAATCCCTCCATCACGAAGAAAATTGTGCGATTGGGACTCATCCAATGGCAAATGCGACCCTATAAGAGTCTCGACGATCTGATGCAACATGCCGAATATTTCATAGATGCTGTGTCGGGCTATCGCTCTGATTTCGCGCTCTTTCCTGAATTTTTCAATGCGCCTTTGATGGCCGAATACAATCACCTGTCGGAACCTGACGCCATTCGTGAACTGGCCAAGCACACCACTGAAATTGTAGAAAAATTTGCGCAGTTGGCTATTGGCTACAATATCAATATCATCACCGGTAGCATGCCCGAGATCAATAATGGAAGGCTATACAATGTTGGGTATCTGTGCAAACGTGACGGTGGCGTGGAGCGTTACGAAAAACTGCATGTGACTCCTGACGAGTCAAAAATATGGGGTATGGAAGGCGGCACACAGCTCCGGGCTTTTGATACCGACTGTGGGCGCATTGGCATATTGATTTGTTATGATTCGGAATTCCCCGAGCTCAGTCGTCTATTGGCCGATGAAGGAATGGATATTCTATTTGTACCTTTCCTTACCGACACACAAAATGGTTATTCCAGAGTACGCTATTGTGCGCAAGCACGCGCTATAGAGAATGAATGCTATGTGGCTATTGCCGGCAGTGTGGGCAATTTGCCAAATGTGCATAATATGGACATTCAGTTTGCCCAATCGATGGTGTTTACGCCATGCGACTTTGCATTTCCATCTAATGGCATAAAAGCCGAGGCTACTCCAAATACCGAAATGATCTTAATTGCCGATGTGGACTTAGATCTACTGATGGAGCTGAATCAATTTGGTAGTGTGCGTAACCTCAAGGATCGTCGAAAGGACTTGTTTGAGTTGAAATTGAAAAATAAGTAGGTTACTTCTCGTATTTCTTCAGACTCACCCAGCTTCCTCCGTTCACCACATTAAATCCCTTTGACTGCAGTAGGCTTTTTGCCGATCCGCTGCGCATACCTGACGCACAGCAGGTGATCACCGGTGTGTCCTTTTTCAATCGGCTCAAGTTGGACTGAAGGCTATCCAGTGGAATATTGATGGAATTGCGCAAATGCCCACTTTGGTATTCGCCTTTGGAACGCACATCCACGATTACAGCTCCGGCTGCTAACAGTTCACTGATGCTTTGCTTTGGTGTTGATGAAAATAACTTGGAAAGAAATGACATACTTGATTTTTAGGCAAATGTAGGCGCTCGTCTTTTGCGCTAGTGTGACCTTTGTTACAAAGACTACCGATCATGTTAAGCACAATTGATTTGCTCAACCTGCGTGCCCGCCTTAAACACCAAGCTAATGCTCTTTTAATTTAGTGGTATCTGAGAACCTATTCATCGAAAACGTTTGCATCATCCATTTTACTTATTCAAAATCCTCCTATTTTATTTCGGCTAATTCATGTCCAATGAAATAATATTTGGGATTAATGACGATTACTAACTTCACTCCCAATTCTATCTTCCTCTTGCTATCTTTGTCCGGTAATTTTTACTTATCCACTGAATCATGGCAACAGTTGAAATGATGATGCCCAAGATGGGCGAAAGTGTAATGGAAGGAACTGTTCTTTCCTGGCTAAAAAATGTTGGTGACAGCATCGAAGAAGATGAGTCAATACTAGAAGTAGCCACTGACAAGGTGGATACCGAAATCCCCTCCACCCACGCGGGAATTCTCAAGGAGATATTGGCCAATGAAGGTGACGTAGTGCAAGTAGGCAAGCCTATCTGCATCATCGAAACTGAGGGCGATAGTAAGGCTGCATCATCAGCGCCTGCTGCCACACCCGCTCAGCATACCAACGGCCAAAACCCTGTGAAACAGGCGGAGCAACTTCTGGAAACGGCTATTGCCACTGCGTCAAATGGTCATGCAACCGAAGTACCACGTACCGGAGACTCAGGTCGGTTCTATTCACCGCTCGTGCGAAGCATTGCCAAGCAAGAAAATATATCTGTTGCCGAACTAGAAGCTGTGACCGGCAGTGGCATGGAAGGTCGTGTGACCAAAAATGACATTCTGGCCTTTGTAGAACGAAAAAAATCAGGAACTGCACCTACTACAGTGGCTGCACCTGTGGCTAAACCAGCACCTCAGCCGGTTGCCATTAGCATCAGCGGTGAGGATGAAATCATTGAAATGGATCGCATGCGCAAGATGATTGCCGAGCGAATGGTGCATTCGAAACACACCTCCCCTCACGTGACCTCATTTGTAGAGGCCGACGTGACCACCATCGTAAAGTGGCGTGGTAAAATGAAGGATGCCTATCAGACACAGCACGGTCAAGCACTCACCTTCACGCCTATCATGATCGAAGCGATAGTAAAAGCCATACGCGACTATCCAATGATCAATGTGCAAGTAGACGGTGACAGAATCATCAAGAAAGCGGCAGTGAACATCGGTATGGCGGTGGCGCTTCCGAGTGGCAATTTGATTGTACCTGTCATACACAATGCCGATCAACTCAACCTCATTGGCCTCACCATCAAAGTGAATGATCTGGCCAAACGTGCACGAGAAAACAAACTCAAGCCTGACGAACTGCAAGGTGGCACTTACACTGTCTCAAATGTGGGGTCATTTGGCAATGTGATGGGCACTCCTATTTTGGTACAACCCCAAGTGGGTATTCTGGCGCTGGGCGCCATTCAGAAAAAACCGGCCGTGATCGAAACACCTGATGGTGATATGATCGGTATCCGACACAAAATGTTCCTATCTCACAGCTATGACCATCGAGTGGTAGATGGCGCACTTGGTGGCATGTTTGTGCGCCGTGTGGCTGATTATCTGGAGCAATTTGACGCAAGCCGAGGCATGTAAGTGAGCCACTCACACGATCATTCAAGCAAAAATCTGGGGACAGCCTTTGTGCTGAATCTTGTCTTTGCTGTCATAGAATTGATAGGTGGATTATTTACAAATAGTGTGGCCATCTTGTCGGATGCGTTGCATGATTTTGGCGATAGCATTACGCTCGGTTTAGCATGGTATTTCAATAAAATTGCGAAACGCAAACGCGATGAAGCATTCACCTACGGATACAAGCGTTTTTCTGTACTTGGTGCCATTATAAGCAGCATTGTACTCGTCATCGGCTCTGTATTTATTATTGCCGAGACCATCCCTAGATTGATCAATCCGGTGCAGCCTGATACCACGGGCATGATTGTATTGGGCGTCTTAGGACTTTTGGTAAATGGCTATGCCGCCCTCCGCCTGCACACGGGCACCTCACTTACCGAACGAGCCGTGTATCTCCACATGCTCGAAGATGTGTTGGGCTGGGCTGCCACACTTATAGGCGCAGTGGTGATGCACTTCACTGATTTTGCCATTCTGGATGCCCTTCTTTCGATTCTAATCGCCGCATTCATTCTATTCAATGTTGTCAAAAATCTACGCAGCTCATTGAATGTCATTTTGCAGCGCACACCCGCCAATCTGGACATGAAACATGTACACGACCTACTTTTATCCACACCCGGTATTTACGGATTGCACGATTGCCATACGTGGACGATGGACGGTCAATATCATGTGCTTTCCGTCCATTTAGTGGTAAAAGATCAATCAATGACCTCTCTAGAACAACTAAAAACGGAGGTGAAAAAGCGATTGAAGACAGTAAGCATCAATCATGCTACTATCGAGTTTGAATTAGAGAACGCCAAATGTGCTAATTGCTAGCAGCCAAAGTGCTTGTCAATTGATCGTTTCTCACCTTTTTCCTTCCCTATCTTCCATTGCCCACACGCAGCTGCCAAGTTGCCATTGGCCTGAAGTGCCAGTCCGAAATAATAGTGAATTTCATCAATAAACTCACGCGTATCCAATGCACGTTGAAACAACTCGATTGCGCGATCATATTCCGCCTTTCGATAATGATAAATGCCCTTGTTGCGATAGGCCCAGCCATTTTCCGGATTCAGCAAAATGCTTTGATTGATATCCTCCAATCCACGATCAAGTAGTCCCATTTCCAGATAAATCAATCCTCTGTTATTTAAGAAAAAGGGCTCTTTTGGCACCACTTCCAGTGCTTGTTCGATGGCATACAATGCACCCGTGAAATCACCCTCTGTCAGGCGCAATTGACTAAGCGTATTCAGCGCATTTGGTTCTTTGGGATTTTCGGCAAAGACACGATCAAGGTAGTAGCGCGCCGAATCATTGGTGCCAATGAAATAATGGATAGTAGCCACATTGACGAACGTTTCCGTTTGATCCATCCCTAATGTTATCGACTGGTTGAAAGCATCTAGTGCGCCGCGATAATCGCGGGTTTTGGTGAGTACCAATCCTTTATAAAAATGGAGGAAGGCCGAATCTTGCGATTTCTTCAGGAGATAGTTGACATCCCCCAGCGCATTATCAAATTGACCGATATATTCAAATGCGTACGCTCTGTTGATGCGGCACTCGTCATGTTCAGGATCGATAATCAGGGCTTGATTGTAGTCCAAAATGGCGTCATAGGCATTTCCCCGCTCCATGAGCGCTACTCCCCTATTATTCAATGCATCGGCAAATGCCGGATCTACCGTGAGGGCATTGGTATAGTGCTCAATTGCTTCTTTGAAAGCTCCCCTCTCCAGCGCCTGATTTCCTTGCAGAAAAAAACCATTTCGTTTGTCTTTGTCAGACATGCACCCTGCTAGCAGAAGTGCGAGGAAAAGTATCGAATATCTCATATAAAAAAGCCTGACCAAAAGTAGTCAGGCTAATGCTATTGAAAGGAGATTTCCCCTATGATTTCCTAATTGAACCACCGCTGCTCGTGCTGATGTCCATGCGCGGATTTCCCTTGTATTTGATAGACCCACCACTACTGGCTCGTGCATCCAGTTGTTCACTCACCGTGACACTTGCTGAACCGCCGCTGCTGGCACTTACTTCTGCACGCTCCACCGCCAAGTCATACCCGCCAAAACTTCCGGATGAACTGACCTCTACATCTATTGAGGATGCTGCACCCGAGATATCAATAGAACCGGCACTACTGGCAGATGCGTTCACACTAGTTACATCCACTTTCAAGGTGGCATCACCGGCGCTAGAGGCGCTAATATTCAAATTTTTGGCTTTAAGATCTAAATCCAAATCACCCGCACTGCTGACCGACACTCTGAAATCACCTCCTGTGACTATTCGATTCTGACCTATGACAGTGCCTGCAGAAGACACGCTTACAGCGCTAAGTGATTTGTAGGTGACCCAAATTGTCACATCCACATTCCTGTGATTGTTTCCATCAAGATGAATTTTCAATTTTCCTCCTGAAACTTCGGTGAGAACCTCATTCATATCGATGTTTCCTTCTATTACAATGCGGGCTTCCTCTTTGCTACCTTCTTTCAGATATACATCAATTCCCTCGTTAACCGAAATTTCGGTAAAGGATGATAAACTACGAGTGGTCTCCTTTTGCGCAAGCAATGCGAAGCTTACGATAAGAGCTGTTAGGAATAGGCTTAACTTTTTCATGCTATTTTTTTCTTCATTGACCACCCAAAAAAATCAATAGTTGCATCCGCATCGTAAATTATTGCGCTTTGCCGTATGTCTTTTGATAGTCTTCCCAGGATGTAGTTTTGAAATGATCTTCTCCAATGAATTTTAAGATGGGGAGCATGTCATTTGGCCCGAGGTAGCCGGGCAATGGCTGAATGATCCGCACTTCTTCGTCCATAAATACGGTGGTGGGGTAACTCAACTTATTTTGCGTAAGCGCAGCAGCCAGTTCATGCACTCCTCTACTTCCTGAGGCCACATAGTTAAATGTATGGCCATCAAAAGTGACCGGCTCGCGCTGTTCGGCGTTGAACTTCACCGGATAATAGTATTCATTGATTACCTTAACAATGGCCGGATTGGCATAGGTCTCTTTGTCCATCTTTTTGCACCAGCCGCACCAGTTGGTATAGAGGTCAATCAGCAATTTTTTGGGCTTTGTTTTGTTCAGTTCCACGGCCTCTTCGAATGTCACCCAATTCACCTCCTGCGCGCGCAGATTGAAGGAAAAACAAAAAAGAATGAGTAGAAAAAATGTAGTCTTCGTTTTCATCACAGTCAAAAGAACGAAAAAGATGCGAAAGTGGTGCCACGAATTTGAATCAGAGGGGAAAATGTCAGGGAATGGACGACCTAACGAACTGGTTTAATATCTTGCACGCCATTCCCTATGACTAGAATTGGCCTACTCTCAGACACGCACAGTTACCTTGATCCCAAGGTATTTACCTACTTCAAAGATGTAGATGAAATCTGGCATGCCGGTGATATCGGGAACCAAGATGTATTGGAACAATTGAAGGCATTTAAACCTACCCTAGCTGTTTTTGGAAACATTGACGGAGGATCACTGCGCGTGGATTGCAAAGAAGGAGAAGTTTTCGAGCGTGAGGGCGTGCGCGTTTTGATTACGCATATAGCAGGACAACCCCCACGATACAATCCTAACGTACTTAGGTATGTGCGTCAGTATCAGCCCAATCTTCTCATTTGCGGTCATTCACACATCTTGCAAGTGAAGCCTGACAAAGTGAATAAGCTGCTATTCATGAATCCGGGCGCTGCTGGTAAGCATGGATTTCACAAGATGCGAACCTTACTTCGGTTTTCACTCGCGGATGGTCAAGTAAAAAATTTGGAAGTGGTGGAACTTGGACCGAGAGCAGCTATCACGTCTTAGTCCAAGCTGTTTACACAAATCTTTCGATATTACCTCTTTAATTCATAAATAGCCGTCTGCATAGGACCAACTTCAAAATCGGCTGTCACATCAATGGTGCTGCCATCCATCACATGCACGCCCGTTTTGTAGCCATCCAATATTTCCTTGAATCGATCGCGATTCATTTTCGTAGGCTGGCTATTTTTATTCATCACCACCATCACTGCTTCATTATCTGTATAGCGGAAATACACATAGGTGTTGTTTTCAGGAATGAAATGGGTCATTTTGCCTTCATGGATGGCTTTTGAGCCTTTGCGCCAGTTGGTCAGCTTTTGTACATACTCAAATGCCTCTTGCTCTTGGGCTGTTCTGCCTTCTTGTGTAAATACCGAGCGCTCGTCTTCTGCCCATCCTCCGGGCATGTCTTTGCGCTTGCGTCCGTCTCCCGGCACGTCATCATTAGCCCACATCAGCTCTGTGCCGTAATACACCTGCGGAATACCGCGAGTGGTCAGAATGTAGCCATACCCCATCTTAAACAATTTCGGATTTTGATTCATTCGGGTGAAAAATCGCTCTGTGTCGTGATTATCCAAGAAAATCACGTTTTTCATAGGATCTGAGTAAAGTCTATCCTGCGAAACAGCATAGTACAACTTGCTCAATCCCTCTCTCCATCCCATGTTTTCATTCAATCCGGGATCTAGCGCAAACATGATCTGGAAATCGGTGATGCTGGGTAAGTTGGTATTGTGTCCGTCTGTTTTGGGTGCATCCATCTGCCAATACGACTCATGTGCCACTTCCTCTACCCATGCTTCGCCCACTATATTGAACTTGGGATAGGCATCAATCACTTCTTTCACCCATCGCGCCAAGTATTCCTTGTATGGATACACATACGTATCCATCCGTATGCCGTCCACACCCGAGTATTCCACCCACCAAATAGAATTTTGAATTAGGTAAGTAGCCAAAACCGGATGACGCTGATCCAAATCGGGCATAGATGGCACAAACCATCCCTTGACCAATCGATCCATATCGTGTTTTGAAGCGTACGGATCCGATTGCACCACACCTCGGTAATTAGTCATTCCGTATTGTTCCACATCGTGCACCCAACCTTTGTCGGGCATATCCTTCATCCACCAATGCTGATCGCCCACATGATTGTGAATCATATCCATAATCACTTTGAGTCCCATGTCATGGCATTTTTGCACAAAGGCATTAAACTCCTCATTTGAGCCAAATCGACGATCCATCGCATACAGATCAGTGGCCGCATAGCCATGATACGCTCCATACTCAGGTGTCATATCGTTTTCGAACGTAGGCGTGAGCCATACGGCCGTCATGCCCAACTCCTTTATGTAATCCAATCGGTCAGCAACCCCTTTGATATCTCCTCCGTGGCGTCCATTTGGTTTGCTTCTATCCGTTCCTTCAAGCATTCCCTTCACATTGTCATTGGCCGGATTGCCATTGGCAAATCGATCAGGCATGAGCAAGTAGATCACATCACTGCTGTTGAAACCAAGATTGCGGTTGTTGTCTACACTTTTAGTTTTCAATTCATACTCAAAGGCGTATTTCACCTTCTTGCCTTCCTTCAAGGTCACTTTAAATGTGCCTGCCTTGGCTGCTGAAGTGATAGTCAGGTTGAGTACCAAATAATTTGGATTATCCAATTTCACCACTTCGTTTAACTCCACTCCTTCATAAGCAAATTCAGGTTGCAGCGTGGAGATATTGGTACCATGTAGCATAAGTTGTAGTTCGGGATTGTTCATTCCCACCCACCAAAAAGGCGGCTCCACATGGGTAGGTTTGGGCTGAGCAAATACTCCAAAGGAGGCCAAAAGAAGGAAAACTACTAGGCTATTTGATTTCATGTGGGTGTTTGTTTAGAAGAAATGTCAAAGGAATGTGCAATCGGCTTCTCCACGCTTTTTCGTCATGCGGATGGCCTTCAAATTTTTGTGTGATCCAATTCTCGGAGGTGTATCCGCGAGATTGAATAATAGAATCCACTTTCAATTGCAGTGGCTCGTAGAGCGCATCAAGCGTGGCTGTTCCAAAGTCAAAATAGAGCTTGTGCGTAGCAGGATCAGGCAGATTGGTGAAGACATATTGGTAAAATGCTTTTGGAATGGGATTGTTCTCCATGGTGAAAATGCCCGGCCAATGGGTGCTCAGACATGCTGCACCTCCAAACACCTCCGGATACTCCGAAATGGCATACATCGAAATCAGTCCACCCATGCTGGACCCCATGATGAACGTGTGCGCTGGGTCAGGTAGGGTAGCATATTCTTTATCAATGAATGGCTTGAGTTCATCAACAATGAATCTCAGGTATTGGTCAGAATCGACACTGGCACCAAATAAACCACGCCCCGGAGAACGCTCCAACGTGTAAAGCGAATCTTGCGTCTGTTTGGCCAATGATTCAAATGGTTTTTGTGGAAAATAATTCGCATGTCGGATTGAATCGATATTATGAATGGCCACCACAATGGCCGGTCGTATTTGCCCCGACGAAATCAAATGCTCCATAACCTCATCTACCCCCCACTCCTGCCCGTTCCATGTGGTGGTGGAGTCAAAAAGCATTTGCCCATCGTGCATATAGAGTACGGGGTATTGCTGCTGGGTGGGGTAATTTGGAGGCAACCAAACATCTATGTGTCTGGGCTGAACAAATTGCGATGGGAAATCCGGTAAGCGCACCAATGATGCCGGTGACTTCACGTCTTTACATGAAATCACCAGCAAGATCAGTAGTATGGCAGCCGTGACAGCCCGCATACCTTTATTGCTTGATTACCTTACTGAAATGGCGCTCACCATCTCTAGTTATTACTTCGAGCAAGTACATGCCCTTTTGCTGGGTAGATAAGTCAATGACTGCATCTGCATTTGTGAATTTACCCCGAACAGTCTGCCGACCATTCAGATCATACACGAAGTAATAAAGCGGCTCTTTATCTACCATTTTTACGGTCAATTTGTCGCGAGTGGGATTGGGGAAAATACTTGCAGCTAATTCTTCACTCAATCCAAGAACAAATTCTTCAACCAGTATCTCCACTTCATTGGAGAACGTCTCTCCCACATTGGTATAGGTGCCTATTCTGTATTCATACGTGACACCCTCTTGTACATTAGCATCCAAATGTGTAGTTGTCAGTCGAGCCTTGTTGCTAATATTCACCCAATCACCTCCGGCCACTCGTCGGTACACATTGTTTCCATCATTGATCGTAGAATTATTGGTCCAAGTCAGAGAAACTCCATCCTGACTTTCAGACACCAACAAATTAGTAGGTGCTAAAGGGGTCAAATTTTCCATGAGTTCTGGCTCAGGATTTGGCAATGCATAATTGGTATACAGTCGAAATTCGCCCGGCTGCAACGTCACCGTTGTAGTGCTTCCGCTAAACGAAAGTATTTTCCCTTGATCAAAGTAACTATACCATGTAGATCCGGCAAACGGGAAGGTTATACTCGCTTGTGAAGCTGTCAAACCAAAATTACCCACTACAACTACGCTCATCTCCACAGCTGATGACGGAGCAGTGGCGTTGGTTGAGTTTCGTAAGGTGATTTGCTTAATGGAGCTAAGTGTACTCTCTATGATAGAGTAATTGCCGGTAGTAAATACATCATGCGCCAGTTTCAATTTGATCAGCTCAGAAACAGTCTTGCGCAGCTTCGTGCGGTTGGCCGACAAGTAATATGGAAATCCTTCTGTATTGTCCCAGGGGTTAGGTTTTGCACTTGTGCGGCAATCGTTTGAAATGGTGCCATTCGGACACCTATTTATACTAAGATCATATCCCAACTCTCCAAATTGCCATAACATTTTGGGACCAGGAATCGAGTATAAGAAGGCCGATGCGAGTTTGATTCTATCTAATGCAATGTTCAAGTTTCGAACATTGTAAGTTCCAGAACTACCACCATTGAATAGCGCTTCAAGCGCCTGTCTTGATTCGTCGTGGCTTTCCATGAAGCCAATAACGTGCATGTCTTCCCACCCCCTGGCGCCATGATGCGTCCATCTAATATCAGGAGAGGATGTACCGAGAATATTCTCTTTATATGGCCCATGAATATTCCCCCATAGCATCATACCGTAATTGGACAGTACTATTTCTTCGCTATTCTCTCCAAAATGCTCCAATATGACATATGCATCGGATGAGTATTCTCGGATTGCATCATACATGCGTTTTAGAATATCAATTCGCTCTTGATTATAGTTATGAAAAGACCCAGTCTGCATGAAGCCTTTCGATAAGTCAAATCGATAGCCATCAAAATGATATTCGTTGATCCAATAATGATTAACAGAATCTACAAAAGATTGAGTGTAGGGGCTCAAATGATTCATATCATAGAATACGCTGAATTCATGAGTTGCCGTGACATTGAAATAGGGATTATTTGGCGTCACCTGGCCATTCGCCAAATTAAAATCAAGTAATACTAGTGGTGAAGGCTGCTCCTGTTGATTGAGTACCATATCTAAGATCACTGCCATTCCCATCTCGTGGGCTGCATTTATAAATTCTTTTAAGTCATTTTTTGTGCCATGCGCTTTGTCTACCGCAAACATAAAATTGGGATTATATCCCCAGCTGTCATTACCTGAATACTCGGTAATCGGCATGAGTTCTATGGCATTTACACCCAAACTCTTGATATAAGACAGAGTGTCTGTAAGATTCTTGTAGGTTTCCTGACCGTTGTTAAAAAAATCCCGAACCAATAATTCGTATATCACTAGCTTTTCCTTTGGTGGCTTTTGGTATTCGCCATCCGTCCATTCAAAAGCTTGTTGTCCCGTCTCTAAAACAGATACGGTATTATAAAATCCCACCGCATTTACGGCCTTAGTAGGATATTCTTTTAGGTTGGGATAAATTTCATCAGAGATATATTGATCCAGTGGGTGCAAAATCTTATCGCCGTAAGGGTCAGCTATGTAGATGGATTCATCCACTACGTATTGAAAAGCGTACTCCTCATTGGGCACCAGGCCGTCAATTTCCAGCCAAAAAAACTCACCGTCCTTTTTCATCAAATAATCTGATGAAAAACCCCAATCATTGAAATCGCCAATCACATATACAGACGATTTATTGGGGGCTTGTAAGCAAAGTGTGACTCGTGTATGGTCTTCTGAATTATAATTTATTCCCCGTTTGGTGCCTGATGGACGAGCTTCATTTACTGTGGCACTGCGGATGCTGTATGTAAACGTGGCGTCTTCTACGCTCACACCATCCGTTGCGCTAACTACTACCTCATATGTTCCTGAGGCTTGCGTGGCAAAGAGATCATAATCTAGTTCAGTCACTCCTACTTCGCTGTAGACCTCAACGTCATTTACAGAAACAGTAAATGTGGCTGAAGAATTGGTGTGCGCACTAATCGGAATTGACTCATTTTGATCAACCAAAAAGGACGTTTTTGTGGGGGTGTACATGAGAAATTGAAATTCCTCCGTCAACATATCCACGAAAATATCATTTCCTCCATTTGCCTTTCCTTCTAGCCAATTGCCATTTACCTGTACAGAACTTCTAAAAACCATGGCCAAACTTATGATCGTTTCACCTTGCGGAACGCCATAGTATTCACGAATCGATGGGCCTAAAGTGATCTGATACAGGTCTTCACCAATGCTTGCCATCTTGGTTGCGTCCGTATTTGTTCCCCACGCTCCAGGTTTTACATATTTCCAGTCCTTAGGGCCAGTGCTTAGATTGGTAAGTACACCCGTATGAATATATACAAGACCTGTATAACCGGCTAAACCACCTGTGCCATGCGTGGCATCAAAGGTGATGGTAACAGGTGCCGCATCTGATGGGAATGGCGGATTGGTGACAACCACCTGTCCGAAGAGTGAGAAACTAAAAATGCTGGCAATTGAAATGAGAATGTATCGCATGGCTTTCGCTTTAAATGAGTAGTAACAAAAAGGAGTCACTGTGATGAGCAATGACTCCTTTGTTTTTATAAAGTTATCTATTAAGGATTAGCCGGTACAAGCGCATAGGTACCAGTACCAGTTGTGAAGTCAACAGTAATCGTATATGACCCTGTTTCAAGTCCTCCTGTAGACAAATTATTTCCAGTGCCTGGGGAACTTAACGTACCGGATGAGGCATCACCCGATCCACCATAACCCCATTTATTACCCCATCCACCAACTGATGGTAAAAGTAGGTACTCAGATCCGCCATTAATTGTAAAGGTTGCTTGATATACTCCATCAGCAATAGAAGGAATTTCATAGTCGCCTCCACCAGACCATCCATCTGTAGCAGAACCCGTCATATAAATGGAGGCTGGTAACTCAATCGGATCACCAAAGCTGCCAATTGGAACTTGTACGGGATTCGTTTCGCCATCCCAAGTGATTTCCGGGGCAAAACCATAGGCATTTGTTCCTTCTGCTTCAATTACGTCCTTCACTACCACGTAATTCACACCTTCTTCTTTATCTACAGCTGCAGCCAGATAATTCAGTTCTTCGAACGGAATCATGGGAATAGCACCCGTTAGAGAAGTAGCGCCTTCAACAACTACATAATAGTCACCATCTTCTACATCAAAGTTGGTTACTTGCGCCACTACGGTCATTTTACCCGGTACAATTGCCCCGGCAGGGATGGCAAGTGGTACAGAAGGTGCATCCACTGCAGAAAGATCGAAATCAGTGTCTCCAAAATCATAGACAGCAAATTCAATTACACTTTGGCCTGCATATACAAAGTCACTAAAATTAGATTTGTTATACCCTTGTGCTTCCTTCGACCAACTTCCACGAGTAATTTTGAATGCATCACCATTCGATAGATTTAATGCCAATACATAACACGTGCTGCTAATAGCCGTGAACGCATTCGCCGGATTTCCTCCACCAGACCAGCCTTCAAATGATCCCGTGGCATAAAGCGTGTTGTCACCACCTGGCATCTGAGCAGATGTAGGTAAATACACTTTCAACCAAACATTCTTACCACTTGGAAGCGGCTCGTCGTAGATACAGTAGGCCGGAGGAATATTATTGATCACATTGATAGTATACGAACCGCCATCTTTGCTTCCATCAGTTGTTTCGATAGAATAGGCAATGGTGTATAATCCGCTAGGTGCATCGTTGCTCGCAGGAAATGGAATCCTAATATTCAATCTGTTCAGCGAAGTAGCCGTAATATTAGAAACCGTTGCTGTTCCAACAGGCTCGTCATCTCCCGATAGAGTAGCCGTCACGGTTATCTTTTTGATACCGGAGCTCGTTATCGAAAAAGCTACGTTTACATTTGGATCAGAACTGTTTACCACTTGGAGATCAAATTCCTCATTTCTGAGTTCCTCAAA